>JAGQPS010000524.1 GCA_020426595.1 Planctomycetales bacterium
CGCCCCGTGCAGATCGAAATAAACATGGAGCACAGAGGATACCTGTCGATTCGCGAAGGATTGACCGCCACCGATCGGGTCATCGTGAGTGGCCTGCAAAAAGCACGTCCTGGCGCCAAGGTAGCACCGGAGTTAGTGCAGCCAGAAGAGGTTGTGAAAGTTGCGGCACCCACCAAAGCGTCACGGCGGGATGTTCAGTGACCCAAGTCCTCGCTTTGCGCCTTCGAACTTGGCTTACAGCGTTCCGCTTTGTGGATGCAATAGAATTCTAAGGTAAACCTATGCTGTCCAAATTCTTCATCGACCGCCCCGTTTTCGCGAATGTCATTGCCATCATTATGGTAATCCTTGGCGTCGTTGCGATGTTCAACCTGCCGGTGGAACAGTATCCCAAGATCACTCCACCGACCGTGCAGGTCACAACTGTGTATCCAGGGGCCAACGCCCGTGTCGTCGCGGAAACCGTCGCCGCACCTATCGAGCAGCAGGTCAACGGTGTTGAAGGTATGTTGTACATGTCGTCCAACTGCTCGGCAGACGGTTCTTACGCGCTAACTGTCACGTTTGACATCGGCGTCGACCTTGACACCGCCCAAGTACTGGTTCAAAACCGCGTCGCGATCGCCGAGCCACTTCTACCGGAGGAAGTACGCCGCCAGGGTATCTCTGTCAAGAAACAATCAACCGACATCATCCTGGTAATCTCGCTTGTTTCTCCAGACGAGACATTCGACAGCCTTTTCATGGCGAACTATTCGACCCTGCGTTTGCGCGATGAGCTGAGCCGTGTTTCAGGAGTAGGTGATGTGGTTGTTCGAGGGGGAACGGACTATAGCATGCGGGTCTGGCTCGATCCCGAGAGACTCAGCGCACGCAATTTAACTACTCAGGACGTGATCTCCGCTTTGCGCGACCAGAACGTCCAGGTGGCTGCTGGCCAGATTGGGCAGGCTCCCGCACCGGAAAATCAGTTGCTTCAGCTCCCCGTGACAGCGATCGGCCGGCTCAGCGATGCTGAACAATTTGAAGAGATTGTCGTCAAGAAGCAGCAAGGACGAGTTACATACCTCCGCGACATCGCCCGCGTCGAACTGGGAAGCCAATCGTACGATTCCTTTAGTGTCCGATCCGGCACCCCGGCCGTGAGTATTCTTATTTACCAGTTACCCGGCGCGAATGCTCTGGAAGTAGCGGAGAATGTTCGCGAGTCCATCGAGCGACTCAAGCAGGATTTTCCAGTTGGTTTGGACTACAACATTCCCTTCGATACTACCAAGTTTGTCGAGGCGGGCGTCGAGGGAGTGTACCATACCTTGATCGAAGCTGGCGTCCTCGTCCTACTGGTAATCCTCGTCTTTTTGCACGACTGGCGTGCAGTGCTGGTACCCGCCACAACCGTTCCGGTGACGATCGTCGGCGCGTTCGCTGTTATGCCGCTTTTGGGCTTCACGATCAACTTCCTAACCTTGTTCGGCTTGGTGCTGGCGATTGGGATCGTCGTCGATGACGCCATTGTCATCGTGGAGAACGCGGCGCACCATGTCGAGCGAGGGCTCAAGCCGCGCGACGCTGCTATCAAGGCGATGGAAGAAATGACGGGGCCGGTCATTAGCATCACGCTAGTTCTTACGGCCGTATTTCTTCCTGCTGCCTTTCTCGGCGGCATTACCGGGCAACTCTACCGACAGTTCGCACTAACAATTGCTGCGACTGCCATCCTCAGCGCGATTAACGCCTTGACGCTGAAGCCGGTGCAGTGTGCGACCTATCTGCGTCCGTTGCCAGAAAAACGCAATCTTTTCGTTCGGGCATTCAATCGAGTCTATGGCTGGGTGGAGCGCCTCTATGTGTTTTTTCTTGGCCAGTTCCTGCGGGTGGCCTTCTTAGGGATGCTACTGTTTTTCGGGCTGATAGCTGGCACCGGCTGGTGGTATTTCTCTCTGCCAACCGGATTCCTACCGACAGAGGACCAGGGATATGTTTTAGTGAGCGTTCAACTGCCCGACGGTGCATCGCAGGAACGGACCAGGGCGGTAGTGGACAAGCTGGACAAAGTGTTTGCGAATGAGCCGGCGATTGACAATTGGCTCGTTCTCGGCGGGCTTTCGATTCTGGATGGTACGACCGCCCCTAATGCCGCGACGGCCTTCGCCGTTTTCAAGGACTGGGGCGAACGTCATGACTCGAAACTCAAGCAAGAGGCGATTGTCGCCAGGCTGCGACAGGAGATGGGACAACTTCACGAGGCCGTGGTTTTCCCGATCGTCCCACCTGCAATCCGAGGGCTGGGGAGTTCAGGCGGTTTTCAGATCCAGATCGAAGACCGCGCCGGCGTGGGCCGAGAAGAATTGTTCCAACGACTTCAAGAGATTATCCAGACCGCACAAAGTCGGCCCGAGCTCGGACCCATGCAGACGACGTTTCGTGCGGGTGTCCCACAATTGTTCGCTGATGTGGATCGGGTAAAAGCACAAAAGCTGGACTTGGACCTCGATGACGTATTCAGCACCCTGCAGGCAAATCTCGGATCGTTTTATGCCAACGATTTTAACAAGTTTGGTCGCACCTATCAGGTCCGTCTTCAAGCTGAGCCGCAATTCCGCAATTCGGCTGACGACATATATCGCCTGCGCGTGCGTAACGCCAACGGGCAAATGATTCCGATTGGATCAGTGCTTACCATCGACGAAGCCTTTGGGCCACAAGTGATTAACAG
>JAGQPS010000525.1 GCA_020426595.1 Planctomycetales bacterium
CAGGCCGTGCATGGAGACGCGTAGCACGCTCTCGCGGAGCGCAAGCCGACTTTGTCGCCCGCCGGCGATCAAACAAGAAGCGGCCTCCCAAACCGAGCCGCATGAGTGTCGGCATTCGCTCCGGAAAGTTCCATGACGGGAGAGGGACCGTAGGGGTGCCGGGCGATGACGAGCGAGGCCCGCGAGGCACTCCGTCATGCGGCGATCAGGCGTTATTGGGTGCCGCGGGCTCGGCGACCGGTTTGGAATGCTGGGTCAGCTGGCAGGTCGCGAATCGCTTGGTGGTCTCGATGAGCCGGATGCGATCGATCGGCTTGGTCAAGTATTCATCGCAGCCCGCCGCGACACACTTCTCCCGTTCACCCTTCATGGCGTGAGCCGTGAGTGCGATGATCGGTAGTTGTGGGCAAGCCTGTTTGATCGTGTTGGCCGCTTCGTATCCATCCATGACCGGCATTTGCATGTCCATCAACACGACGTCGAAGAGTCCATCGGCGGTGCCTGATTCCATCTCTTCCAGCGCTCCCAACAGACTTACCTGGAGCACGGCGGCGACCGCCAATGCCCCATTTTCGACGATTGTCACGTCGGCCCCCGCCTTGCGCAATAGGAGCTGAATCAACCGTTGGTTATCGGGACCATCCTCGGCCACGAGGATACGTACTCCCGCGAGCGGTAGTTCCGGGGTGGTTTCCGCGCGTGGCGTATTCGCCGCGGCGATTGGGCTGGCCGGTTCGGGCGGGAGGAGCTCGTTGAGCTGCGAGGCTTGCTCCCACAATCGCTGCATCTCCATTGAATCCAATGCCGAGATCGAGGACGCATCCGCGTCAAAACTAACGGCACTCGGGTCCACCTTCATTTCAAAAACAAAGGTGCTTCCCTCGCCAGGCTGGGAATGAGCGACGATTTGACCGCCCAAGAGTTGCGCGAGTCGTTGCGAGATGCTCAGACCCAAGCCGGTTCCGCCATAACGCCGAGTCATCGAAGTGTCGGCCTGGTGGAATGGTTTGAACAGCGTCTTGAGCTGCTCGTCGCTCATGCCGATACCGGAGTCCTTGACCCGAACGCGGAACCAAGCCGATTCCTCGGACTCGATATCGAACGAGGCAGTCACCGTGACTTGGCCCTGCGGTGTGAACTTGATGGCATTGCCTATGAGGTTCACCAGAATCTGGCGGACTCGCACCACGTCAAACATCATCGACTTAGGCAGTCGGTTCGCGAACTCAAGCTGATAATTCAGCCGCTGCGATTCCGCTCGCCCCGCCAACGCGGTGAACACACCCTTGATTTCGTGCGCCGGATTGAGCGCGATCCATTCCAGCGTCATCTTGCCCGCTTCGATCTTGGATAGATCGAGGATGTCATTGATCAGCGCCAAGAGATGACGGCCGTTGTTCACGATCGTCGAAATCGCTTCGTCACGTTTTTCGGACGACTCGTCGAAGGCTCGGTCCTGCAACATCTCGGCGAAGCCAATGATCGCGGTCATGGGGGTGCGAATCTCGTGGCTCATATTGGCCAGGAACTCGCTCTTGGCGCGGTTGGCGCTTTGAGCCGAGGTTTCCGAGCGTCGCAGATCCTCGTTGACTCGTTGCAGCTCCTCGCTGCGCGCGACGAGTTCCAACTCGGTACGCCCCCTAGCGGCTCGATCCCGGTAACGGACTCGTTCCGTCACACCCACGACGAAGCCGACCAGGATTGAAATCAGCATCGCCGGAATCAAAGCGGTAAAAGCGGCTCGTTCCATCGATGCCAAGTGACGATTGTATTCGTCGGCCGTCACATCGACGCCAACAAGCCCAACGAAGTTGCCGTCATCATCATGGAATGGGGCGTAGCCCGTAACGAAGCTTCCCCACTCATCCGTGTAAGGATTCGGAGTCGCGGCGGCGGACTGCGTCGAGAAACAACCGACCATGACCTCGTCGGCGTCCTCGTAGAGCTCCATGATCTTCGCTTGATCATCGCGACCGTCTCCATCGTGATCCCCAGGTTCGCAGGAATCGACGACGAAGTAGACCTGGCCGTCACGCTCGATCGCCGTGTAGATGTAACGCAACGAATCGACCGAGGTGAGCATGCGTTTAAGCGGATAAGCCACTTTGTGGAATTCGGGACTTTCCTGCTGCTCGGGACTCGTGATCTGCTTGTGGAGTTCGGCGTCGACCTCGGAGGCGGCGACCTGTGCCAACGAGACGAGATTCTCCCGAAACTCACCCTTGAACGCGTAGTAGCCCGCCGACCAGGCGATCCAAATGCAAAGTGCGGCGGTGACAAACAACATCCCCCCCACGGCGGTTCCCGCGATCCACGGGCTGAACAGCCGTTCGCTCGGTCGCCCAACAAACGTCGGGTCCGGTGCTTTCAATGATGGGGATTCAGTCGCTTCGGTCATCGACAACTCAACCGCCGGATACAGCCCCTTGGACTGGCCACATCGCGAGGGCCTGAGTCAGCAAGGGTTCCGCCCGAAATGTTGGTCATGAGCCGCGGCGATGAGATGTTTCAAGCCTGAAGATTTCCCACAGCGCTGTTCCGCGGTGGTAGAGACCGAACGACAAGCAAATCGAGACTCCACGCGGGCGGTCGCCGCCGTGCGCGCATAAGGCGTTGCTCCAAGGTCACGCCGACAAGCCAAGCGGAAGACGACCCTTGTCGCCTCAGACGAGAC
>JAGQPS010000526.1 GCA_020426595.1 Planctomycetales bacterium
CTCACGAGGAAATCCTTGGTCGCCGACACTTCGTTGCGACGTAGCTCGAGCGCTTCGAGCTTCACCAAGAAGCGTTCCCACCGGGTAATGGTGTGTCGCAGACGCAAGTAGTGCGAACCGATGAGGCGAAACTGTTCGGTATCGCCCAGGCGATAGGCATCGCTCGCCAATTGGCGATAACGCTCGGCCGAACGCCGCGCCTCTTGCACATACTTCTGAATCCGCGCCTTACCACGTCGGAATCGGAGCTTCGATTCCATCTCACGGACCGACTTTTTTTGGAACAGTTGCTTCAAGAGGGACATGGTTCGACTCGCTTGTAGTTTGTTGTTTCATCATTACCGACTTGTTTCGAGCTCAACCGAAACCGGTTGCTACGACTCGCTGCGCCACTGCCGGTAGCGCCGCAAAAGCTCGGCCGGTGTCTTGGGGGTCGCGCGACTGAGTTCGTGCTGGACGTCGTCGGCCGTGATGGGGCCAATCGTTACCTGATAATTCTCCAACGCGTCGCGACCGAGTTTCGCAAGCGCGGAAAGATCGGGGTTCTCCCGCCACAGCATGCGCTCGGTCAACCCCTGACAGAACTGTTCGATCTCGCGACCGCTCAGCCCGTCGGTCGCGGCTGCCACGCCATCGCGCGATGGCTGTAGCTCATATCCACGTTGCTCCAGGTGCAACTCCAACAACTGCCGACGGGCGTGCTCATCGGGGAGCGGAATATGGATTTGGCGAGCAAAGCGGCTAAGGATCGCTGGATCGAGATCCCAAGGCGCGTTCGTCGCCGCGATCGTCAAGACCACACTGGAGTGGTCCTTAGTAGCCATCCCATCCAGCTCGGCGAGCAGGTTGGACAGGATCTGCCGCGAGGCATTGGAGTCGAGACTGTCGCGTCGCGCCGCCAACGCATCGATTTCATCAAGGAACACGACGCTGATCGTTTGTCGTCTCGCCTCCCGATACAGCTCGGTCACCAGCTTGGCCGATTCGCCAAACCACTTCGACACCAACCCACTCACCGACACGTTGTAGAACGCCGCGTCGAGGCCGTGGCTTGCCGCGGCCGCGAGCAACGATTTGCCACAGCCCGGCGGGCCGTAGAAGAGCAGATTGCGAGCCGGTTTTAGCTCGACGCCATGGGGCGTCCGTGCCAGGCTCAGGGCATACGCCGATTGAATCGTGCGAATCGTCTCGTCCAATCCGGCGATCTGATCCCAACCGATCGTCGAGCGATGACGTAGCGACTGAATGGCCGCGGTCAATTCCGAGGTCGGAGCGATTCCGAGCTTGTCCGGCTGGGTCGCGGCTTCTCCGCCGCCGTGGGCTCGGTCACGCAGCTTCTTGGCGCAAGCCCGAAACTCCTGGGCGGAGCGGACGCGCAGCTCTCGGTCCTCGGCGCTGCTGAGCGAGTCGGCGATCCGCAGGGAGAGCCGCGCCGCTTCGTCCCAAGCGTTCGCGGCCGACTCCCAATGTTGCTGGGCCTGGGCCCGACGAGCCTGCTCGATCGCACCGTCAAGCAAGCCCCGAATACTACGACTGAGATCCAACATCACGAAACTCCCAAAGAGCCATCCGAAGCGTTGGGCTTCGGAATGGCTCGGTTCCTGAGTGACCACCTGGGGTGAAGCCAGAGACCGCCTCGCTTGCTCAGCTGTCGGTGGGCACCTTGTGCAGAAGCTGATCGACCTGCGACAGGCCATCGCGAATGTTGGTGTCGGTGCGGCCACGAGAGGCAGCCGACATGATGTCGAGGATCGCCTGGGTTTCCGAGTCGTCCTCGTCGGACTCGTACAGACTCTCGGCATCCGAAACCGATTGCATCAGCCGAGTGAATCGCTCCATTTGGAACTGACCCTCGACCGTCGCGCTCTCGATATAGGATTGGACTTCGCCGAGGTCCATCTTGTTGACGACCCCTTCCATCCCCAGGTCCTTGAGGATGCGCTCGTTTTCCTTCAACTGAGCGACGCTGTTGAGCACCTGCAGGTTCTTCGCCACCAAGGCCAATTGGCGGTCCTTGGCCTGCACTTGGGCATCCAACTGCTTGATCTTGCGAGCGATCTGAACTCGTTGGCGATCGGAAGTCCCGTCGACTCCCTTGCGAAACAGTTCCTCCTTTTGTTTTTCCAGCTCCTCGATTTCTCGAGTCAGCTTGACCTCGGTTCGCTCCACATGCAGTCGTTCGCGCCGCAGCTGCTCGGGTTGCACGTCCTTCAACGTCGTCTTGCGGCGAGACCAACCAAACCAACGCAACATCGTATGGATCGTTTTCATGACTTTACTCCCAGGATGAAGAACACCGCCCCGCGTAGCGAGGACATCCAGGGATAGGAGTGATCAGGGACCACTCTTGCAGACACGGCTAAAGTTTTTTCGCGATGGTGGGAAGCGACCGGAAAGCCCCGGGTCTGTCGGTTTGGTATGTGGCCAAGTAAGTAGTGAGAGGACGGGGGAATATGGGGTGGCGACGAGCTTGGTCAGGCGGGGATTGGGGCAGATTTCTTGGCTGACGCCTGTTGGTGTCGCGGTTTCAGGGGTGGGGTTGGACTGACGTGTCGCTGGCGTAACGGGTTGATTGCTTGTAGGAGAAGTCGAAGAATCCCTCGCTCACCGGGCTGGTTGATTTAATCAGTCTCGCCGCATCGTGCGGCCGTGAGACGCCCATCGAGG
>JAGQPS010000527.1 GCA_020426595.1 Planctomycetales bacterium
CCCGGAGCTTCCCTCGAAGTAATCGCCTTCCGAGGTTTCGCTGACGATCGTGGCGCCAGTCGTCGGATCAATCCACGTCGCGCTCATGAGAATGCGCGGTTCGAGATCCGTGATATAGAGCTCGGCCTCGTCCTCGCGCGCGGGGGTCGCGGGGGTCGGCTTATCCGCACCCTGCAAGAGGCTCTTCCACCACGACTTCTTCGTTTGGTCATCCGCCATCACAACTTCCCTTCGACTCGCGCGCCTAAAGCACCGACTCTTGCCGCGATGCGCGCGACCCAGGTGAGTTCCATGGGGAACGGACCAGCTAAGGGGTTCAGGCCTCCTCCGTCGTGCGTAAAAAACGCTACGAGGGGGCGGCGCGCAGCATCGCGGGGGAAGGTTAAGTCACGATAGAGTCGACGGCGGCAACTCCCCCGCGGACAACCGAAACTCCGTGAGTGGGGCCAGGTACCCTTCGTAGCAATGAGCTAAAGGGCCCACGCTTCAGGCCTCAGGATTCCGCGGACCGAACGAACCTCTCCGTGCTTCAACGATTCGAGGCCAGCAATCCATGCTGGAATCAGCCGGGCTTCTGGAGTACCAGCGCGGACAGCCCACGGAACACCATGAGATTACGGCTCGAATCGGACGAGAAACCCAACGGGAAGCTCTCCCTTGTCATTGGGGATTTCCCATCGAGTCCGCACGGCTTGCAGTGCGGGATCGAGAACCGGATCGATATGCACGAGAGTCGCGCTGACCGGCCGATTCACGGGCGCGTCGGCGGTCAAGGGGAATTCGGAACCCACGGTCAACAGGTCGCGATGCTCCCACGGGACGTAGAGCACGACCGAGAGTTTGCTCGAGTCAATCAAGGTGGCGAGAACGAGGTTCTCGAATGCCTTATCCCCTTCCTCGATCTCAACCTTCGTGATCGTTCCGGCGAAGGGAGCTCGCACCCTGAGATTTTCCAGTCGAGCCAACTCCAATTCGTATCGAGCCTCGGCCTGGGCCTGCGATTCACGCGCGATCTTGAGATTGGCCACGCTCTTGGCGTGATTCGCGCGGGCCGCCTCAATCTCCTGCTGACTCACTCCACGAGCATCGGCCGCCAAGGCGGACTCCATCCGCCTCAGCAGGGATTCCGCATAGGCGAGTTCCGATTCCGCGAATCGTACCGACCCCGATTGCTCGGCTTGTAACCGAGCCACTTCAACACTCGCGCGTGTCACGGCGTCCTCGAGGCTCGCGATGAGAGCCCCTTGCTCGACTTGGTCGCCTTCCTTAACGCCGAGTCGCTCGACTAGCCCAGGCACCGCCGCGTAAAGATCCAGCTCTCGATAAGCTCGAACCAGACCGGGAACCTCGCGGACCTTCCGAGACACCTCGTTCAAACGTCCCTCGCGCCCGGATTCCCTTTCCCGCGGGCCAGCCGCCGTCGAAGCGTTGGGAACCCGCCCGGGCCTTGGAGACACGGAGTCACTCTCCGTCGATGCCCCGTTCGCGACCGCGCTCACATCTCCCCACTCACTCGATCCAACAGCCGCCGCCAGGATCGCGGCGATGACCAAAGTGAATGGCGCGGTGTAATGAGGCATGGGTTGGCCCCTGACGAATCGAGCGGGTGGGAAATTGTCCGAGTCGCGACGGATCGCGACGCACTTCGCACGCAAACCTAAGTCACGAACCGCGCGCGGGAGCCAATCGGTTGTTGAGACTCTCCTATCACGAGTTCCAAGTGTTCGCCGGTGCGGTGAGCGAATCATGCCGGGGTGATCGAGACCAAGTCCTCGACTTCGAAGCCTGCATGGGTGACCGATCGTCCGCTCCTTGCCGGTGGTTCTTGTCTCCACGAGAGCGTTTTCCGGCGAACGACCATCGACCCTTGAATGGGCGTCATTCGCATCCGGTCCGAAAGCGGTGTTTTCTCGACGCAAACGCCCATAGACAAAATGCACGCGTGCCGACGACTTTACGGTTTAGTCCGGTTCGATCGCTGACAGACCGAGCACGACTGCTGCGGCAAGCTCAATCGGCAAAGCCGGAACATTAGGTGTGGCCCGCAGCTCGATTGCCATCCCATCCCATCTCGGGCGGATACGCCCTGCGACATGCCGCTGGATCAAGTGGCGCGAGTTATCTCTCCGATGCTGGGTCTTGCGTATGAGACGAATGGTCCTGTGCGCGCTACTGCGTGGATTCGACCGCCAAACTCAACTGTTCGGTCTGTAACCGAAAGGCCACGGATTGGCCTTGTGGTTACGACCGCCGCGAGCCGAGCAGCACGGATGACTGCCCGCCCACACCAACACGCGTCCCCCTTGTTTTCGCGACTCGGAGTGCGAAGACGTTGGGTCTATTTGTGCGGATTGGTTTGGTCGTATGGATTGCTGGCCGCACTTCTGACAGGCTGCCGCGTCGGCCCCGACTTCTCGCGTCCCGCCCTTCCCATCCCGGACCAATGGCAGAGCGATTCGGAATTGGTCGGTGTAGGTTCGACGGTGGAGAGCCATGAACTCGCCTGGTGGCAGGCTCTCAATAGCCCACAGCTCGATCACATCGTCGCGAATCTTGAAACCCAGAACTACTCGCTCTGGGAAGCCGCCGAACGGATCAACGAGGCACGAGCCCAGCGCCGAGCGACACAAACGCAACGCTTCCCGACGTTTAGCTCCGACGCGGCC
>JAGQPS010000528.1 GCA_020426595.1 Planctomycetales bacterium
CGGAGGGTGGAGTTCGATTCTCGACGGGGCTCGCCACTGGACTTTCCTCTCAGCGGTGATTCGCGTGGACTCACGAGGCGGAATCTCGGTCGGCGCCGCGTCGGAAGCTTCACGAGACGGTAATTCTCGAGCAGCGGAATCGGACGGCGGGCGACGGCTGGGTGTATTGGGAAATCGCGCGACGCGCTCCTGCGAGTTCGCGACGCGGCGTACGCCACTGCCGATCGGCGCGGTATTGAAACTCGGAGGAATCGGAGCCGAGAAGTCGTCGTTGGAAACGGTCACGATCTCGATCTCGGTTGGAATCGAGTCGCCATCGCTCAGTGAGGGTTGCACGACCTCGAGACCGTCGCTCCCGCGGAAACTTGGCGACTGCGAGGGTGCCGAGGAAGACGCGTTCGGCACTGGCCGCGCCGGTGGCGACAACAGGATGCTTCGCTCCTGGGCGAGGCCCAACCCCGGCAGGATCAAAATTCCGCAAGTTCCGCCCAACAGAGCAAGACGCCAAGTTCGCTTCATGACCCGATCTCCAAGCGTAGGTATCTCGATATCCACGCAGCTCTGGGGCGAGATGCCGTCCGTGCCCACGCGTCGTGACGGCGACCTGCGAATTGCCGAATAGCCCCTGAGGAGACTCTCCCCAATTCATGCCGCCCAGGATCACGAAAGATCTGGGTATGGATGCCAGGAGCATCACTACGCGACGCGTTCTCCATGGCGACAAGTGGCTTCGGCTATCGCACCTAACTTCGGCGACGTACGACCGGCAACTTCGCTATTCACGGTAGAACCCAGATCGCTTGGCTAGATTGCCTAGCTTTGCTGACTGGGGGACTCAACGCAGATGCCGCGGCTGAAGCGCATCGAGCTGCGGTATGGCGGCGACTAATCCGCTGGGTAGGACGCGGTGCGTTGTATCGGGCTAGAGCCACAAGTCGAGGCCGATCGTGGCCAAGAGGGTGAAGGCAACGATCACGTTGACTTGAAAGAAGGCCACATTGATCCGATCGAGATCGTCGGGCCGAACCATCCAATGTTCATACAACAACAAGACACCGATCGCGATCGCGCCGAGGGCATGGATCCACCCGAGCCCCAGTTCCGGGCCACCCCATGTCTCACTCCAAGGGAGCAGCCACAGGCAAGCGAACATCACGGCATGGCAGGCCGCGGCGACTCGCAGCGCCCCGGCGACTCCGAGCCGAGAAGGAATGCTGTGCAAGCCCGCATCGGCGTCAAAAGCCTGATCCTGACAGGCGTATATCGTATCGAAACCCGCCACCCAAAATACGACGACCGCCGCTAGGCTCAGCGGTGGAAGCAAGTCGGCTGGATGGCTTAGCGTCCACTCGCCTCGTAGGGCGAGCCAGGTGGCGACCGGCGAGAGGGCGAGCGCGACTCCCAACCAAAAGTGAGCCATCGCGGTGAAACGCTTGGCATAGCTGTAACCGCAAAGCCAGATCAACACCGGTACGCTCAGCAGCAGCGGCATCGTGTTGGGCAGGAACAACAGCGTGCCAACAACGAAGACCGCGCTCGACGCGATGAGAAACAGTACGACCACGGGCACGCTCAACGTGCCGGCGGGCAAATGCCGCCCTTGAGTGCGTGGGTTGCGCGCGTCGATGTGGCGATCCACCAAGCGATTGAAGGCCATGGCAGCGCTGCGAGCCCCGACCATGCAGACCAGCAGACCCACCAGGTGCAGCCAACGGAACGGGACGGCGGAGCCATCGGGAGCGGGAGCCGCCCAGGCCATCAAGGCGGCCGTGAGGGCGAAGGGCAGCGCGAACAGAGTGTGGCTAAAGCGGATCATCCCTAGCAATCGCGCGAGTAGCGAGCCCTGGTCCGGTACGGCTGGGGAGCTCCCGACTTCACCACCATCGGCGATTGACGGGTTTTCTGGCGGAGCGGATTGAGGAGCGGACGAATCCACGCGGAGACTACCTTAATTGAGAATCGGCGGCGCCCCGAGGGAGTTGACTGGGACCGCCTTGACCATCGGTCCATCGATTGAGCGAACCGCGGGGCATCTAACGCTCTCCCCAACGCCGCATCAGTTGGTTGTCGATCCCCAATTGATCGAGGATACGGGCGACCATGAAGTCAACCAAGTCGCTCAGCGACTGAACGCCGTGGTACCAACCCGGGCTCGCCGGCAAGATCGTGGCGCCGGCGATCGCCAAGGTCCGCAGGTTCTCGATATGAATCAGCGAGATCGGAGTTTCTCTGGGTACTAATACGAGAGGACGCCGCTGCTTGAGATGAACCTCGGCGGCTCGATGGATCAGATTGCCGCCCGCGCCGGTCGCGATGCCGCCAAGCGTCGTTCCCGAGCAAGGACAAACCACCATCCCGCGAGTCAGATGCGAACCGCTCGCGATCCGCGACTGAAAGTCGTTGATCCCAAACCGAGTGACCCGCTCGGCCATCGTCGCCGCATCGAGCCCGAATAATTCGCCGGACTCCCACGGCTGGTCGATGTCTTGTCCTAGCTCCTCGAGGAATACCTCGCGGGCCGCGGAGCTCATCACGACATCAACCGAATACGAGGATTGAGCGAGCACCTGAATCAGACGCCGAGCGTAAACCGCTCCACTCGCTCCCGTGATGCCGACCACGACCGACCCGCTCATCGCACACCCACGTAGAGAG
>JAGQPS010000529.1 GCA_020426595.1 Planctomycetales bacterium
GAGCCGTGAATTCACGACATCTCACGGCTCGGAGAGCCGCGCCACTTTACGAATGCGACGATGACCCGCGCTTCGGCTCGTAGTGATCCACGAGAAACTCGCCCGCCGAACGAATCGCTGTGCGCGCCGCTTTTACGAGCGGCGCCATCAAATGCCAGGCGTGCCACATGCGGTCATACTCTTCGAAGCGAACCTCGACGCCCGCCGCTCTCGCGAAATTCGCAAACCGGTGCGCGTCGCTATGCAGCGCTTCGGTGGTCGATGCCTGCACGAGCAGCGGCGGCAAGCCTTCATGACGTCCAAACAGCGGCGATAGACTGGGTTCCGACAGTTCGTGGCCCGCGGCATACCAATCGGCCAGACGCACGAGCACTGCCTCGGGAACGAGCAGTTCGGTGGCCGCGCACGTGGTGATCGTTGCGCCAGAATGTGTCAAATCGAGCCACGGCGATAGGAGGGCCGCGGCGCGCGGCAGCGGAAGCCCTGCGTCGCGCAAGCGATGCAAGAGCGTAACGGTCAAACCACCGCCGGCCGAGTCGCCGGCAACGGCGATTTGTTCCGGCGCATTGGTTTCGACAAGTGCGCGGTAAGCGGCCAACGCGTCGTCGAGCGCGGCGGGAAAGGGGTGTTCCGGCGCGAGACGGTAATCGAGCACAAAGGCTTGCATGCGCGCGCCTCGCGCCAATCGCGAAACGAGCGGCCGATACCCGCTTGGCGTGCCGAAGCAGTACCCACCGCCGTGCAAATAGAGGAGCACGCCGCTATCAGCACCGCTCCGCGGTGTCAGCTTCATCGCTGGCACGCCGCCTAGCTTACCGCGTGAAGCTTCTACTCCAGCCGCCGGTATCACCAACCACGCCCACCGCCGAAACACGGCCCGCACCTGATCGGGCGTTTGGGCCGCAGCCAATTGCTTGCCCATGGTTCGCACAAGCGGGCGATGGAGCCAGTCGCCGAGGCTGGAACCTTGCATCGCAGATCTACTCGCTGTTCGCGGTTGCGTGCATGTCCGCCTGCCCCAGCAGCTTGCGCAGCGCCGTCATGGCGATCTCGCCGAATTGGAGCGCGGGAACTTGCCACACTTGCGGATTGAGCAGTTCAATTGAGACGTAGCCGTCGTAGTCGATCGATCCGAGGTACTCTAACAGCGGTTCGAGCAGGAAGTCGCCTTCGCCCGGCAGGATGCGGTCGGCATCGCTCGCCAGTTCGCGCGCCGTGCCGGCCAGGTCGCAGACCTGGACGTGAAACAGATTGGCTGCCGACAGATGCCGCAGGTCTTCCGATTTGCTCGGACCGGTGTAGTAATGGAACAGGTCGAGGCATACACCCAGATGCGAGGCGCCGGTTTGGGCGACGAGCGCCGTAGCCGTTTCCAAATTATTGATCAATGCCGAGCGGGCTTGGAACTCGAGCGCGAGCCGCACGTTGGCCGTCGCCGCTGCCTGAGCCGCCTCGGCGAGCGAATGGCAGACGCGATCGAAGTCCTGGCGGCTGAGCGGGCCGGGCACATCGGCCGCGACGATGAGCGTTTCGACACCTAGCGCGCGGCACAATTCGAGCCGGCGGCGAAAATGTGACCAATGCTCGGCACGCGCCTCGCCCTGGCTCGCCAGCAGCCCACCCTGAAAGCTAGCTACCGGTGCGGCGATTCGATGTTCCGCCAATAGGCTACGAACGTCTTCGACGGCATGCGATTCGAGATACGTTTCCAGCTTGCCCAGCCACAGTTCGATCGCCTGGCACTGGCCGGCTGCATAGTCGGCGATATCGTCCTCGAAGGACGAGTGGAGCGTCGACACTTGGGCCAAGGCGGGTTTCATGAAACTCGCTTCACGATTTCGTGAACACAGTCGTCGATGTTGACGCGCCATTGTTCGAGCGAATCGCGATCGCGAATCGTTACGGTACGATCCTTGAGCGAATCGCCATCGACCGTAATGCAATAGGGCGTGCCCGCTTCGTCCTGACGACGGTAGCGACGGCCGACCGCCCCCTTTTCGTCGTAGAACGCCGGCACCTGCTTCTTGAGCGCCCGGTAAATCTCCTGGGCCATTTCGGGCATGCCGTCCTTTTTCACCAACGGGAACACGGCCGCTTTGATCGGCGCGATGCGCGGATGGAATTTCATGACGGTGCGCGTTTGCAGTTTGCCTTTCTCATCGGGCTGTTCGTCTTCGCAATAAGCCTCGCACAGAAACGCCAGTGTGGCCCGGTCGGCCCCGGCCGATGGCTCGATCACGTGCGGCGTAAAACGCTCGTTCGTTTCCGGATCGCGGTAAGTCAGATCGCGGCCGCTCCCCTTGTACTTGGGCTTGCCGTCTTCGCCTTTCTCCACTTCCAGCGGGCAAGTATTCGGGTCGAGTTTACCTTCCATGTGACTGCGCAGGTCGAAATCGCCCCGATGCGCGATTCCCTCCAATTCGCCGAACTCGCCAGGCGGCAGGAACGGAAACGCGTATTCGATATCGGCCGTGCCAGTCGAGTAATGGCTCAGTTCGTCGGGGTCGTGATCGCGCAGTTGCAGCCGCTCACCCGCTAGGCCCAATTCCTGATACCAACGGAACCGGCGGTCGCGCCAGTACTGATACCAATCCTTCGACGTGTCGGGATGGCAGAAAAACTCGATCTCCATCTGCTCGAATTCGCG
>JAGQPS010000052.1 GCA_020426595.1 Planctomycetales bacterium
CGTCGCCTCGCGCTTCGCTTGGGCTCCTGACCCTAGGCTGTGGTGCGGCGCCCCCTTTGGGGGCTTAGTCACCAGCTGCTCAACGCTCTTGCACTCAAAACGCCGGTTGCTTGGGCACGAAGTGCAACCTTCGGGCTTAAGTCAACAGACTGGTGAGCGAGGGACTCTTCGAACTCTCGAGCAAGCCAACAACTCAGAGCACCGCCAGCGTTTCCGTGAGATCCAATGCCTGAAATCGCGACATCCAAGCCGATAAGCCGCGCCAATCGTTCAGGGAGCGGTGACCGGGGGGAGTTCCAAAGCCACCACTGTGCCAGCAGCCGTGCGGGCCAGGAGTCGATTACCGACCAGGACCGGGACCGTCCAACAACGACCTTCGAGGATCTGCAAACGAGCTACCTCCTCGAACCTGTCTCGTTGGGCTCGGACCACCGCCAGCAGGCCTTCGTCGGAAAGGACGACAAGCCGATCTCCACATCCCACCACGGAACCACAACCGTAACCCCGTTCCGCCCATAACTCCTCCCCAGTTTCCCAATCGAGAGCCACGAGTCGACATAGGCGTGAGCGATCGGAGTTCCCGTCGATTCCGTATAGCGTCCCGTCGATCAAGACACAGGGATTCATGTGATTGGACATGTTGCGGTTATCGTAGAGCAGCTCCAAACCGCTGCCGTCGAATCGATATTGAGCACAGCCGGCTTGGTAACCCGAGGAGAGGAAGCAGAGGTCTCCTTGAATCAACGGGCTCGCGGCGGCGGTGCGAAATCGGGATTCCCAATCGGTGGCCGCCACCTGTTCGCCGCCAGGGAGCCGACAAACGATCAATCGCTCGTTATTGAGGCTCGCGACATACGGTTGGCCGCCGTGGTCGAACACCGTGGGGCTACCGTATCCCGGCTGAGCCGGCTCGGTTTTCCAAACAAGTGTTCCGTCATTCGCGTCGAGAGCGACGAGACTTCCGACTTCGAACAACGCTAACCGCGTTTCACTCCCGGCGGGCTGGCCGACCCAAGGCGAGGTCGTGAAACCCCATTCCGGCGGCTCGATTCCGGTCAGCTCCGAAAGATCGGCCCGCCAAATCTCGGTTCCATCGGCTTGGCTGAGGCAACGAGTCTGACCGTCGCGCGAAACGGTGATCAACTTGTCTTCGAATAGCGTGGGCGTCGCTCCCGGTCCGCCTTCGTGCAAGTTATCAAACAGCGGCACATCAAGCCGCACCGACCAGATCTCGTCGCCCGATTCCCAATCGAGCGCGACGATCAAGTCTTGATCGCCATCGCGTCCCATCGTGAAGACTCGACCGTCCTGGACGGTGAAGCTCGAGAAGCCGATGCCGATTTCCTTGCGCCACAACTCTCGAGGCGGAGTCGCCTCCCAATCCACCGACCAGCCGATCGTTGAATCCGAGCCAGAAGAGGTGTCGCTGGCCACCATTCGGCCATCGGGGCCGCCCCACCTCAACCAACTATCCTTGGACCATGTATTCGTGGAACGAACATTGGAGGTGCCCTCCGTTGTCGTCCGGGGCGAAATGGAGTTGGGAGGTGTCGCCGTGCGAGTCATCATTCCGACGTTCCCTTCCGTGGTCGGAGGCACCGCGCGCCCGGCGGAGCCGGCGTTGGGCGACGATAGGGCGGAGGTCGCGTTCGCTGTTTCCGTCTCGGCAGGCGAGTCGCATCCGACCAGTCCCAAGAACATCGCCAAGCCGCCGCACATCCGCGTCAGGAAATTCGCCTTCATCCTCGCCCTCGCTACTTTAAAGACCCTTTGCTTCGCCCCTGACCCGCGAGCCGTCACCATCGCGAACGACTCGACCGACAACCCGACATGGCAATGACTTACTCAAACGTGTCGTGAGGCCGGACCTCGTTTCCGCGAACGCCTTGCAAGCTATCGCCTAGCTCTTGCCGCATTTGGTCAGCGAGTTCCGAGAGTCGCTCGACCACCTCGGGGTTGTCCGCGGCCACGTCATGCGACTCGCCGATATCGTCGACTAAGTGATAGAGCTCGAGTCCGCATTGTTCCTGTCGATAGGGCCCCGGTTGGCCATCGCCTCCAGGTTCTCCGGCCAGCGTTCGATATTGGTGCGGAAACACGAGTTTCCAGGGACCGCTACGAATGGCTCGCAATTCGGTTCCGTACCAGTAGCAATACGCTTCGTGCGGTGAGGTCGCCCCCGGCTCACCTTTCATCAACGGCAGAATGCTTCGGCCATCGATCTTGAGCGACCCCATCGGCTGTCCGGTCAACTCGGCGAAGGTCGGGAGTAGGTCGATGGTGGCCGCCCATTCATCGACGACGAGCCCCGCGGGAATCACGCCCGGCATTTGCATGAGACACGGAATCCGCACGCCTCCCTCCCACGCCGTCCCCTTCCCTTCCCGCAACGGCCCCGCGCTCCCCGCGTGATTGCCGTAGGAAAGCCAGGGACCGTTATCCGAGGTGTAAATCACGAGCGTCCGATCCGTCAGGCTGTTTCGCTCGAGCGAATCGAGAATGAGCCCCACGCCCGCATCGATTTCCTGAATCACGTCGCCGTAGGTTCCCTGGGCCGAGCTTCCGACAAAGTCCTGCGAGGGGAACAGCGGAACGTGGGGCATCGCGTGAGTCACCACCAGCAGAAAAGGTTGATCGCGATGTCGTTCGATGAAGTCGACAGCTCGGCGCGAGTAGGCGCCGGTGAGCCGTCGCTGCTCGTCGGCATCGACCGACGGATCGATGACCGTCGTCCCTTCGATCAAGGGCAAGTCGGGATACGAGTTCGAAGTCGGATGATGGGGCCACATATCGTTCGAGTAGGGCAAGCCGTAGTACTCGTCGAATCCGTGAGCGGCGGGCAAGGTCTCGATTCGACTGCCGAGATGCCACTTACCGAAAATCGCTGTGGCGTAGCCAGCTTGGCGCACCAATTCGGCGATCGTCATTTCGCTCGCGGCGAGACCACCCCGAAACCCAGGCCCCGGGGCGCCCAACCAGGAGACTCGATTGGCATAGCACCCCGTCATGATCGACGCTCGGCTCGCTCCACACACGCCTTGCGAAACGTAGAAGCTAGTAAACCGAGCTCCGTTCCGAGCCATCCGATCAAGATTCGGAGTCTCGAAACCCTCGGCCCCCGACACGCCCACATCGGCATAGCCTTGATCGTCCGCCACGATCAATACGATGTTCGGCCGCTGAGGCTCAGCTCCGAACGTCGTCGTCGCGACCGAGCCAAGGAGACTGGCGACGGCCACCAAGGCCGCAACTATCGAAGAGTGGTGCATCAACGCGATTCCCTATCTAGATCCACCGGGCGAGATCCGCACGAACCGCCAATCCTAACCGAGCCACCGGGACCGAAGAAACCCAAGGGGCTCGCAACGCGCGATGGAAACGCTGGTCGTAAGCGGGCAGGCCGCTCGATACGCTTGAAATTGCCCCTGCCCCAGGTCAAGGGTTTTGATGTTGCGCTTTTCACGCTTCGCCCAGGCCAATCAATTCAAAAGCGTGGCAAAACCAAAGGAAACCCGAAGCGTGAGCGAGGGATTCTTCGCATTCTCAAACCAGCCATCAACTCGTTACACCACCAACACTTCCGTCGAGCGGCATGCCTGAAAGCGCAACATCTAAGAGCGTCAGCGAGGGATTCTTAGACCTCTCGAACAAGCCACCAACTCGTTACACCACTAACACTTCCGTCTAGCCCCAACCTCGAAAGCGCAACATCTAAGGTCAAGGGCGACGGCTGCGGCGAACGCTTGCGTTGACGGGGCCGTTGCCGTCAACGTTCATTCGGTAACGACGCGATCGCCCACTCGCGTGCGTCGTAGGGTTCGGCGTGAATTCTTCAGCCCGGTCTGAAGCGACCGTTGGTACGCGAGGGAATCGAGACCTTACCTTGGAGTACCCGCGCCCCGTTCCGCCAAGACTCGTGTGAGGCTCCGATCTCGTCGATTTACACCAACAGACCTCTTCCTCGGCAGACCTGGGCCCCTGCGACGCTAGTCGATCGACTTGAACGATTTGCCACGACAACTAGTACCAGATTCGCGGGATTTCATCGAACACTGGATCGCAAATCGTACGACGATCGCCGATTTGATAGTCACCGTCGTTAAACACGGTGATGTCAGTGACGCCTAGTTCCTGCTTCTCGTGCATCCAACCGTACAGTGTCAGGGCATGGATGGAAAAGCTGTTGCTTGATACTGACGTGAACGTCTTGGCTGGCGAACTATTGATGATCCGTCTCGCGTTTTGATTCAACACAAAGCCCTCATCGCGACGCGAAGAAGCGTCTAGGCTCGTCATGTCGGTCAGGACTTCGTGATCGACGACTCCAGTCGTATGTGTCGTTAGGATGAATTTCGCTAGTTGCACCGGAGACAAGTCTGGGAGCAAGTTCCAATTGGATGCAAGGACTTCCCTCAATCCGTTGCTTCGAGGAGAAAGCTCGACGACCGTCGCATCCGGGTTCGACGGCCTCAAGGCAATGAGCGTGACCGAGCCTACTGGGGGTAATTCAATGCGTTCAAAGCCGGGTCCCCGGATGGCCAAGATGTGAGTATCTGGGAACAGGTCCGTAAACTCGTGAAGCGGCGTAAGCGAGAGTAACGAGATGTCATCCTCGATCTTGAGCGCAGGACAAATGCGACGAAGAATTCGCTCTTCGCTCTCCCGAAGGGCCGTTCGAAGAGAACCTAGGTGATTGCGTCGATTTTCGTCAGGCTCATTCACAGTATTGAATCGCAAAACATCACCGGCTAACGGAACCGGGAAATATTGATGGAAGGGTTCTCGACATCACTTCGCGAGTTGGCAGGGCAGCTGACCTATGCCAAGAACTGATGTGTGTCCTGTGTTCGGAAACCACGATTGGACCAGGATTGTTAGCCTCTACTAGCTCGATGACAGTCCCAACTAACTGAACCACCCATCGAAGTTCCGACGGCTCGGTCGTCTGGCCAACGCCAATCGGCCGGAACAGGCGGAATCCGCATTCCGTCGATCCGTTGCCTAGCCCGAGCAGTACTCTAACAGGAAATTCTCGACGACCGATGCAAGTTCGTCGCTTCCTTGGGCGTAGAAATGATTGGCTCGTGCCACCGCCTCGCATCGCCAATCTTGGCCGGGTCGCGCGGCCGATGCCAACAGTGCTTCGGCGTTCGCGAAGGGGGGAGCTGGTTGAGTCAGTTCCATTTCTCCATACGTGAGCAACAGCGGCCGCGTGACGTGCGGGAGCAGGCGAACCACATCGTAACGCTCCAGCGGACCGTACTTGTCCAAGTAGGCGCGAGGCGTGATCGGGAGACGAAACGGATAGTTGACATGCAACAATCCCTCGTCGTGCTCGTTCAGCGCGGCCTCGGCTCGTTGCACGTTCGCGATCAGTTGTTCCCCCTTGGCTTCCTGGATGAGCCGCGAGTAGGAGAGCAATGGAGGTGAACTCGCGATGACGGCGGTCGCCGCATTGGCGGCGTGTGAGTGGCCCGTCGCATCCGCTTCCTCGTGCCCGACGCTCGAGGCGAAGATCACCTTGATCGCTCCGAGGCTATGCCCCCAGTAAACGACCTGTGTGGCGTCCAAATGTTGTTCCGACCATCGGACCCACGCGGTCAAATCGAGGCGGCAATCGGCGACTTGTTCGTACGACGCGCCGCAACCTCGCTTCGGGCCATTCGGCCCACTGGTCCAACCGTCGTGGCCCCGGTTGTTCGTCCAAACCACATGGGCTCCGAGCTCCTTGAGACGCTCGGTTCCGGCTCGAAACAAATGGGACGAATAGAAATTGCCACCCACTCCGTGCACGGTGAACACGACGAGCCCTGTCAAGGGACCGCGAGCCGTTGGTGAATGCCAGGCTCCATGCAGCCGCAAACCGTCAACCGTCATTACGTCGACTAGATGGCAGTTCATGTTCACACCGAAACTTTCATCGCGCGGCGGAGGAAACGAGCTGGAACGATTCGCGAGCCGAGGTCCGACCATGAGATCCGCCACATCCGCCCGCACTCATCGATTCCGGTCCGTCATGGCGAATCCGCGCCGACGTTTTCAAAGGCCGCCGAGACCTCGGCCCGCGGATCGATGAACTCGAGTTCGGCGAGTTGGTCGCGAAGCAAGGTCCATCGCTCCTCGGTCATGCCACCCAGTACACCGCCTCCGCTTACCTCACACAACGGCTGGAGTGCGGCGTGAGCGTCGGGTAGCGCGGCGGCGTCCAATTCGGGATTGAGGCGAGCGATTTCAGCATGCACCGCCTCGGGATCCGCCAGATATCTTTGCCATCCCTTGCGGCATGCCCGCACGAACCGTTCCGCGACCTCCGGATGGTCGGACAAGTAGCTTCGGTCGACCACGATACAACTCGTGTACGGATTGAAGCCGAGATCCGAAACCATCAAGACGTTCACCTCGACTCCCTGCCCTCGAGCAAGGATCGGCTCGCTAAACGAGAACCCCTGCACCGCTTGCTTGGGGTCGCCGAGAAACAAACCGAGTCGTCCCGAGTAGGGGACGAGTTGCACGTTCTCAAGCGGAAGTTTGGATTGCAGGTACTTCACATAGGCTTGCCCCACGCCCACCGACATCGTCACGTCACGAAGTTTCTCGAAGGAATCGATGCCGGACGAGCGATGAGTCAGTATGCAGCGCGGACTCGTCTGCAACGGAGCGAACAGCGCGGCGACATCCGCCCCCTGCCCCCTTTGAATCAGCACCTTCTCGGCGCTATCGACTCCAAATTCAACTTGCCCGCGGACGAGCCGAGGGATGACGGGGCTGTCCGGACCTCCCGGAATGATCTCGACATCGAACCCTTCCGCCGCGAAGTCGCCACCCAACAAGGCCGCGTAATAGCCCCCATGCTCTGGCTCGGGAAACCAGTTGAGCGCTAGCCGCACCTTGACTCGACCCGATTCATTGGTCGCCTCGCTCGACGTGCCCTGGCATCCGCCCAGTGTCAGAGTGACCAGTGTCACCGCGACCAGACTCAGTCCAATCAGACTCAGCCGATAACCGATGAACGTGCGTTGCGACCCAACCATATCTCGACTCACTTTTCTGACGGACAGGCTTTGAATACGGACTGACTTTGTTTCCCAGGTCACTCGAATCTCTCCCCTGGGAAACAAATTAGCGGCGAGCCCATTCGATGATTCAAGCGAACTCTCCAGCTCGCGACTCAGCGATCCCGCGCCGCATCGACCGACGGGTCGCGCCAGTAAAGCAACAATCGGTCTCCCAGCAGGCTCGTCAGTCCGAAGAGAGCCAAGCCAAGCAAGCCAGACAACGCGATCGCGACAAACATCCCGGCGGTATCCGAGTCTCGCTTGCCGTAGATCAAGAAGCCAAGGCCTGGATTCGACACGGTCCCCACGAAGATCTCGCCAACCACCGCTCCCAGCACGCAGCCCACACTCGCGATTTTGCATCCCGCGACGAACATCGGCAATGCGTTGGGAATTTGCACCTTGATCAATCGCTGCCAACGACTCGCTCCATAGAGTCGCATCAAGTCCTGCAAGTTGGCGGGAACGGCCAGCAGGCCTTCGGTCGTGTTGGTGAGAATGGGCAGGAAGGAAACAATTCCAGCGACCGCGACGACTCCCCACGTTCCTTGACCAATCCACAACACGACGAGTGGCGCGATGGCGATGATCGGCAGTGTCTTCAAGAAGATCGCATAGGGATAGGCCGCCTTGCGTAGCAACCGTGATTGACCAAAGCAGATCGCGAGCCCGCCCGCGAGGACGATGCTCAGAAAATACGCGGTCAGAACTTCAACACTCGTTTTTAGCAACGCATGGAACAACGAGCCTCGCTGCTCCCAGCCCGCGCTCAGGACGTCGGTCGGGGTCGGCAAGATTAACTTGGGGAGCTTCCAATACCAAACGGCGAGACTCCACATCAGCAACACCAGGACGCCGAACACCACCGGCGCGAGCAACGTCGTCAGTAAGGTCCCGCTTGGACGGAACTTGCCGCTGGATTCGCCGGGACGCAATGCCGGCGGGTTGTACGAATCCGATTCGGGAGGAGGCTGGCTGGCGTTCATCGTAGCTCCCTCTCGAGCACTTCCTTGGCATCAGTCGGATCATTGACGGCGCGCAGGCGACTGAGCACGTGAGCCACCGCGTTCTGAAACTCCGCCGAGCCTTCGATTTCAGCCGCGCGCGGTCGAGCGAACGGTACCCGGAACTCCTCGACGATACGGCCTGGATGACGGCTCATGATCAGCACGCGATCGGCCAAGCGAATCGCCTCGGTCACGTGGTGAGTCACGAACATCACGGTGTTGCCTCGCTTCGCGGACTGAGCGGCCAAACGCTCGCCCAATTCGCTTCGCAGCATGTCGTCGAGAGCTCCGAATGGTTCGTCCATCAACAGCAAGCGGGGCCCCGTGATCCAAGCCCGCGCGAGACTAGCGCGCATCTTCATACCGCCGGAGAGCATTCGCGGTAGCTTGCGCCCGTCGCTCGGCGAGAGACCAACGTCTCGCAGCAGCTGCTCCAGATTGGCGGTGGTCGCCGATCGCCCCAAGATCTCGAGCGGCAGGAGGATGTTGCCTCGAACGCTTCGCCAAGGGAGCAAGGCGGGCTCCTGGAAGACGAACGCGACATCGCCACGAGACTTGGGCGAGCGAATCACGAACTGGGGATCCACGCCATCAACGGTAATCGTGCCGGCGGCGGGACGATCCAAACCGGCGACGAGCCGCAGCAACGTGGATTTGCCACACCCCGATGGGCCGATCAACGCGACGAACTCGCCCGCGTTGACCGTCAAGTTGATGCCGGCAAGCACCGTCTCGGCGCCGAATTGTTGGGCGACTTGGGAGAGGACGACTTTAGACACGCGGCAACCGCCTCACTTCCGCGGAGCAACTCCGCCCGATCGCGTTCCCGACCAACGACATCCATTCGTTATTGGTCGAGAAAGCGTGATCGACCAGCGGGCGAACCACCCACGAACGCGAAGATGATCTCCATGTTCAACGGCGCAAGGTGGACCGAAATGTACGTCGACCTGATTTCCTCTCGGAAGGTCGTCGCCTCACTCAGGAATGTAGTTGAGCGTGTAATACGCCGTGTCATGCAGCAGAGGCAAACCCGCGGCGTTGGTCACACCTGGCATATGCAGTTCGTGCACGTGGCCTCGATGGAGCTGGTCGACAAAGAGCCGAACCTTGAGGCCGTCGTCCGACACCTCCACACGATCGATTTGGCAATCGACATGATCGACTTCCGGCGAACCATAGGCGGCCTGGAAGAGATAGGTGTAGGTCGGCAACTGATAGCTCTCCGGTCGCCCAGCGGTTTCCGGATCGACCGGCTGCGTGAATGACAGTTCAAAGCCATCGGGGCGAGCGCTCATCTCGAGCACTTCAAACGGAGTCTCTCCGGTCCAGCGCACCCGTTCCAACGCATAGGGTTTGTTACCGCGCGATCCCCAGCCACGATTGGTCCCGCCGACGAACATCGTTCCGTCCTTGGCCATCTCGACCGCCAAGGTTCCCGAACCGAATCCCTCGAGGAATGGATAGCAGGCGCCTTGGTAATGCCCCTGGACTTGCTCGAGCGAAACTCGCATGACGGTGCTAAACGTCTGGTCCCCGACAAACATCTGACCGGCGAACGGCCCAAAGGCTCCGTCGGTCGTGTCGCAAGCGATGCCGCTGGCCGACTGACCCATCTTCTTGTACGGAAACTGAACGCAGGGAGGTTCGTACTCCGGAATGCGATCGGCTTCGACCACGAAGCGGCTCCCGTCGACCGGGTCGAGCGGGCGAGCTCCAATCGCATCGGTCAATTCGTACCAGCGATTTCCGCCGGGATGACCTTGGAACGAACCGGGCCGCAAATGCTTGAGGCTACACGTGCCGTTCCAGGGGCCTTGGTTGTCGGTATAGAAGACATCGCCAGCCGCGTTAAAGCCGATGCCGCCGGGTGAGCGAATACCCGAGCAAGTGGGCGTCACCGTCCCGTCGGGACTGATGCGCAAACACCAACCGCGATAGGCATTGTCGCTGGAGAAGGAACCGGTCAGGCAGAGCACCACCCAGATATCGCCATTCTTGTCGAACTTCGAGCCAAAGGCGTACTCGTGATAGTCGCCTCCGATTTGCCAACCATCGCTAACACATTCGAGCAAGTCGGCGCGGCCGTCTTGATTCTCGTCGACCATTCGCGTGACTTCACCACGCTGAGTCGCATACAAGGCTCCGTCGCGCCACGAGAGTCCCAGTACTTCATGCAACCCCGAGGCGAACAGGGTCGAAGTGATTTCCGAGGCATCGGCTCGCAACGGATCGTGAAACATCACGACATCGCCGCGCCGCGACGAGGCGGCCATCCGGCCATCCGGCAGAAACTCGATCGCGCCGACCTCCAAGTAGAACTCGGGAGGAATCGGCACGGTTTCAATCGTGTAAAAATCGCTTTCGGTGGGCCGGTCTTGAGCGAAGGCGAGTCCACCAAAGACGACCGAGCTGAACACCGCGACGCATGCCGCGGCACGAACGATCCCATGAATCGCGTGTGATGAAGACGCGAGAACTTGCGAGCGAAACATATGACGGACCCTCAAGGGGAATTTGTTATGTGATTCAACGGCAACCAGGCGACGGATCGAATTGCCGAGCCTACCAGTGGTACTCCACCACGGCTTGGCCTTCGCCGCCGGGAGGAACGACCCAGAGCAATTCTCCTCGACCGTTGCTCGCGCGAGGCACGAGCATCGTGCCGTTGAGCGGGACGATACGCAGGCCATCCGCCGTCTGGAAACCCTCGTCGGTTTCGGTGATCTCGCCGGAAGACGCGAGTCGAAAGACCGTGCTTAGGCCGGAGTTCCCGTCACCCGCGGAAACGGTGATGATCCGCCGGAGTCCAGGAAACCGCGGGTCATCGATCGGCTCGAAACCATCGGCGACAGAAGCGCCCGCTACTTCATACAGGAATGTAGGACGTCGCTGTTCGTCGAAGCGATAACCCTTGAAACGCCCACCCAATTCCCTGACGTTGGCATTGGGCCACGCTCCTTCCCAGTTCTCGACGGCGACGACTCCAGGGCCGTCGGCCATTGGCAACACATTGTCGCCCAGCGGTCGTTGGAAACCTTGTCCGCGGCCTGTCCAGTGCTTACCGGCATCGATGAACCGGCCTTGCCAAGCCAACGCCAAACGAAGCTGTTCCGCGTCGAAAGCCAAATTGACTCGTTCCGGATAGCCCACGGCGATCGCTCGCGGCCCGGCGCCTTCGATGAAGTTGCGGTAGATCACCGGTTCCGATTCGGCGACCAGCTCCGCCGCCACGCTGCCAAGCCCATTGGGAAGCGAGGCATTCTCACCCTCCGCCAGATACTCCCAGACCGCATGAATCTGAGTCGTGCCTTTGCCATCGAGCAGTTGTGGGAAGAACGTGGCGCCGCCTGGCCATGATTGAGGCATGCGAGTCCCGGGCCGCAGCGCGTTGGGATCGAGCATGTAAACCAAGAACCAATCGTCCTTAAGCCGGCGATGCATCGTCGTCAGGCTGATCGCCTGGATACCAGTCGCAGGCTGATTTCCGAAGACGTGGCATTTGATGCAGCTCTGTCCTTGGTCGCCAACGAGCATTCGTCCCGCCTCGCGCAATCGCCGCAACGGTTCGTCGGTAACGACCTCGATGGTTTCCTCGAGTCGATCGACTTGCTCGAGGTCGCTAACCAAGTGCCCCACGTTGGCCGAACCAAAGCCCGGCATGCGGACGCCCATGTAGAAGCGATCGTGAGCGCCCTGATCGAGCAGCTTGGCGAACCAATCGGCTCGCAGCTTCGCGCCGACTCCATTGAGCGGCGGAGGCAGCCGCCCTTCGTCGCCCATTTCCGGTTGGCTCGACGTGAAGATCTCGTTGTTACGTGGCTCGACCCCACCCAGCTCACCCCGTTGATGGCAGGCGACACAGTTGAACTGAACCATCGTATGCGCGATGCGTGATGTCGAGTCGTCCTCATCCACGATCGTGCGAAGAGCCAAACCGAGCGATGCGACTTGATGTTCGCTCAAGGCGAAGCGAGGAGCCGCGGGGGCCGCCGTCAAGCAACCCGCATCGAGTCGAGTGAGAGGACGTTTTTCAATCGCCGCCACGCCCGATAGGTCGCTGCGTTGATGGCACGAGGCACAACCGAGCGCGAGAAACTCGCGTTTGCCTTGCTCGACCAAATCCTCGCCAGCCACGGGCGGAACCACTTCTTGAACCGGCTTGCCGTCCGGGCTGAGCCAGCCCTCGACGCTCGTGCGATTGAACCCCGGCCCTTGCCACTCCACGCGTAGTTCTTCCCCACCCGCGGCCTCGAAGAACTCGACTTGAATTTCGTGAGGACCTGCCGTGAGTTCAACCGTTCCCTCCGCGAACTGCAACGGATGGACACCATCCATCGTCGCCACGACCTGACCGTCGATGCTCAAGCGGCTTCCGTCATCCGAACCGCAGAAGAACGTGTAGCGTCCGTCCGCTGGCACCATGAGGAATGAATCGAACACCACGCCAAAGTTGTTATCACGCCGCCCGACACGCGGGTTGAGGCTCGTGGCCGTGCCCTCGTCTCGGGGCTCGAGCGAGCTAAAGTCGGGGAGGGATTCCCAGTTGCCTTCGAAGTAACGAAACCGGAGCGCCGCGGGTACTTCAATGTCTCGCAACAGGAAATTCGCAATGTCATCCGCTTCTTGATCATTCAGGCCAAGACGCGGCATGCGACCCGAGGGACGATGCTGCAACGGGTCTCGCAAGAAAGCCGCGAGAGCCGGGATGCTGGTCTTGTCGGCGACATGAGTCACCGGGATGCCCAGGCTCTCGGCATCCATCGGATCGGCATGACAAAGCGTGCAGCCGACCGAGCCGAACAACGCGGCTCCTCGCTCCACCGCGGCGGAGGCAGGTGGCGTGGCTCGTGGTTGTTGATTGCCGGCCAAATAAGCGGCGATCGCGGCCGCCTTTTCCGCCTTGGCTTCCTCCGACAACCCATGCAACAGATCGGGCATCGTCGAACCCGGTCGCACCGCGTGCGGATTCGCGAGGTACTCTGCGAGGAACGCCGCATTGATGCGTTCTCCCACGTTGTCGAGCGTTGGACCGAGTTTCGGCGGATCCGCGTCGAGGCCCGCGACTCCGGCGAGCGTGCCACCGCTGTGACAAGCGGCGCAGCTCAATTCCGACAGTAGCAATCGCCCGGCGTCGGCGGAGGGAGGTTTAGCCGCGTGGACTCGTTCGTAGCCGAGCACCAACGGGCCATCAG
The DNA here is from genome assembly GCA_020426595.1 of Planctomycetales bacterium. Taxonomy (GTDB): domain Bacteria; phylum Planctomycetota; class Planctomycetia; order Pirellulales; family Pirellulaceae; genus UBA11682. Next base: position 13,258 of record JAGQPS010000052.1, read on the forward strand.
CTCGCGCCGCTGAAACCAGCGACGCCAACACCAAGCAAGCGAGGATGCCAACCAAGGCGCGGCCGCGCTTCGTTGACGAGCAAGGAGCCAAATCGGAACAACGCATGTCGAACTCTCAGAAGGCGTGCAACCAACGCGAAAAACGTGATGAACTTGCCGGAAGGTCCGGCGGGGCCCTAAGTTATGCCGTCAGTCCCATTGCTCCGTCAAGTTTTCAACAAGCCACCCGTCGTTGAAATGCCGACAGGTGAAAGGTTCGCGGAGGTTTCCAAACCGAGGAAGATGAACGGCTGCCCCCCAATGTCACGGGCCGAGGCGGGCCGCTTAATCACGCTACCGGCGGAAACTTCCAGCCACCGATGGAAGCGTCCGCGATCAGCCAATTCACCAACGGGTCATGAAACCAAAGGCCCTTTGAACAGACGCGGCCACGGGAGCGACGAACCGCATGGGCGGCGGCGCTCGACCGATACGATTCAGGATTGCACGAGCCACGAACGGACTCCTGTTGATGACCGCCATTCTCGGAATCTCGGCCTTCTACCACGACTCCGCCGCCGCCCTATTGGTTGACGGTCGGATGGTCGCGGCGGCTCAAGAGGAGCGGTTCTCGCGTCGCAAGCACGACTCGCGATTTCCCCAGCACGCGATTGACTATTGTTTGCGTGAGGCGGGACTGACGACCGCCGAGATTGATCATGTCGCGTTTTACGAAAAGCCGTGGCTCAAGTTCGAGCGACTGCTCGAAACGTATCTGGCATTCGCTCCACGCGGCTTCGTGCCGTTTGTCAAAGCCATGCCGTCGTGGCTTAAGCAAAAACTCTTCACCGGCCGGATCATACGGCGAGGCTTGCCGGGAGGTTGGCGAGGCCGAATCATTTGGCCGGCTCATCACGAATCCCACGCGGCGAGCGCGTTTTTTCCGAGTCCGTTCGACCGCGCGGCGATCATGACGCTCGACGGAGTCGGGGAATGGGCCACGGCGACGCTGGGCATCGGCGAAGGCAATCGAATTCGATTAACGCATGAGATGCGGTTTCCGCATTCGCTTGGTTTGCTTTACAGCGCGTTCACGAGCTACTGCGGATTCAAGGTCGATAGTGGCGAGTACAAACTCATGGGACTCGCGCCCTACGGCTCGCCTCGCTATGTCGATCGGATTCGCGAACACTTGATCGACTTGAAGGAAGACGGAAGCTTTCGTCTCGATCTTTCTTATTTCCGCTACACCCACGGGCTCGTCATGACGAGTCCCAAGTTTCACCAGTTGTTCGGCGGGCCTCCTCGGCGCGGGGAATCGGAGCTAACCGAACACCACATGGATCTCGCCGCGTCGATCCAGAAGGTGACCGAGGAAGTCGTGCTTCGCTGCGCTCGATTCGTTCACCAGCAGACCCAGGCCGAGTCGCTCTGCTTGGCTGGTGGAGTCGCGCTCAACTGTGTCGCGAATGGACGGTTGCTTCGCGAAGGGCCGTTTCGGCGAATTTGGATCCAACCCGCCGCGGGTGACGCGGGGGGAGCCCTAGGAGCCGCTTGGTTCGTTTGGCATCAGCTACTCGGTCGACCGCGCGGGGCCTACGAGCCGGATGTCGAACAGCCCGATGCTCAGTGCGGCTCGAGGCTTGGTCCGGGAATCGATGACGAGCAAGCGGCACGATCGCTGCGAGAAGCCAACGCGGTGTTTGAGACTCTGCCCGATTCCCGAACGCTTGTCGAGCGCACCGCGGCGGCGCTCGAGGCGGGCAAGGTCGTTGGATGGGTTCAGGGACGCATGGAGTTCGGACCTCGGGCCTTGGGAGGACGAAGTATTCTCGGTGATCCACGTTCGCCCAAGATGCAGAGCGACATGAATCTGAAGATCAAATTTCGCGAGTCGTTTCGCCCTTTCGCGCCGGTGGTCAAGGCGGAACGGACCCAGGATTGGTTCGCGTTCCCAGAGCACCACGACAGTCCGTATATGTTGATCGTGGGAAGCATCGCCGCGTCGCGCCGGCTGGCCGTCGACGACCAGGCCACGGGGCTGGCGCGCCTCGCGGTTGCGCGTTCCGAGATTCCGGCGGTGACTCATGTCGACGACAGCGCGAGGCTGCAAACGGTCGACCGCCAGCGCTCTCCACTGCTGCACGATCTACTCACCGAGTTTGAATCGCGCACCGGATGTCCCGTGTTGATCAACACGAGCTTCAATGTGCGAGGCGAGCCGATCGTGTGCGACGCGGTGGACGCCTATCGGTGTTTTCGAGCGAGCCATATCGACGTGCTGGTCGTCGGACGGCACTGGCTCGAGCGAGAAGCACAGCCACCGCTTTCGGAAGCGGAGCGAAAGGCTCATCTCGCCAAGTTCGATCTGGATTGAGAGGACGCCGGAACCACTAAGACTCGTTGCTCGCCTTCCTCCACTTCGCCACCACCAAGCCACGGCCGCCGACCATGTCACTGATTGAAATCAAAGAGACGCTTAGCACCCGCGACCGAATCGTCTTTCTCATCGCTTGGTTGGCGGTTTGGGGAGGTTTGGCGGGGGCTCGTTTCGCGGGAGGTCGCGTCGATGCATGGACATGGGGCTTGGTGGCACTCGCCCTGTCGCTGCCCGTCGTCGCGACGTTCGGGCTGCGTCACATCGACCGAGTCTATCGTGGCTTGGCCTGGCTGACTTGGCCGATTGGGTTCGTCATGGCCCACGTCCTGCTCGGCGTGATCTATTTTGGATTGATCACACCCCTTGGTATCCTGCGAAGGCGGCTCGGACACGATCCCTTAGCCAAGCGATTGGAACGATCGCGGCGAAGCTATTGGCGTGAGACGCCGGAATCGCCCTCCGCCTCGACCTACTTCCGACCGTTTTGAATTGCGAACCGCCATGAATTCCGTTGAGCCCGAACAAGACGGCCCCAACAGCTTCGAACGGCAAGCCCACGAAAAGCCGCCTGGGCTCGTCGCGGAGTTCTGGGAATTCCTCGTGACCAACAAACGGTGGTGGTTGATTCCGATCGTGGTGTCGCTCGTCCTGTTCGGGTTGCTGCTAGCGCTCGCGAGTCAAAGCGTGATCGCTCCCTTGATCTATCCGCTTTTCTAGAGCGAGTCCGCTTCCCGAGGCGAGCCGGCCACTGGTTGGCTTAGCCCGCCTCCGCGGGAAACAACCATCAGTCCAGGAGCCTGTCGACCATGCGACTCCTGGACTGAATGACGATCGACGCGAACTCGGGATGTCGCGGTTTGCTTCCCAGCGTTCGAGGTTATTCCAAGCCCTTCTCCGCGGCTTGCTCACCCTTGTGGAACGCGGTGTAGATGTAGATCTCGACTGGCAAATCGCCCAGTTGCTGGTGGATCAGCGGCTGGACTTCATTCCAGTCGAGTCCACCTACGCCGGTCGCCAGTTTGGGAAGAGCGAGGCTCTTGACCTCTCCCTTCTCGAGCTCGTGGCGAAGATGCTTGAGCGCGTGTTGAACGTTGTGCAGCGTCGCCTTGCCAGGCCGCGTGCCATGTCCATGTTCGCCATCTTGCGTGAGCAAGTTGTAGACGACGACTCCGCCCGCTCCGTGCCAAGTCCAGAGCTCGCCCGGCTTCGGCGCCTTCTGGTGAGCGTAGTGGCGGAAGTCCTTGGCCATCGCGGGCCAGTTCTCGCGCAGTGACAAAGCCAATCCTTGATCGAAGTGATCGTTCGGGGCGACTCCATGGGCAATTGCTTGAGCCTTGGTCAAAAGAATGTCGCCCGAAACTTCATGAATCATGGTCGTGCCTCCTGGCGGTTGCTCAGTTGCGCTATCAAACGGTCTCACACGCCACACGTGAAATGCGAACGGCGCTCCATTTCGCGCGCATTCGTTTCAAATCGTCCCGTGAACCGTGTGCCGCGGCCGGGCGGTCGTGGAATTGGGGGCGGCAAGTTATGCGAGTCTCAACGTATCGCGTCATCGATCCCATCGCGGGGGCGATGCACGAAATGCGGTAAAAGTCACCAGCGGGGCTCTCCTGCAACCTTCACTCAATTGTCATTCGTCCGTAGTTGAGCCGCGCGATCGGCTCCGGGATACTAGAGGCTCCTTCCTACCTCCACTCTCAGAAAAAGGGAGTCCCGCATGGCTCTTTCCTCCCACGCTCCCGATTGGGCCGACCCCCAATCCGTGCTCAACGGACACAGCCCAGCACACAAGTGTGCCCCAGTGCGACTCGGTCGTTGGCGGCTCAGCGTTCTGACAAGTATCTGGTCGTGCGTCCTGCTGCTCCCCACGCTTGGATTAGGAGCCGAGTTGATCCGTCTGACCGACGAGAACTACGACCAGTTGGTACCCGCCGGCAAGGAAGTGGACGCGATCGTGGGCGACTTCGTGCTTCGCAACGAACACCTCGTCGTCGTCGTGGCTCAACCAGAACCATGGCGACACGCGAACCTGACGATCCGAAACGTGGGCGGTGCGATACTCGATTTCAGCACTCGCGACGGTTCAAACGACCAGCTCGGGCTCTACAGCCCCTTGGGTGGACGCTACGCGTTCCGCCAAATGCCGGATGGCATCACGGCGGACTATCGCCGCGAGGGATCCCCGGCGGTTTTGGAATTGGAATCGGCTCCAGCCAGTGACGGCACGGTTTGTCGGTTGATTTACTCATTGGGCGATGGAGACACATCGCTCACGATCACGACGCTCGTTTCCAATCCCACGGACTCCGCCGTGGAGGTGCCGGTGCGAGACTCCATGCGAGCCGATCGGACCTTCACCGATGGGATCGATGCGTCGGGCGAAACCGCCGCCGAGGCTTTGTTCTGGGTGGAGGATCGCTGGTTCCCTCAGGCCTATGGAGTCGTGGCGGCTGGTTGGACTCCGGTGAAGGTTTCCGGTCGAGGCCCCATCATCGATTGGACTCGCGAGGGCCGCGCCACGGAAACCGTAGCGCCCGGCGCGACCTTTGAAATGCAGCGTCGGTTTTACGCGGCGAGTCATCGATTGGGGCTGCGTGGCGTGGCCTCGGCTCACGAGACCGCACCGGTGCACTTGCTGGTGAAGGACTCCTGGGGCCCGATCTCGGATGCTCTTGTTACCTTCTCGCGAGGCGAAACGGTCCATGCGTCCGCGGCCACGGACGATGAGGGGCGTATCCAGGCTCAAGTGCCCGCCGGCGAGTACAACCTGAAAATCACTTCTCAAGGGCGACCGAGTCGGGAATTGACGCTGACGGTCGAAGACGCCATCGATACGACGGTGGAGCTCGAGCCGAGCGCGCGGATCAAGGCGACGGTGGTTGACGATTCTGGCGCCCCGATCCCCTTCAAGCTCGAGTTGGTCGGGCGGGATGGAACCGACTCGCCCGACTTTGGCCCCGATAGCCGCGCGTGGGCGAGCGGCAACGTCGTTTATTCGGCGAGTGGCGAAACCGTGGTTGATGTCATGCCGGGCACCTATGAGCTTGTTTTCAGTCACGGCATCGAGCACGACGCCGTGATCAAGCCGATCACCGTGGTGGCCGGGGAGGTAGGCGAGACATCGGCGACACTCAAGCATGTGGTCGATACGACCGGCTGGGTCTCGACCGAGTATCACAGCCACTCCACTCCCTCGGGCGACAATACGAGCGACCAGTTGGGACGAGTATTGAATTTGTTGGCGGAGAACCTCGAGTTCGCTCCTTGCACGGAGCACGCGCGGATCGATTCCTATGTCCCCCACCTTATTCGTCTCGATGCCCTCGATCGTCTGGCGACCTGTTCGGGCATGGAGCTAACCGGGGGGCCGCTTCCGGCCAATCATCAAAACGCGTTTCCATTGATCCTGCGACCAAGGCGACAGAACGGAGGCGGGCCGGAAACCGACATCAACCCCGTGGTTCAGATCGAGCGACTGGCGATGTGGGATGATGGAGCTCCCAAGCTAGTTCAAACCAACCACCCGAACCTGAAGCAGATCTTTGGCGACGTGAATACGGATGGAGTCCCCGACGAGGGGCTGCGAGGCATGTTCGGCTTCATGGACGTGATGGAAGTCCATCCACCCGCGAGTCTTTTTCAGACTCCCGCCGCGGATCAAAAACCGAACGATGGCTCGCCCGTGATGTTTCACTGGATGCAATTGCTGAACCTCGGCTATCGCATTCCGGGCGTCGTGAACACCGACGCCCATTACAACCTGCATGGGAGTGGTTGGCTGCGGAACTACGTGCGGAGCAGCAGCGATCTACCGAGCGAGATCCAGGTCGACGAGATGGTCCGCAACAGCGAGGCGGGACGCGTGATCATGACGAGTGGACCGTATCTCGAGGTCGTGGCTCGAGCCGGAGACGCCGTGGCGATCTCGGGCGAGGACATCGCGGCGGTCGATGGAGCGATCGAACTATCGATTCGCGTTCAATGTCCCAACTGGCTCGACGTCAATCGAGTGCAAGTTTTCGTCAATGGTCGCCCCGTGGACAACCTCGGCTGGACTCGGCGTGAGTCGCCGGATGCGTTTGGCAACGATGTCGTGAAGTTCGAGCGGACCGTTTCGGTGCCGTTGACGGAGGATGCTCACGTGATCGTCGGAACCATTGGTGAGGGACTCAACTTGGGCCGAGTCATGGGCAGCCAATACGGCAATCAACCTCCGGTCGCCGTGGCCAACCCGATCTTCGTCGACGTCGACGGCGATGGCTTCCAAGCCAATGGCGATGACCTGGATCACCCCTTGCCCGTGATCGCTCGATAGCTTGCGATTGAATTCGACGGTCGCATTAAAAAGAAACGGGTCCGACCCTCAAATGAAGGTCGGACCCGTTTTTCGTTTCGTGGCGGGTTACGGTCGAGGCTTACCGGAGCACATTGAAATTGACCGTTAGTTCACCGTCGTACATGCGATCGGTGGAGAGGCCACCCGCGTGCGGATTGTCTCGCAGCGGCAAGCCATACCCGATGGACAACAACGCATTTTGGTTGATTTCGAGATTGAGCCCCGCGGTCAGTGTGAGCTGATCGACGCGGCCGTAGGCTTCGTCGGTGTACGTTCCCCGCCGATCGTTCTCCGGTGTCGTGGAGTAGTGCAGTTCCGCGACGGGAGCAATTCCGGAGATCGTGCGAGAGGCATCTCGACGCAGCCAGAATCCCACCTGGCTACTGAGCATCACCAGATCCTGAGTCGGTAGGCGGGTCAAGGGATCTTGCGTCACCACCTCGCCGTTGGTTTGGTCGCGATACGAGATAAACGTTTGAGAGAACGACCGTCCTTGTCGCCGCGCGACACCTAGGTACGGCGTGATGAACCACTGACTGTTGGTGAGCAACGGAGCCGTTTTGCCGGGCCCCGGGGAAAACGTGACTTCCGGCGAGGTGGGAGCTTCAAACAGCACGCCTCCCGAGAACGACCAGCCTCCACGCTCAAGCAACAACAGCTTAGGGCCAAAGGCAATGTCACCAAATTCGTGAGTCAAGTTGGGTGAGAGTCCGAGCGAGGAACTGACGGTGTAGTTGAAGGGAACATGCACCAAGATTGAACCGGCACCACCCAGGATCGTTCGCTCGGCGGTCAGACGGTACACGTAGATGCTCGTGTCGCGGATCGACTGACCGGACCCCGGATCGACCTCCAGCGGCACGTTATCCATCCACTGAAACGTCGTTCCGATGCGATTGGTGGGCAGAACTCCGTTGTTGTCAGCCACGGCGGTCAGGTGCGTCGGCACCCAGTACTGACTTAGTCCCCCGGCGTAAATTCCACGGGGCACGCCGAGCGAATTACCGATCACAAACGGCATTTCAAGGCAGCCGCCGCACGGGCCCTTGTCCAGCAGTCGGCTGAGCAGTCCCGGCTCGTCGTGACAGGTAGTACCGCAACCATCGCAATCGAGCACCGAAGCAACGCAATCTCCGTCGCTTCCGCCGTTCCAAGCCGACGTCATCAGCGTCGCTGGCGGGGTCGAGGTGAATTGTATTTCGCGGTCGGAAAGTCCACCGGGAAGTACCAGCCCGTCGGCCGCGGTCACGACCGGGACTTGACTGGGAAATGCCTGTCTTTCCTGAGCCGCAAGGTCGGCCATGCCTAGGGACGCGACCGCCCCGCAAGTCGAAAGTAGGCTCGTCCAAATCCGTGGGAGCTTCATGGTCGTCTCTCCGTAGACTCGCTGTGGTGAAAGGTGCCGTGAAATATCGGAGTTCGTGGTCCACAAGAGTGAGTCGAACACGGAAATCTCACCCGCGAGTACGGGGTGTAACCCGATCCGAGACGATTCAGTCGTCAAAGTTTACGCAGTCGCATTGAGGCGGTTGGATGGGAAACGACTCACGGTTTCGTTGGCAAGCCGATTTCGCGAACCTGCTCGTCTGCTAGAACAGTTAGCGAGCCGAAAGCTCGTGATTGAACCGACCGAACTTGCCCAAACCACCTAATTGGATTCGAGCACCCCTTGGGTGTGAGCTGTTCCTAGAGACCTTTGCGATGCACACCCTTTTGTTTGATATCGACGGCACGCTGATTCGCTCCGGTGGAGCCGGTTCCCGCGCGGTCTACCGGGCGATGGGGACCGTGTTTGGCATCGGCGAACCGGGTGAGGTGCACATGCACGGCTGCACCGACCGGGGTCTGAGTCGCACGCTGTTTCAGCGGCATGCCATCCCGGAAACCGAGGAGAACTGGCATCGTTTCATCGCCGGTTATCTCGAACTGCTCGATGATGAATTGGCGCGGGCGGACGGCGAGGTCTTGCCCGGAATTGTCTCGTTGATCGAGGCGTTGGCGGTTCGCGACGACGTTTACCTCGGGTTGCTGACAGGCAATATTCGTAAGGGCGCGGAAAAGAAACTCGCTCACTATGGCCTCATGCGGTACTTTCGCGATGGTGGTTTTGGCGACCATCACCATGAACGAGATGACGTCGCGCGATGGGCTCGCGAGGTCGTTGAGCAAGAGCTGTCCGATACGTTCCAACCCCAGCGACTTTGGGTAATTGGAGATACGCCGGCCGATATTCGCTGTGGCCGCGCCATCGGAGCTCGAGTCGTCGCGGTGACGACCGGAGGATATCAGCGTGAGGAACTCGCGGCGAGTGAACCAGACTGGATACTCGATGAACTCGGGGCCGACAGCCCGTGGCTTCGCGAACTCGCCTAGCCAGGATCGTCACACCAAGTTCGCAACCCTTTGCCGATGTAGCCCATCTCTACCGTAGGAATCGCAGGTCGAACCATGAATCGAGTCCGCCAAGCGATCGCGTGGGGAATCGTGACGAGCGCCGCGACGTTATCGGGCTGCTCGAATGAAGGCGAGGATCGGTCGACTTCCCAGAACGAGACGGTCGCTCCTTCCATCGGACTTGCGGTCTTTCCCGACAAGGCCATGGAAGAGCCGGCGGTCAGCGACTTGTCGATGGTGTCCG
>JAGQPS010000530.1 GCA_020426595.1 Planctomycetales bacterium
AACCCATCATTACCGATGGCATGGTGATCTATAACCACGATTACGAGCGCCCCGAGCTCATCGCCGCCAAGCTCGGTGGATCGGGCGACGTGACGGAAACCAACGTCGTCTGGCGACTGAAACGCGGCGCTCCCAGCACACCGACGCCGGTCCTGGTCGGCGAGGAGTTGTACGTCGTTTCGGATGGTGGCGTCGCCAGTTGTGTCGATGTTCGCACGGGAGAAGTGCACTGGACCGAGCGTCTTGGCGGCAATTTCTCGGCTTCACCCATCTATGCCGACGGACAGGTTCTGTTTCTCGATGAAGATGGACGTTCGACCTGGGTGGAGGCATCGACTGAGTTCAAGGTACTCGGTTCGTGCGAAGTGCCGGGACGCACCTTGGCGACGCCGACATTCACCGGCGGCTTTATCTATTTGCGAACCGACAGCGACCTATACAAGTTTGGTCCGACGAGCGAGTCACGTTGAATCGGTCGAGGCCCTTCGAGTCAGTGACGACAAGACTGAACTGCTCGGGCCGTAGCGACTCGATTCCCAACACCGCCGTGCGAGTCGATCGGGCGGCGTTGGTTCGAGAGTCACGTATCGCGGGCGTTCGTCTCGCCGAACGAGCAATTCAATTCAGCTTGCAGATGGACGAGACTCAAGGATGAATCAAAACGCGTTGGCTCTTGATCGATTTCTCAATGTCGCCGCGTATCACTTTACGCCACTAACTCAACTCGATGCGCACCGCCAGCGGCTGCGCGAGATCGGTAAGCGATTGCGAGTCAAGGGGACCGTTCTGTTGACCCCGGAAGGGATCAACTTATTTCTAAGTGGCCGTGAGCCGCAAATCGATGAATTCCTTACCGAGGTGCGCGCGATCGCGGGGCTCGAGCAGCTAGTCGACAAACGGAGCTGGTCCGACGAGATCGCCTTTCATCGCTTCCTGGTGAAGATCAAATCCGAGATCATCGCGTTCGGCGTTGAGGGGATCGAGCCCGCGACGTATACGTCTCCTCGCATCTCCGCGACGGAGCTTCGCCGGTGGCTCGATGAAGGGAAGCCCGTTCATTTGCTCGATACGCGAAACGACTATGAAGTCGGGATCGGCACGTTTGACGGAGCCCATGCGATTGGGGTCGACCACTTTCGCGATTTTCCCGCCGCGCTCGCGAGTCTTCCACCTGAGTGGAAGGACGAACCGGTCGTGACCTTTTGTACTGGGGGCATCCGCTGCGAGAAGGCGGCACCACTGATGGAACGTCTCGGATTCCAGCAGGTGTACCAGCTCGACGGAGGCATATTGAAGTACTTCGAGGAGGAGGGAGGGGCTCACTGGCACGGCGATTGTTTCGTGTTCGACCAGCGAGTCAGCGTGCGGCCCGATCTTTCCCCTGGCGAGCATGTTGTTTGTTTCGCTTGCCAACATGTGCTCGAGGCGGATGACCTCGCGTCGCCGCTCTACGAGCCCGCACGCTCCTGTCCTCATTGTTGGAAGAGCGTCGAGGAACGCATGTCCGAGACTCTGCGGCAGCGTTCCGCGGCCTGGCTGGCGGCGACCGACCCTCCACCGGGAAGCCAACCCTATGTTCAGCGACGACCGCTCCGAGTCGCTCAGCAACATGCCGGCAGGACGTTAATCGATTTCGTCTCGAGCCTACAAACACCGCTGAACCGGGAACAGTGGCTGCGCGAAATCGAAGGTAGTTGGGTCGTGCGCGGCGACGAACCGATCGCGGCCGGTACCATCGTGCAACCTGGCGATTCCATCGCCCATCTGGCCGAGATCGAATCGGAACCACCGATGTCGCGTGACATCCAGTTCCTTTACGAGGACGAAGACTGGATCGTGATCAATAAGCCGGCTCCCATCGCGGTGCATCCCAGCGGACGGTACTGTCGCCATTCCTTGGTCTGGTTGTTGAGCCAGATTTACTCGCCCGACAAACCGCGCCCGGCTCATCGTTTGGATGTGGTAACGACCGGCATCATGGTTTTCACTCGCAATCGTTTGGCCGCCGCGCGCACTCAGAGACAGTTCGAGAACGGGACCGCGGAGAAAAGGTATCTGGCTCGAGTCGCCGGTCACCCGGAGTTCGACGAGGTCGTTCACTCCGCCGCGATCGCAAGAACGAGTGCGGAAGGAATGCGTTCGCTGGATCCCGAGGGGCGGGAGTCCACGACTCGCATTCGAGTCCTCGAGAGAAGCCCGGATGGCTCCGCGCTCATCGAGGCGATCCCCATCACGGGGCGCACCAATCAGATTCGACTCCATCTGGCGGACCTTGGTTTTCCGATCATTGACGATCCCTGGTACGGCCCCCAAGCCGTTGACCGCAAATCGGAGACTCAGTCGTCGATTGCTCTGCACGCATACCAACTCGCCCTGGTCCACCCACGTACCGGTAAGCGCATGGAGTTCACCGCGCAGCGCGAGCTCTAGAAGGTTGGGTACGTTGAATTGATGTGGCGATTTTCAAGCCGCGGCCCAAGCGACCAAATCAAAACCGTGGGAAAACCACAGGAAACCCGACGCGTTAGTTTTGGTGTTGCGCTATTCACGTTTCGCCCTAGTCGACCATGCCAAAACCGAGAATAGCGAAGGGTGACGGGCCATTGATTTAAGCCCAACGGATGCGACTCGTGCCCAAGCAAAA
>JAGQPS010000531.1 GCA_020426595.1 Planctomycetales bacterium
CCGATTCATCGGTGGGTGCCAGGGACAACCCGATAACAGCCCACCGATTCTCCGGTGGGTCCCAGGCACGCCCCCAATCCACGGCGTCCCGCGAGGCACGCCCCGAAAACACCTCACCGATTCTCCGGTGGGTCCCAGGCTAGAACAGCTCTCGCAGCAGACGTCCGTCGCGCACGATCGTGATGGGGCGTCCTGTTTCGGTGTGATATTCCTTGGTGAAGTCGACACCGATGTTGTGATAGAACGACGCCGCGGCTTGCTCTGGCGTGATCGCCTCGTGGCGAGGTCCAGCGGCGGTATCGTCACTCTCGCCGATCACTTGGCCTCCCTTCACGTCGCCACCCGCCATGAGCATGAACATGCAGCGGGGATAATGGTCGCGGCCGCCCTCGGCGGAGCGCTGATTGATCTTGGGAGTCCGACCGAATTCTCCGGTAACGAAGACCGCGGTCGATTCAAGCAAGCCACGTTGCTCGAGCCCCAGCAACAAGGCCGAGAGGCCGGTGTCGAGCGTCGGTAGCAGATTGGTGCTGAGCCGCGTGAAGTTGTCTTGATGCGTGTCCCATCCGCCGAGTCTCATCGACACGAAGCGGACACCGGCCTCGATCAAACGAATCGACAACAGACAGCTCGCGCCAAACGGCTCTTCACCGAACGGCTGGGCGAAGGCAGGCGATTCCTGGGCGATGTTGAAAGCCTCGCGAGCCTTGGGCGAGGTGAGGATATCAAAGGCCTGTTCGCCGAATCGATCGAGTCCCTCGAGCAGTTGCGGCTGACGTTCAAAGTCGCTCAATCCTTGATCAAGGTCTCGCAAGAGATTGCGGCGGCGGCCAAGTTCGTTGAGCGAGAGTCCCTGTCCCAGACTGACTCCACGCACCGTGAATGGTTGCCCGATGCGCGGCACCGCATTGGTCGACATCGGCGCGTAGCGAACGCCGAGGAAGCCGGCCTGTTGGTTGCCGTTGGGGATCGACACGAAGGGAGGCAAGTCGGCCGGGTTATCGAGTTCCGATTCACACGACACGACCGAGCCGTAACTCGGGTACTCCAGGGACGCGAGCGGCCGATTGCCGGTGTTTACATACTCGCTACCGAGTTGATGGGCCGCGAGCGTGTGCGAGACTCCGCGAAGAATCGCGTAGCGGTCGGCGCACTGCGCGAGTTTCGGTAAGTGCTCGCTGATTTGAATGCCGGGCACGTTGGTCGCGATCGGATTGAACGTTCCGCGGACCTCGCTCGGGGCATCGGGCTTGAGGTCGAACGTATCAAGGTGCGAGGGGCCACCGGCGAGGTCAATGAAGATCGCCGACTTCAAGGTCCGCCCACCGGCCGCGGCTTCCGCCGCGCTGGCTTCAAAACGCAGGGCGTTCGAGAGCGATAGACCGGTGAAGCCCAGCATTCCGGCCCGCAACCAATCGCGTCGCAGCATCCCATCACACATGCGCTGATCGCTCATGACTCTCTCCGTTCCTGTTTCCCACCAACTCAACCGGACGAATGACCCGATCAAGGTTCGGATTGTCTTCCCATCCACCGCCTAGCCAATCGCTCACGCCGTACACACGGCGAAATCAGCGGTCATGCCCAACACGCCCACGAGGCGGGTGAATCAATGGTTCACCAAGAACTCTTTTGTGTTGATCAACACCCACATTACTCCTTCGAGCCCGGCGGCCTGGTTCTCGGCCGTGCCAAAGAACTCCCGGCATCGATCTCGTTCATCATCGGTCGGCCAGCGGCTCAAGGTCCGCAAATAAGCCTCTTCGATCCAGGCATCCACCTGAGCCGCGGCCCGTGCCACGTCATCACGCTGCTGGGCCCCGCCCATCGGCTCGGTCGGCATCGGTTCCTCGGCCATCGGTTCGTCGCTCATTGGTTCAGCGGAATTCGATGGTGACATCTCGCGTTCTCGCTCGGCCGCGGCGCGCAGCCGTTCGAGCCGCTGTTCGCCCACGGCGATTCGTTCGACGAGGCGCTTCACGAGCTCCTCGTCCCCTTGTTGTCGGGCTTGCGCGAGCCGCCGACGACCTTGCCTCAACTGATTCTCCAGCGCCTCGATGGGATCGGCTGGAGTACGTGGGTCTTGGCCCGCTTGGGTCCGCTCGGCCTGAGCCGCCCGGTTTCGCTCCGCCGCGGTCAAGGTCTCGGCCGCGATCCAACCGTCCGATCGACGCAACAGCGCGTGGACGTCTCGATCGTTGTAGAGAAACACGGTCTGCAACAAGGAGGGCTCTTCCGTGCGGTCGCAATCACAAGTCGTTTCGCGGGTGGAGCGGCCGAAAACCTGCAACGCGTAACCGAGCTGGGCATCGCGGCCAACGAATCGAGTTCCCGGAATCGACGTCGTATGTCCCTCGCGAGTCTGGCGATAACCCTGATTCTCGTCAGTCGTCGCCGTCGCTTGTCGCAGCGAATCGACGACGACTTCCGCCGGCAAGCGCCGGGCGATCGCGTGCGAGAAGTTACGAGCGTCCATCGCGTTGGATGGGTTGGGACGCCAATCGGTTTGGTAGGTCCGCGAATTGGCGATCTCTCGATGGAGCCATTTCATGTCGTAACCCGACGAGACGAATCCGGTCGCCAAATGATTGAGCAACGCCTCGTTGCTGGGCGGATTCGCCA
>JAGQPS010000532.1 GCA_020426595.1 Planctomycetales bacterium
TCGAGCATCACGACGAATCCGGGCAAGTCTCGATTGAGCGTGCCGAGTCCGTAGGACAACCACGATCCCAGCGACGGATGTCCCTGCAAGATGCGTCCACAGTTCATCTGTAGGTTGGCCGAGCCATGGGCGAACGAGTCCATGTACAGGCTCTTGATGACGGCGAGCTTGTCCATGTGTTGCGCGACATGAGGCAGGGCATCGCTGCACCACTGCCCGCTTTCGCCGTACCTCGCGAATTTTCGCCGACTCGCGAGCAACTTGCCGGGTTGCACGCTCCGGCGGCGGATCTCTAGTTCGACCGTTTGACCGTCCCGCTTTTGCAGCTCGGGCTTGTAGTCGAACAGGTCCATCTGGCTCGGTCCGCCATACATGTAAAGGAAGATCACATGCTTGGCCTTGACCGGAAAATGGGACTCCCGTGCCGCGAGCGGCTGATCCGCCCTTGGCTCGTCCCCTTCGCTCGCGAACGCATGGCCGTCCTGCTGGAGCATTCCCGCCAGAGCCACACCCGTGAAGCCGGCTCCGGTATCCCACAGCCATTTCCGACGAGTCTGTCCAAGGGTTGGGTTTCGACGAGCAGTCATGGTGCGTACTTTCGAAAACGAACGGTCTCGATGGAAGCGGACTCGATCAACGAAACGTGTCTCGGCGGATCAAGACTTGTCTTATTCAATCGACGTACACGAACTCATTGGTGTTGAACAGCAAACGGGCGACCTCGACCAACGCCATGTGCTGGGCTTGGTCCTCCCGTGTTCGACCTTCGTCAATCAGCCGAGGTCGGACCGCGACCGCGCCGTCCTCCAGCCCTTGCCACTCGAGGTCTCGTATCTTGATACCAGCGCCCCAAGCCGTGACTCCGCCCATCGCGCCAATTCCCGGACCCGCATCAAACGGCAACGTCAGTTCGATCTCGTCATCGTTAAGATCGTCGACCGCCGAGACATGTAACGAACTTCGCGCCCCGTCGAGCCGAATGGTGACTCTTTGCGGCCCGATCGCCCGGCCGGTCCAATCCGCCTCGGCGATCAACACCGACTCGCCACGATGATTCCAGATCGAATAACGCGAGGCCTTGGGCTCGTAGCGGACCTCGAGCCCACGGAAACGTTCCCCGTCCTTCTCACCGGAAAGCAACACGGCGGCTCGTTCCGTCGCGGGATCGCAACGCCAAGTCATGCGCCACTCACCTTGCTCGGCGCGAATCGCATCCCAACTCACGAATGGGATCGCGTGGGGATCCACCGTTTCGATCCCTTCGTATCCCTGTCCCCACACTCCTCGATGGGCCGACCAATCGGCCGCGGGTGGTTCAATCAACATCTCGGGCGGAAGTTGCCGGAGGTAGTCGACCGAGAGGCTCTTGGGCGCGTTGGGGCGAATCACAAGCTCGTCCAATCGTTCGGCGGCGAGCCGGGTTTGCCGAGCGAGAAACGTTTCGAGGATCTCCAACTCGTCCTGCCGAGGCGCCCTGCCGAGGACTCGCTCGAATAGCGCCGCGAGGTAAGCGGCGGTCGGCCAATCATCGGCGGGAGGTAGCGACGCCACCAACGCCTCGGCTTGATCGTACGTCCAGGCGCTGTTGAGCAGAATTAGCGCCTGGGGCGCGACGGTCGTCACGGGGCGTTCGCTCAAGGGGCTCGTCGTATTGCCGTAGTCGAATGCTTCAATCAGCGGATCACGCATGCTCCGCTTAACGAAAATGTAAACGCTACGCCGATGCCGTTCGGAGTCCGACGAGACCGACCAACCCAAGCCGGGGCGTGAACCTCCGGCGACGATGTCGCCCGCCAGTTCGGGAAAGAAACCGCGTCCCCCTTGTCGCGATTGCAGCGTCTCGCTGACCGCCAACATCGCGTCGCGCACCGCTTCCGCGTCGAGTCGTTTGACCGAGCGATAGGAAAGCCATTGATTGGCGGGATCGATTTGTTGAATGTCGCGACTCGCCGGACGAAAGTCTCGACCGTAGACGCGCGAGAGCGCGATCCGCCGGAGGCTCGACTTGAGCGACCAATCGTGACGCAGCAAGTCGCCCGCGAGCCAGTCGATTAGCTCGGGATGGGTCGGCGGTAATCCGGCGCGCCCCAGATCGCTGGTCATGGGAGCCAGTCCGCGACCAAACATGTGGTGCCACAAACGGTTGACGATCACGCGGGAAGAAAGCTGCTGGGCGTCTTGCACGACCCACTCGGCGAGCGCCAATCGTCGGCCACTCGAAGCGACTCCGCGTTGACGCACCGGTGTGATCCGCGGCGTCTCTCCACCGAACAGTATCGGCCAGCTCGGTGCCACGGTTTCCGCGGGAGTGGCCGGATTCCCTCGTGCCAACACGTGCGTCGTCGGCAATTCCCCTTCGGTCTCGCGAACTCCCAGGGTCACCGGGAACGGATAGGGTTGTTCGACGAGCCCCTTGAGTTCGTTACGAAGGTTCTCGAGTCGCGCGGAATCGGTCGAATCGGTTTCCGCGATTTGTTCCTCGAGCTCGGCGCGACGCTGCTCTTGTTGGGATCGCCACGCCTCGATGGCGGCCGAGTCGCCCAGGGGGATCATGGTAGCCGAGTCAGCGCGGTTGGCCGCTCGTTCCATGCGCCGGACCGGAT
>JAGQPS010000533.1 GCA_020426595.1 Planctomycetales bacterium
CGCCCGGCTCGCCGAGAGCCCCGGAATTGAGCACCACCACCCGCAGGTCGCAGACATTCGTGTCCGTGGGACCGGTTTTCAAAAGTCCGCCGACCTGCTCAAAAAAAGCATAGCCATCATTTCGGTCACAGTACTTGGTCACGTCGAGGCCGAGCGCCTTGCCAGCGGCGACTTGAGCCGCGGAACAGAAAGCCCCGGCGGCATCGGTGGGGCCATCCTCGCCGTCGGTCCCTCCCGACAGAAACACCGAGTGGTCGAAAACGCCGGAGGCCTCGGCTCCCAGAAGCCGCCAAGCTTCCATCACCAACTGTTGGTTTCGTCCCCCTCGGCCACGTCGGTCGACCGGAGCGAGTTGGACGGTCGGCTCTCCACCCGAGATCCAACAGTCCGGGCCGGGACGTTCGAGCATCGACTTGGCGACTCGGACCCAATGCCTCGCTACCTCGCGCACATCCCCCTCGGGACCCGACGCACCTGTCATCGCGTGCGCGTATCCTCGTCGCTCCGCCTCGATCCCCGCCGCATCGATCGCCTCGGCGAGATTGGCCAACAAATGAATTTCGTGAGGCGGCGTTTCTTGCCCCTCGAAGTCGCACGGCTCTTTCGCGGCGAGCGAGGCCTCGACGCGAGCGATCAGCTCGGGCGCGTTCGGCCTGAATCGCTCCAGAATTTCCCCAGCCGTGCGCTCGTCCTCGGCTATCCGCTCGCGCGACGACCACACGGTTGGCCCCGACGCGATCGACTCGATGGGATCGCCGAGCACGTCCGAGATCACGAGTGTATCGAGCCTGGCTCCACGAGCGGCCCGCAGCAAACCGCCCGCCTTGATCCGTGAGAGCGACCGGCGGACCGCGTTCAGCTCGACGATGTCGGCTCCGCCCGCCGAGAGCAACTGCGTGAGTTCGACTTTATCCGCGAGAGCAAGCCCGGGGATCGGCAGGGGCAACAAGGCGGAGCCTCCCCCGGAAATCAAAACGACAATCCAAGTACGCGAATTGGCCTCGTCGACCAACCGCATGATCTCCTCGGCACCCTGTCTCGCCGCCTCGGTCGGCAGATTTCGTGCGGAAGGTCGAGCCGCGTGAAGATGAACCCAGCGAGTGGGTCGCACGGTTTCATCGGGAACGTTAACCCAACCGTGGATTCGTTTGCGGCCGGCGAGTTCCTCCAGAGCGACTTCGAGGCCAGTGACCATCGACGCGCACGCCTTGCCTCCGCCAACCACGAGGATCGAATCGAAAGTCTCCTCGGCGATCCACGCATCGCCGACTCGTACGCCCGGTCCTTGCGCCTCGACATTCCGCCGCACGACCATGTCGCCTCGGACGGCCTGGACACCCGCTTGCCAAATCGCGATGGCATCTTCCTGCAGTTGCTGTTGAGTGCGGATCATTCCTGGTTCCCAAATCTCTTGCTTCAGCCCCGCGACCGCTCAACGATCCCGCGTGAATCCATCTCGCACACATCCACTCACACCCATCCAACTCACACACCTGGGGACCCAACTTGCGTTGCTCGACGAGATGCGGCAAGGCCTCGAAACATGCCCGCTTTCGAACGCTCGATGGGTGACTTTAACAGGGCGTCATTCGAGTCGTGTGGCATTGACCTTTCACTTGGCCCTTAGGTGCGGACCTTGAGAAGATCGAGCCATTTGCCGGGATGTTCGATTTCGATCGGCGACAAGGCTGGGCCGTCACCCGTCAGCACGAGCCCGACAAGGACGGGGACTCCCTGCCAATCGACTCGACCCGCCAAGCGATAGTATCGAGTTCCCCTCGGATGCCGTTTCGGGGCGACGTGGGTTTTAGGCTGGGAATCGCCGGCTCGCATGGAGTTAAAGAAAGCCTGGACAAAACCGTGCTGACTTACTTGCTCGGGCCACAAACGGAAGGTGGGCCGATGATGGTCGAGCACGGTCGTTAGTCCCGGCACGATGCAATCCACGAGCTCGTGCCATTGGCTGCGATCGGGGAAATCCGTGCCTCGCCCCGCGGGAGCCAAGACGAGAACGACCAGGCGGGTCCGAGTCCCAAAGAGATCGATCAACGGAGCCCCAGGACGAAGCGGTTCGAGTGTAAGCCGCTCCAAATCGATCGTTGAATTCGGGGCTTTGATCGATTCCGCATTTTTAGGCCTCGATCCGCGACGCCGCGTACCCAGGAAACCGAGCGCCGCGAGCGTTCCCACGGCGAGCAACAACAATCCCAAAAACCAAGGTTGGCTCAGAAACTCCATGAGAATCTCAAACCTCGTTCCAGGTCTCGTGGCGATCCCCCATTGCCCAAGGTGCGAAGCACGACAACACGTGGGAAAGCAAGGGAGGCTTGGTAAAGCAACAACGTAAGGACCGCCGACGAACGCGGATTGTATCTCGCGACAAGGTCACCGGCTAAGATAACGCCCGTTAGGATACCGCTTACGTCCGCTGGAGTCTTCCTTGCGATGACTCTCCCTACCCCCAGAAATCCCGCCATCGGAGACCGTCTCGTGCTGTTCCTCGCAAGCCAGGGCGTCACTCTCAAGGTTCGTTACTTTCCGGCTCTCGTCCGATCCTCATCGCCTC
>JAGQPS010000534.1:0-746 GCA_020426595.1 Planctomycetales bacterium
GGACTCGCGTCCCCCTCGTGGTGGCGCGAGTCTCGTTGTTTTTCTTCGCCGTTCAGCGAGGCGAAACCTAGATGTGGTTTGACACCCACGCTCATCTCGACGATCCGCAGCTTTCGGCCGATTTGCCGCTTGTGCTCGAGCGAGCCGAACAAGCGGACGTTCGCTATCTACTCGCCGTCGGTACGACACTCCCATCGAGTCGTGCGTGCGTCGAGATCGCCGGCGCGCACGAGCGGATCGGGGCCTCGGTTGGGATCCACCCCAACTATGCCCATGAGGCCCTGGAAGCGGACTGGCCCGAAATCGAGCGACTGGCGGCGAACGCTCGCGTTTGGGCGATCGGTGAAACCGGTCTCGATCGCT
This sequence comes from Planctomycetales bacterium, assembly GCA_020426595.1. GTDB lineage: Bacteria > Planctomycetota > Planctomycetia > Pirellulales > Pirellulaceae > UBA11682. Next base: position 364 of record JAGQPS010000534.1, read on the forward strand.
ACTGGGACGATTGTCCGTTTGACATTCAACTGAAGGCATTTCGCTTCCACATCGCGCTGTCGGTCGCGACCGGGAAGCCGTTCATCGTCCACATGCGCGACTGCGAGGCTGATGTCGTGGCCGAGCTGCGACGGGCGGTCGAGCATCACGGCGCGCCGCTTCGTGGCATCATGCATTCGTTCACCGGCTGTTGGGAGACAGCTCAAGTCGCGCTGGACGCGGGACTGCATATCAGCTTCGCCGGGATGGTGACCTATCCCAAGAATCAAGCCATACGCGACATCGCGGCTCGAGTCCCGGCCGACCGTTTGCTCGTCGAGACCGATTGCCCTTATCTGTCGCCTCACCCACACCGGAGTCGTCGACCGAACGAGCCGGAACTC
>JAGQPS010000534.1:755-2527 GCA_020426595.1 Planctomycetales bacterium
CGTTTGCTCGTCGAGACCGATTGCCCTTATCTGTCGCCTCACCCACACCGGAGTCGTCGACCGAACGAGCCGGAACTCGTGGTGTACACCGGGCAGGTCGTCGCGGAGGCACGAGGGATGACGAGTGCCGACCTAGGTCGCCTCACGACGGAAAACGCTCGCCGACTGTTTCGGCTCGACTCGCCGCTGGAGGCAAGCTGAACATGGCCGACACGCTCATCGCCTTGGGCTCCAACCTGGGTGACAAGGCCGCGGGAATCAACGCGGCCATCGAACATCTGGCTTCCCAGCCACACATCGAGCTCACCGCGGTCGCGCCGATGCTCGAGACCGCTCCGATCGGAGTGCCCGACAGCGACGCTCCGTTCATCAATAGCGCGGCTCGCTTTCAAGTCGACCTGACGGCCGAGGCGTGGTTGGCGATGTTGCTCGACACCGAGCAATTGCTCGGGCGAACGCGCGGCGTGCGATGGGGAGCTCGCAAGATCGATCTCGACCTGTTGCTGTTCGACGATCTGGTCGCCAATTCCGCACCGCTGCGCGTGCCTCATCCGCGTATGGGATTTCGCCGGTTCGTCATGGAGCCGGCGGTCGCGATCGCCCCAGACATGTGGCACCCGATCTGTCGCTGCAAGCTTTCGGAATTGGCCATTCACTTGAACCAACAAGCCAATTGGGTGTGGTGGCCTCGCGAGGAAACGAGCCTTCCGCTTGATCGGATGATCGCTCCCAACGTCCCTTGGCACTTCCTCCCGCGCGGTTCGTCGGCCGAACAGTGGCGCCGCGCCGCCGAGTGGATGCTTGAGAAGCCGATCCGAGGGCCAGGAGCTCGCGTGATCGTGACCGATGATTGGCCCGCCCCGAGTGATTCGCCCGAGCGCGTTGAAGCACTCAACGACCTCGTCACGCCTTTTCCCAAGCTCGTCGTGCGCGAATGGGAGGGCTTGGATCCGTTCGAGTCACTCAACCTGGCGGAAGCATCTCGGCAACCGGTACGTCTGATGCTCCCGCTGGAGTCACGTATCGCGGATGAGGTTCGCCGCGATGTCGAAGCCGCCATTGAATCGATGCTCTAGGAAACGGCGGTTCGTCATTCGTTACACGAGCCCTGCTCGATTAGCCACGCTCGCGCTGCTGGTCATCGATTCCAATTCGAATGGGCTCACGACGTCTCGCGCGGAGTGCGTGCTTTCCCGGTCGTCCTTGGTTTGGCCTTCACCGCGGAGGTACCGGAGCGAGCCCCTGGTTTTCCCGAACGAGCCTGCGGACTTCCCGAACGAGCCCCCGGACTTCCCGAACGTGTTCGCGCGATGGGTTCAGCCAACAAACCATCGCAGAGAGGAATGCTCCGCGTCGGTTCGGCGAGCACTTGAGCCACGGTGGTGGAGTGAAACGCATCCTCGACCAGCGCCAGGGCGTCATCCAGTCGCCGATGCAATGGGCAGAGGTTCTCTCCGTGACTCGCGAGCTTGAGCGGACAGCTCGTAATGCGACAGATCGGATCGACCGCATTGACGACCTCGAGAATCGTGAGCGTCTCGGGGTCGCGTTGCAAAGTCATCCCGCCATGCACTCCCCGCTGACTCTTGATCATCTCGGATCGTCGCAGGCTTTGGAGCACCTTGCTGAGATACGCCGCGGGGACGCGAGTCGCTTGAGCGATTTGGTCGGTCGTTTGCGCCGCCGGGCTCATGTGAGCCAGGTGCAGCACCGCCCGCAATGCATACTCAACGGTTTGGGAAAACACTCGTCGATCCTCCATTGCCGCGGCT
>JAGQPS010000535.1 GCA_020426595.1 Planctomycetales bacterium
GCGTTACCTGGCCGATCCCAGGCCTGATGCGCTGGAAAGAAATGTGGATCGGCTCTTGGCGTCGCCGGCATTCGGCGAACGCTGGGCTCGTCGCTGGCTGGACGTCGCGGGGTATGCCGATAGCGATGGATATGTCTCGACCGATCCGGTTCGCCCGTGGGCCTACCGTTATCGCGATTGGGTCATCGATGCGTTCGACGCGGACCTTCCGTTTGATGAGTTTCTCGTGACCCAGTTGGCGGGCGATGAACTCGATCCATCGGCCGATGCGACTCAATCCGCGACTCGCGCCGCGCAATTGGCGGCTACCGGTTTTCTGCGCAACGCTCCTGACGGTACCGCCGGAGGCTCGGACGACCCACTGCAAGCGAAACATGATGTGGTCGCCGAGACCATCAAGACGGTTTCGACCGGCCTACTCGGTTTGACGGTGGGATGTGCCCGTTGTCACGATCATCGATACGATCCCATATCGCAGCGAGACTATTTCGCCTTCGCCTCCATTTTTGAGCCAGCGTTCGACCTGGAGCAATGGCGGGCTCCGGGAGGAAGACTCGTCAATCTCTGGACCACCGAGGATCACGCACGAGCCGCGGCGGTGGATCAACGCGTGGCCGAGATCGAAGGCGAATACAACCGGGACCTTGATGCGCTGGTCGAGGAGATCTTCGAAAAGAAGCTCGCCGAATTGCCCGAGGAACTGCGAGCCTCGGCACGTGCCGCCCGCGAGACTCCAGCCGCCGAGCGTGACGAGACTCAACAAGCGTTGTTACGCGAGTATCCCAATCTGAATGTCGATCGAGGGAGTGCCACTCTTTATGAACCGGCTCGGGTCAAGGAACTCAATGATCGCAAGACGACTCAGCAAGCGGAGGCTCGGGCCGATCGACCACCCGAGAGTTTTGTCGCGTGTTTGACCGAGGTGCCTGGGCGGGCTCCCAACGCGGCTTTGCTCTTTCGAGGTGAAGCCAAGCAGCCGCGCGATCCGGTCGATCCGGCCGACTTGAGTCTCTGGGGTGATCGCCGCGAGCCGATCGCTCTGGACGATCCCCAGCTTCCGACGAGTGGTCGGCGATTGTCCTGGGCACGTTCCCTGGTTTCGGGCCGGCATCCTCTGGTGGGTCGCGTTTGGGTGAACCGAGTCTGGGCGCACTACTTCGGCGAGGGCATTGTTCGTTCGCTCGGTGATTTTGGCACGCTTGGTCAAGCGCCGACCCATCCCGAACTGCTCGATCAACTCGCCCTTGACCTCGCGGAACGAGATTGGCTCGGCAAGCTGCTGCATCGACGACTGGTGCTCAGCGCGGCTTATCGTCAAAGCGTGTTGCGTCGCACGGAGCTTGAAGAGATCGATCCGGAAAATCGGCTGCTGGGTCGCATGACGTTGAAGCGGCTCGAATCCGAGATGTTACGTGATGCGATGTTGGCTTCGACCGGTGAGCTGTTCGGTCGCCGATTTGGTCCGAGCATCAGTGTGACTCAAAATGAAATTGGTCAGATCATCTTGGGGTCGGGAGCTCGTGACGGGAACGGAATCGTCGTCGGTAACGAAGAGGCGTTGGGCGCCGAGCGTTTTCGGCGGAGCATCTACGTGCAGGTACGCAGGTCCATGCCGTTGGCGGTCTTGGAGCCGTTTGATCCTCCGACGCTCGATCCGAATTGCCCCCGGCGCGATATTTCGACTCAGCCAGGTCAGTCGTTGCTGTTGATGAACGGACGGTTCGCGGTTGAGCGATCGCGTGCCCTGAGCGACTCGCTATATCAGGCTTTCCCCGCGGATCGGCGGGAGCGAGTCATGCGGGCTTGGCAAGTCGTCGTGGGAGCGCCGATCTCGCCGGAAGAACTCGAACATGCCGTCGAGTTTCTCGACGCCCAGGAGGCTGTCTTCGGGGCAAGCACTTCCGATGACAGCCTCGGTCGCTCGGCCGATCGAATGGCTCTCGACTCGTTGTGCCAATCGCTGTTCGCGTCGAATCACTTTCTGTATTACTGACGCTAGGTCCAGCGCGGTTGCTCGAGACGCGCCGGCGCGACGCGAGCGACTCACCAACGGCTTGGTCACCTAAATCGCGGATTACCACTCGCATGTCACAACCATCCCATCAACCTTGCCTGTCGCGCCGCCACTGGCTGGCGACGAGTGGATTTGGGCTGGGGAGCTTGGCTCTCGGGCATCTCTTGCAGCGTGACGGACGCTCGCAAGAGAACAAACCGAATCTCGAACCGACGATTTACGACACACGCCCCAAACCTTCGCCGCGCCCCGCTCGAGCCAAGGCGATGATCTCGATGTTCATGCAAGGTGGCCCCAGCCACCACGATCTTTTTGATCGAAAGCCCGAGCTGCAAAAGCGGCACATGACGGTGTTTGACGGAGAGATCAAATACGACAACGCGGCGGAATCGAGTGCCAAGTTGTTCTACGGTCCCTGGAAATGGGCTCGACATGGCGAGTGCGGCATGGAGCTCAGTGAGCTGTTGCCAGGACTCGCCTCGGTCGCCGACGACGT
>JAGQPS010000536.1 GCA_020426595.1 Planctomycetales bacterium
GCTCGAGCCGATCTCGATACGAAAATCGCACTTCTGCAAGCCGTAGTGCGTTCCGCCGCCGTGGAATCCGCCCGTCTGGAACGAGCCATCGAAGCGGCTCGTCAAATCAAGGAACGCGACCAGTGAGCTGGGGGGAAGCGATCCGCGTCGGGGGCGCACCCAGTCATTCGAGCGGTTTTGGACCGGGTTCGACCTCGCCCTAGTCACGCGGGAGTGCCGTTCGATATAGTTGATGAAGAGGTGGCGACCCGTAAGTAATGGGCCGCCGAACCTTCCGCCATTGGCCGACTCCTTCTGTTTTCAATCAGGGTCGTCGGCGAAGCGGGAGTTGACGCACGTGCGGTGCAAGGAGACAACTTGCCCCGTTCGTGACGAGACAAAACTCCGCCGCCCCAGCTTCCTTTGTGGCGAATGATGCGTGCCTTGTTCCCGCACCACGGGCGAGGGCCATTCCGGTTCACCTAGGGGAAGGCTCGATTCCAAAGCCGGTTCGCGAACCGGTCGGTGGAACGAGGAGGGGGCGAGTTGGACGAATGACGGTGCAGGGACGCGAGGGCGAACTCTCGTGGCGACGTCATTCCAGCGATAGCAGCGGCCCGTGAGGGCCGAATCGGATGACCGAAGCGACTCTATCCGGGATATCCTCGGATCTCATCGTGCCGCTCTTCGGCGCTCGCGATCAATACGTCCGACGGTTGCGCGACCAGTTTCACGTCTCCATCGTGCATCGAGACGGCCACATCCGAGTCACGGGTGAAGCCGAGGATGTCGAACGTACGACGGTGATCCTTGAACGCTTGCGGCAAATCCTCGCTCGTCGAGGAGCGGTCCTGCCCGACGATTTCGACCGGGAGTTCCGTCGAGTCATGCAGCATTCGGTCGAGGAACCGGCGCCGCGCGGCATCGGTGCGGCTCCCTCTCTGGTGCCAACCGCTCCGGGCATGGAGGCGGTGACGACCGGGACCTTGGCGAGTCTCGCGGCTCCAGCTCCGAAATTCGACGCCGAAGCGCTCGATCTGGCGTTCCAGGGAACGAGCGATGTTCGGCCTCGCACGCCCGGCCAAAAGCGCTACGCCACGGCGATTCAAGATCATGACGTCGTCTTCGCGACCGGTCCCGCGGGAACCGGCAAGACCTACATGGCCGTGGCGATGGCGGTCGCGGCATTGCGTCAGCGGCAGATTCGCAAGATCGTATTGGTGCGACCGGCGGTCGAGGCGGGAGAGAGTCTCGGGTTTCTTCCTGGCGATTTGCTGGCCAAGATCAACCCCTATCTCCGTCCGCTGCTCGATGCCCTGCAGGAATTTCTGGGCTACGACCAAGCGCGAAAGTTGTTGGATCAAGATGTCATCGAGGTTGTTCCGTTGGCCTACATGCGTGGGCGGACGCTGAACGAGGCGTTCATCATCTTGGACGAGGCCCAGAACACGACCGAATCGCAAATGAAGATGTTCCTCACGCGGATGGGAACGGGTTCGAAGGTCGTGGTGTCCGGCGACATCACTCAGATCGACTTGCCGAAGACGGTCCGTTGTGGTTTGCGGGATGCGATGGTGCGTCTCGCAAATGTCTCGGGAATTGGCTTCGTACGACTTACCGCGGAAGATATCGTGCGGCACCCTTTAGTTCAGCGCATTGTCGACGCCTACGACGAGACGGACGAGGCGAACGGTACGATGTGAGACATGGCGGGCGTCCGGGGCGTGGATCTCGCGCTTGTGGGAAACCGCCCCAGGGCTCGGACGGCATGTTGCCGCCGCGGGCTAGTGAGAGGGTTTGAGTCGTGGTGAGCGCTGGCAGGCTCGATTCACGAGACTGCTGATCGGAGGATAACGAGTCGATGTCGACGATGGCGGCCCGGAGGACCCGGGGCATTGCACCCGCACCGCGGAGCCCGTGGGAAAGGGCTTGGAAAGCGGTCTCCTCGCGCGAATCGCGAATTCGAGCCTCGGTCGCTCTGCTGGCCGTTGTCGCCATGTGGCTCGGCACCAACGGCTGGGCGCCTCCGTTTCCGTTCCGGCTCGGTCAAACGCCCGATCGCGATGTGGTGGCTCGAGTCGATTTCGATGTGCTCGACGAGCAAGCGACCCGCAACGCGCTCTACGAGGCTCGGCGACAGTCGCTCTGTGTCTACATCAACGAACCGCAGCCGCTCGAGGAAATCCAGCAGCAGCTCATCGATGAAGTGCTGCAAATCAAATCCGCCGATAGTCTCAATGGACTTCCCGAAGGGTTGTGGAAGTCCTTTCTCCCCGTGCCGGTCGACGGTGAACCAACGGTCGATCCGTCGACTCAACGAGCCGACTTCGAGCTCTTTCGATCGGCGCTCACGACCGACGGCAACCTGGCCAAGGTGAAGCGGGCGGTCGAGATTTCGTTGCTTGAGTTCGAGAAGAACGGACTGCTTCGCACGCTCGCCCACACCGCCGACGAAGGTCCGCTGACCGAAATTCGAGTCGTGCGAAACGATTCGGCCCGAGCCTCGCGCCGCGTGAATGCGTCGGATG
>JAGQPS010000537.1 GCA_020426595.1 Planctomycetales bacterium
CATCCACGGGCATCGCGGAAGTCCCGCTAGGGACGCCCCGACAATAGCCCACCGATTCATCGGTGGGTAAGCGCCGGCCCATCCCCTTGATCAACCCATTGGATTTCCCACGAGTCCCGTAAGGGACGGCCCGACAATAGCCCACCGATTGATCGGTGGGAAAGCGATTCATCGGTGGGAAAGCGATTGATCGCTGGGCCCGCGATTCAGCGCTGCGCCCGTGAATAGCGGTAAGGAATCTCGAGACAAAGCGTCGCGACGGCGGTGCTGTAGACTCGGCCACCGTAGCCTCCCCAACGGGTATCGGGAGCCCAACTGCCGGCATCCGGTCCCGCCAGCTCTTGCGACGCGAGCAAGCGTTGTTGCAAGGAGCCGTTCCATTGGCTCCAGACCGAGCCGCCATGTTCGTGCAACGCGAGCGCGGCGTAGTACAGGAAATACAGATTGGGCCGCGCGTTGGAGTCGGCGGGATCGCCGGCTCGAATCGTATCGACCGCCTCTTGGACTCGTGTTGGCTCGAGTTGCATGCCGAGCCAGTAACGGCAGGCGAGACTCTCGGCGGTCATCGTGGGGCTCGCCGCTTCGCGCGGGCGGTAACTACTCAGTCCGCCCGACCGCCCGGTCGAGCAGCTCTCGAGAAAACGGTGCATGCCGAGACGCGTGGATTCGGGGATCGCGAATCCGGCTTGTTCACCCGCTCGCAGCGCCATCACCTGCCAACCGAACTGACTCATGTCGCCCGGCTCACCCGGACGATAACGCCAGCCGCCGGTGCCCGAGTGTTGGGCTCTCCGGCTGTAGCTCAGTGCCGCGTCGACGCCGGGAACAAGACGTGGATCGCCGGTCATCGCGTATGCCTCGGTGAGGGCGATCGTGGCGATGCTGTGGGAATACATTCGCGCGAAGACCTCGGCGTCGCCGTAAAGTTCGCCTTGCGGTCCTTGGGAAACGAGCAGAAACTCCAAGCCTCGTTGCACGGTGGCTCGGTGTTCTCCTTCCAGGTGCGTGTGACCGTGTCCCAGCAAGGCCAGCAAGGCCAAGCCAGTGATGCCGGTATCGGCGCGACCTCCCGCTCCATCTCGGTTCTCGCCCAGCACTTCGTCTTCTCGTCCAGCGCCATGTCGGCTCGCGTCCCAACGTCCGTCCGCTTCTTGGTTGCGAGCCAGCCAACGCAGCGCCTGATCGACGCCTGCCTCCGAGTCGATCGTCGCGCCGGGCGGCACGACTCGCGCGGAACGGGCGGCCGAGCGCATGCGGTAGAGCTCCGGAACCTCGGCTCCATCACCCAGTCGGCGCGGCGCGTTTTGGTCGAGCCACTCGCCGAGTCGCTGCTCGGTTATCGATTCGTTCACGGCTCGATCGGCGATGCGCGAGCGGCTAGTTTCCATCAGCGATGGTTGGCGGGAGCCGCTTGGGTTCGCGATGGGCACTTCCGGTGTGCCCGCGATGAGTTGATCGACGCCCGCTTGCAGCGTCGCATCGAGTTGGTCGGCTGGCAATTCGACTCCGCCCGCCATGCCCGCCGGCAAATCAGCGGCTTGCGGCGGAGGCGCCGCGATGTCGGGCAACATCGACGCGGCGAAGAGACTTTCGTCCGAGGAAAAACGTTCGTCCGCGCCGTGATCTTGCACCGGTGAAGCGCTGAGCGGAGGCGGCGGCGACACCGATTGAGGAATCGGTTCCCACGGCCGAGTCGTGGCGTCGCGCGCCGAAGGTGAAGTGGGGTCCGAGGTCAAGGCGACGAGAGCCGGAGGATTGTTTTGCGACGATGACGTGTCCGCGGGCTCGGCGGGGATCTCGACGGCGACCTCCGGAGTCATGGACTCGTTTCGCTCCCAAGGAGCGGGCTCGCGGATGGGAATCGGTGGGACCGTATCGGCAAGCGTGGGGTCGGGTTGCTCCTCGGGCGGAGGCTCGTCATCCGGCTTCGGCCGCGGAGTCGCTTCGTCATCCCATTCCACGACGTGCAACGGCGCGATCGTCTCACCGCCGAGTCCCGAGTCGGAAGGCAGCTGAGTCGTGTAGGCGATGGCCAACAGCAAGAGATGACCCAAGACCGACAGGGCGACGCACTTGCTGAGCGGTTTGACTTGGCCCCAGCGAGTTCGCCACAGCACGAACAGAGTCAACGCAAATGCGACGAAGCCGATCCACAGCCCAATGCTGATGACCTGGTTGCTGGTCCAGGAGGACGAATCGGTTTGACACAACAACGATGACACTCGGTTATCCGTTATCGCTGGAGCGATGTTTCGCGGACCGCCAGCCCAATGTCGGTCACTCCCGCTTGCGTGCAGGCACTGTGAACGCTGACGACGGTCTGCAAATCGCTTCGTCCGTCTCCGCGAATCACGACTCCGATCTTCGGGTATTCGGCTCGAGCGGTTTTCAAGATCTGGTGGAGTTCCTCGAGCGAAACGACTTGCTGGTCGATCTCGATCTGGCCATCGCGATCGAT
>JAGQPS010000538.1 GCA_020426595.1 Planctomycetales bacterium
GTCGAGGGCCTGAACGAGCACTTCGACGGCGCGCCGGACCTGTTCTCCGAGCGCCTCCGTCACGTCGTCCTGGTGCTTCAAGGACCGCTCATAGAGCGCCGGCAGCTTTGCTTCTTCGGGTCCGAAGAAGCGGCGGATGCCCAGAAGGCTGACGAAGGCGCGCAGCGTTTCGGGTTCCTGGCCCCAGAGCCGCGCATACCAGCTCGCGAAGCCTGCCACGGCGCCGACGGGCGCGTGGACGAGCATCCAGCGCTCACCATTGGTGACGATGCCAGTGGAGCATCCCGTCGCCCGGAGCAGAGCGACCATCCGGTCGGCCGGGGTGATCGCGAGGCCATCGAAACGGCGCGTCGCGTCCAGATCGGTGTCCGGCTGATAGACGTGGATGAGCAGGAGTGGTTCGTCGGAGTTCGTTGGATTCACGATCGCCAGATCGGGCGCGACCGTGACCCCGTGTTCGGGCATCGAGACAGTCAGCTGTTCAGGCAGTCTCGCGCCCCTGCGAAGCACCGTCTCATCCATTTCCAGCGCGGTGACCAGCACGTCGTCGATCCAGGCCGCGTGCAGCGCGGGGAGGTCGAGGTCGTCCATGTCGACGGCATCGCGCCATTCCTCATAGGTACGACGAAGCCGCTGAGGCCGCCCGGAAGGCAGAGCTTCAAGGCCTTGCGGGAAAACTTCCCGCAGCACGGGCACCGCCAGAAAGGGCCCAGAGACTTCGATGAGGTTCAGCCACTCGTGATCGTTGCTCATCCGCGCTTCTCCGTCGCGAGGGAGTTCGGAACCAGCAGCACCACGGCCACGGGGAAGGTGTGCTCGACGGCATTGGAGTGCCGTTCCTCAATCGCGCGTAGCTCTTGCTCGCGCTCCTTCGGGATCCGGGCCAGGCGTGCTTCGAGGGCCGCTCGGTCACGCTTGAGCTGAGTGCGTTCGTCCTCGGAGAAAAGAGAGAGCTGCACGGGTTGCTGTTCCGCCGCGATCTCGGTCTTCAGCGCTCGTTCGAGATCGTCCAGGACTTGGCGGATGTCCTCGGCCTCCTTGCGTTTCCGGGTCTCGATCGTGTTCACGAGGAAGCGTAGCCGGTCTTTCGAGCGTGCCTCGACGGCTGCCAGAACGGAATCACGCTGTTTGTCGAAGCGCGTCCTCAAGGCGTCGAACGTCGCATCCGACAGGGCCGCGGGGTGCGACTCCTCCAGCCATCGTCGGACCTCCGTGACCCGTTCCTCCCGCCGGAAACCGGCATCGCGCAGATAGCCGCCAGCCTCCGTGAGCTCCTCGTGCAGACGATGATGGTTCCCGCCGGTCACGACGAGCCGCGACATCACCACCACGGCCGGTCCCTCGATCCGCCCATCCGGAAGCGACCGGACGGTCACGCGGTGAAGCTTCTTTACGTCGTCACGGGCCCAGATCTCCGCGCGCAGGAGCCGCAGACTCATCTGGACAAGCCGGTGGTTCAGGTGGACGAGGACGACGTCGTCACGGCCCTTGGCGACCCCGTGGTCGAAGGTGATCGGGCGGACCTTCTGCGTGTAGGGGTGTTCTAGACCCTCAAGGCATCGGGACCAGGAACCCGAGAGCGGCGGCATTCGAAAAACCGTGCCGTCTGGTGCACCGGCCAGAGAAACGGGCTCCAAGTCGGGTTTGTCCGCAAGGCGCAACGCCGTGCGTACCGCCCGCTCGATGTGGTCGGGCACGAGGCTCTGTTCGTGCCGGGTCTCGTTCAGCCGCTCATGGAGTTTGGCCACACGTTCGCGAAGGTCGCGCTCCGCCTTCACGAAGCGGCGAGATTTCTCCATCCGGGCTTCGGCTTGTCTCGTGTCGAGATCGCGGCGGCGCCCCTCGAGGAGGTCTGGCAGTTGAGGCGCGATGACCGGGTTCACGCTCCCCATGTCGGCGCGCATCGCATCCAGTTTGCGAAGCGCGCGCAGGATATCGTCGCCGTGGCCACCCTCGGCATCCACCGGGTGCCAGATGACGACCTCGCTGGCGCGTTGCCCATGGCGGTCGATGCGGCCGTTCCGCTGCTCCATCACATTCGGGTTGTACGGAATTTCGAGGTGGATCATCAGGTGGCAGTGGTTCTGGAGATCGATGCCCTCGGAGGCGGCATCGGTCGCCAGCAGTATCCTCACCGGGGATTCCGAGGGGTTGGCCTGGAACGCGGCTTTCACGCCCTCGCGTTCTTTCGGGTCCATGCCGCCATAGATGAGAGCCAATCGCTCGCCCCCGAAGCCGTGAGATGCGAGGATCTCCTGCATCCATTGCTGAGTGGCGCGATACTCGGTGAACAGGATCACCCGCTCGTTCGTCCACCTGTCACCGTCCTTCAGGTGACTGGCCAGCCAACCCAGCACGGCAGTGGCCTTGGCATCGGCCCGACGAGCCGCCTGTTGGGCCCAGGATCGCAATCGGTCGAGCATCCGGCGTTCTTCGTCAGTCGGTGGCCGGACATGCTTTCCCGCTTCCTCGATC
>JAGQPS010000539.1 GCA_020426595.1 Planctomycetales bacterium
TGGGCGGTTTCGCGGTCGGGCATCATGGCGCTCGCCGGCGTAGCTGAAGAGTCACCGCTCGAGAGCAAACCGTCCGACAGCGGAGGGGAGGGGGCGGAGTTCGAGCAGTTCGAAGACGAAACGCTATCACCCGAATTGGCCGGGATCGACGAGGTGCTCGAGAAGACCAAGTGGCTTGTCGATGAAAATGCGACCGCGGAGCAAAAAAGGCCTGAGCCGGGTGTGAGTGTTGGCGAACTGCTCATTCGCGATCCGGATTGGGATGAGGGTGAGCGGATCGGCGAGTGGCTTGATTTCGCCAAGCAGGTCGAACGGCTTCCGGCCACACTGGCGGCGGCGCTTCTCTGGGACGCTTGGGAGCATCTCGAACCGCTGCAGCGTCAGCACTGGCTCGGGCAGGTGCTCGTCTCGGATTTCCTCCGATCGCGCGGCAAGGTTCGTTCGCACTTGTTGGCCTATGCGGTTGGCCTTCGAGAAATTCCACGCGAGCGCCGCCGTGCTCGCGATCGAACGACGAGGCTGATAGCTTCTCTCGATGCAATGAGTGCCGCTGCGGCTGCAGGAATGAAGGACATTGATCGACTGACACTGGCAAAACGGCAACTTGAGCGGAAGGCTCTGGGCAAGCGATCGACGAGCAGTCTTCCGGTCGCAATTCACTTGCTTCTGTCGCGCCCGATCGTGTCGGCGCATATGATTGCGAAGTCAGCGAAGATTTCCCCTCGCGGCGCGTTGAATTTGATCGGAGAACTCGGCGTGCGCGAGATGACGGGAAGGGGCCGGTATCGGGCGTGGGGGGTGTTGTAGGCGTCTCAGCGCGGATATTGTCTGTGCGCTGAAAGTATTTCCGAGAACCGCTTACGATGACGAAACCCGTACGAAATCCGACCGAGCCGTTGCGTACGCGGCACGTGTTCCTCGACACCGAAGTCTATCGCCGGGCTGGCTTCAATATCTCGAACACACCTTTTGCGCTGCTCGCGACACAGATCAAAGATGGGCGCGTCATCCTACATGTTACCGACATCACGCTCGCCGAAATTCAACGACAGCTCAAGGAAGCCGCACAGGCGGCGGCTGCGGAAGCCAAGCGGCTGACCCGCGATTTCAACCGCATCGCCCAGCTCACTGGTGAGGATAATGTCACTGTGAGGGATGTTGATGGTCCTGCTCTCGGCGAGAGAGCGTGGGCGGGCTTCATCGATGCGCTGGTCAAACGGCTCCGCAGTCAAACAGTGCCGGCGTTGGAGATCCCTGCGAGAGCGGTGTTCGATCGATATTTCGCGGGCACCCCTCCATTTGACCGTCGTGGCAGCAAAGAGTTTCCTGACGCCTTCGTGGTGGAAGCGCTCGTCCGCTACTGCAATAACAATGACGTATCGATGTATGTGGTGAGCGGCGACGCAGCCCTTCGAAGGGCTGCGGCCGAGTGCGATGCGCTTCTCCCACTGGAGAGGATTGAGGACATCCTGGCAGCTGCAACTGCGGAGGCCGGAGGCGACCTCGAGGCGATAGCTGACGACATCTTTGCGGCCCCTGGTTTCGACGACCAGCTGACCGCGGCTATTCAAGCCGATTTGGACTTCGTGGACTTCACCTACTATGGCTCATTGTCGGACGTCTCGATCTTGGGGGGCGAGCTCGATGAAGTCATCAGTGTCGACGGCTATGACGTCGCGGCCTTTGATGACACCAAAATCGGCCTCATTCTCCAGGCCAACACGATCCTCACCGTGCGGTTGCACTATGTGGACGAGACCGAATTACGTGACAAGGACGACGACATTATTCCGACCGAATCTGAAACCTCGGTACACACGCATGCTCGGCTGAAGGTCTATGTGTCGATTGACCTACGTACGCTGCGTTTCATGGAGACTGAACTGCTGACGCGCGATCTCATCGTTGAATAGCATCGACTTCGCGAACGCGGACGGGCGAGGTTCATTTCACAGGGAGACAGGTCCCGCCATATTGGCGACGGCGTCGACCAAGACCTTGACCGCATGCACCGCCGGCCCCTCGATCAGCATTCCGCATTCGAGATTGGCAGCTTTCGAGCGTCTCAGTAGGTTTGCCGACCCGACATATGCCGCCACCCCATCGGCGAGCACGATTTTGGCGTGGAAGGTTTCCTGCGAAAGGTCGCCGCCGCCATAGTCGATGATGCGGGTTGTCGCCCTCTCCAACCGGCGCCCCGCCTCGGCACAGCCAGCGAGCTGCGAGGCATCCCTTATCACCAAAACGCGTTCGACTGCCTCGGTTGTTTCGAAAAGCTCGGCGGCCCAGTCGGCCCCCACTCTGTCGACATAGGGGATCATTACGGTGAAACGCTGGCGGGCAAGAGACGCAAGATGTCGGAAGGCGTCCGTTGTGGGTGTGAGTGTCACATAGTCACAAGCGACATCCGCTGCGAGCGCGTCTGCAAGCCGGCTGGGCGCCGGTGGCATCGTCACCACCAGCCGAGCC
>JAGQPS010000053.1:0-20464 GCA_020426595.1 Planctomycetales bacterium
AATTGTCTCAGGCGACTGTTCGGGCTCGAAACCAAGGTCGATGGCGATCACTCTCCGTGACGGTGTCTAGGCACCTGGGCACGATCGATCTACCGCCGACCCTCACAGTCCGTCGCGCAAACGGACTGTGAGCTCTTTTATTCTAAGCCTCTCGAAAGCCGTCCAAGGAACATACAAGGGCACGAAGGGCACGAAGGGCACGGAGAGCACGGAGGAAGTGTTTTTGGGCGTCGTAAACCAAATATGGAAGTCGTCGCTTCTGCTTGATGTCTCGCCGTCCAGGTCTCAACCAAAGCCGCCAAACCAAAGAGCGTGGAACCAACAAAGGAAACCCGAAGCGTGAGCGAGGGATTCTTCGAGTTGGCAAATACGCCGATGACTCCTTACGCCACCAACACATTCGCCTAGCCCCGCCCATGAACTCGCAACGTTCAACATCGCGAGTTTGGGGCGTGTACGCCGGCCCGGCGAACAATCGATTTGCGGTGACCGTTCTCTTGTGAAAACAATGGCGGGTGACACCTTTCGACACCCACCTCGCCTTAAGTCTTGAGAATGAGAACAACTCGTGGATGAGCGATGGCGGCTCTTGGTTTTCGCGTTGGTCTTGGTGTCCATGACCGGCGCCGAGATTTGTTTGCCGCGTCGAGCGCTCGGGCCTCGACATTGGAATCGGTGGTTGGCCAATCTGGCGTTGGCGGTGTTCAACACGGTCGTGCTTCGTCTCGCCCTCCCCATTTCCCTCGTGGCTTGGGCGGCGATCGTTGAGCAGCGACAGTGGGGGCTGTTGTTGTGGGAGCCTCTGTCGCGGAGCCTCGAGAACCCGGTGGCACGCGGCGTCGTGTCGCTACTTCTGCTCGATCTGCTTGTCTATGCTCAGCATGTCGCCTTTCATCGCATTCCTTGGCTCTGGCGATGGCATCGAGTCCATCATGCGGATTTGGAGCTGGATGCCTCGAGCGGCATTCGCTTTCACATCGGCGAGATCGCTTTATCACTTCTGCTTAAGGGAGCCGCCGTTGCTTGCCTCGGGATCGCGCCCGAGGACGTGCTGTTGTTCGAGATCCTGCTCAACGCCGCCGCGATGTTCAATCACGCCAACGTGGCTTGGCCCAAGAGCGTGGATCGCGTGCTGCGGTGCTTCATCGTGACGCCCGATATGCATCGCGTTCATCACAGCATCGAGCCCGACGAGATGCACCGCAACTTCGGATTCAACGTGCCATGGTGGGACTGGCTATTTGGGACCTACCGCGCCGAGCCAAAGGCCGGCCATGTCGAGATGCGTCTCGGCTTGCATGAGGAACGCGACGTCCGACACGCGGGGGCATTGACTTGGATGATGGTCGAGCCGTTCCGCCGGCGAGCGCCCGCGCGTGAGATAACACTCGAGACGCAAGACGAGCTGACGGATTGAGCTCGAGTCGCGCGAGCTGTCGACGTGTCGATGGTCCGCAAGTCGGCAGGGTGCCGATTAACGCGATGCGCCCGACTGGTCCTGGCCACTCGATACGGGAATCGTGGTGTTGGCGTTAAGCGAACTGACCGTCGCCGGATCCAACTCGATGGCGAAGCCAGCCGGCAAGTTCTGACGGGAGTTGTCGATTTCAAAGGCGCAGCGGAAGGTTTCCGTGGCTGAATCAATGATGGGATCGATCGTGGTCAACGTTCCCGTAAGCACCGAGTTCACTGGGGCGCCGGCCGAGAGCAGGTACGAGTCGCCCACCTTCATGTCGCCATAGAGATCGAGCGGCAAGTGTAGTTCGACCTTGAGTACCTCGAGGTTGGCCAGGACGATCACCGGTTCCGCCGAGTTCTCGGCCGCGCCGACCTTCGTCTCGACTCGAATCACGCGTCCCGCGAACGGCGCGCGGAGTTCGAGTTGCTCGAGTCGATCGCGTTCCAATTCCAACTGTTGGCCGGCGAGTTCCACCTTCTCGAGCTCGGCGTCGTACTGGGCCTTAGCCTGATCGAGTTGAACGCGCGCCTCTTGAACCTCGAACGTATCCGCGGCTCCCGTTTGAAACGCCTCGGTTAGATTTCGGAGCTTGAACTCGGCGAGTTTCACGCCCGCTTCCGTATGGCGAATCATGGCGTCATGGCGAGCCGACAGCTCCGCCACGCGGTAGCTTTGGCGGGCGATGCGATCATCCATCAACAGCAGCAGCTGGCCTTCCTCGACGATTTGCCCTTCGGCGACGAGCAACCTCATCACCACGCCGTCACTCGGCACACTCAACTCGACTTCCTGTTTGGGGAAGGCGACTCCGTGGAGCCCATTGGGTGACTGCCAATTGGCCTGCGCCTCCGCCGTGCGCATGCAGGCCATCAACAGACAGGCGAGTCCGACGGGGACCACGATGAGTTGGTAGGTACGGCTCATGGAGACCTCGATGCCGCGCGTTGGCTCGGCGGGCGGAATTCAATGATGTGATTCAGTAATTGGCCAGGTAACTAACCCAGCATCAGGTTGTTCTTGAACCGGAGTACTTGGCGATAAAGAAACCAACCGACCGACTCGTAGCCGCGTTGGAAGCGGACATTGGCGACCATGCCATGAGCCAGAAAGTCGGTCGCTTGTTGTTCGTCGAACTCAATGAGCAGTTCAAAGAACGGCTCCTGAGCCATCATGGTCGTGGGATCCACCGCGATCGCGCCTCCACCGAGCTGAGTCAGCGCCGGCATCTCGACCAAGTTGCTGCCTGACGGCGAAAGCTTGACGAGTCGACCGGCGATCGTGCGGCCCGCCATCGCTGGGAATTTGCATTCAACGGTTTGGCCAATATTCGGACGACTATCGGCGAGATCCGACGCGTTGACGATGGCTCGCACCTGCCATTTGCCGGCTCCTACCGTGCAGATCGGTTCACCAGCCGGCACGTAGGCGTTGCGAACCTGAACGGGAACACTCTGAACGATGCGCCCCGTTTGCACCGCGGAAACCTCAAGCTCGGCGAGTTGGGCTTGAGCGTCGGCGACTTGCTCGCTGAGATACTCGATCTGACACCGCAGCTTCGTGGCTTCCACGGGATCGTTCTTGCCGATGGCACGCAGCTCCATCCGAGCCTTGCCGAGCTCCGACTCCTTGAGTCGAAGTGAATCGGTCAATTCATCATTGACCAACGACACGAGTCGCATGCCGGGCTGGACCGAATCGCCCGGGCTTACCCAGAGGGCATCGACGGTAACGCCTGTCTCTAGTCGCACGATTTGTTCTTGCTCACTGGCGACGAGACCCACCGCCTCGACTTGTCCGGGCACGGGGGCGACCAGCAAGATCGCCGGGCCCGCCGCGAGCAGCACAACGCTGTACGCGATGGCGTATGGGCGACGGTGAGCGATTTCCTTGGAGAACCACAGATACTTGCAGGCCTTGGAGAGAAGGCCAAACAGGGTCGTGCCCATCATGAACGCGCCCATGATCAGCCCAACCCAGTAGAGCTTGAGAGCGATGACGGTGCAGAGACCGATCGTGATCGAGATCTTGTAGAGACTCGCCAGGGAGCCGAAGACCGTCAAGATCACGCGGAGGGACCACGACATCTCATTGTTTGGTTTGGGAAGGCCAAACAGGTAGTGCTTGGCGAGCCCTTGTACTCGCTTGATCGCCATTTGCCTGAGGTTGGGCAGACCGAGCAAGTCGCCCAGGATGTAATAGCCGTCGTACCGCATCAGCGGGTTGATGTTGAAGCCGATCGTCACGATCGACGAAAGGACGATGACCTGATGGGCGACCGAATTGACAATGCCTGGGCCGGTCGAGGCCCAAACGAACACGGCGGTGATGGCCGCGAGTGATTCAAAGTACATACCGCCGAGCCCGACGACGACTCGAGGCCATCGCCGCGAGAAACTCCAACTCGAGCTCGCATCGACGTAAGCGCATGGAGTTCCCATCATGAACAACGCGCCCATGTCGGGGACGTGTCCGCCGTAGTACTTGCAGGCGAAGCCGTGTCCAAACTCGTGCAGCACTTTGAGGCAAACGAGAGTCGCCCAAAGAATGGGGAGATTGCTCGCCGCCAAGATGCCCGAGAGTGAATCGGAGAACGCGGCGCCGCGATTCCACACGATGCTCGCCGCGATGCCAACCATCACGAGCCAAAACGCGAAGAACGTGCGCGAGAACAAGAACCGCACATACGGCATGGCTCGCTTGAGAAATCGATCGGGATTGACGAGCGATACCTTGAAGCTCAGCAACTGCATCGGCAAGCTCTTTTGCTTGGCCCGCAGCTTCGACATGTGTCGTTTGTACAGCGATCCGCCGTCGGTGTAGGGAGCGGTCAGCAGACCGAGTCGTTGGAGACTTAGCACGAACTCGTAAAACAACTCCTCGTCGTCACCGCCCAATTCGCCGGATGCGACCAGGGTTTGGAAGACTTCCGACAGCGTGTGGTCTCCACGCAAGGCCGAGAGGATTCGGTAATCCTCGACCGAGAATCGGTGACTCTGGAACGACACAGGGTCGCGCAGGATGTAGGCCGGCTCTTCCATGAAGACGTGGCGGCTGATGTCGAGGTCTCCACGAGCCTCCACACGAACATCCTTCAGTCGATCCGCGACGCTTTGTTGCCCGGTCATCGTCCTCGTCTCACAGCCAGAGCTTCAAGCGGATGTAGTCAATCGTCCGATGCATCGTCGACCACCAGACCGGCTTCGGTCCGACGTCGATCCGAGCGATTCCTTCCATCCCCACACGCATCCATTCCGGGTTTTGGGGGACTCGTGTCTGAGCCAGAAACACATTCCGACCGTCAACGACTTCCGCCGAGGGGATGACTCGTTCCACTTCGCAATCGAGCGGTTGATCGGGACGAGCCAGCGTCGCGAACGATCCGCTAAGTCCCGCGGTGATGTAGGGAGCGTGGACCTCGGGAATCTGGAGCTCGACGTACCAATCATCGGACGGAGCGAGTTCATAGAGAGTCTCGTCGGGACGGACCGATTGACCGATGCGTTTGCGCAGATCGCCCTTGACGATGATCCCATCGACATGGGCTCGGACCGTCGACTGAGTGATCTGTCGCTCGGTTGTCTCGAGCTGGCTCCGGAGCACGTTCATGTTGGCATCCGCCAGGGCGGCGGCGGCCAAATCGCGTTGACTGATCGCGTTGCGTTTCTCAATCTCCGAGACACGCAGTTCGCTGAGCAATCGTTGGCGTTCCAGTTCCAGTTGAGCGGTGTCGAAACGGACGAGAACCTGTCCCTTGACGACGGTGTCGCCAGCGCGAGCGGGAGCGTCGGCGATCATCGCCTCGAACGGAGCCGAGATGTGGCGAACTTCCGCCGGAGCGATGGTGCAGGGAACGGTGACCGAGTAGGTCATCGTGCCAAACATGAACCAAAGCAGCGCGACGATCGCGGCCAGCGCGGCGATCTTGCGACCGATCTTGTTGGGCTTCATCAACCCGCTCCAAGCCGAGCGACTGGAGTCGAGCAGATGGTTGGCCAAGGTGCGATTGGCGCGTTCCACGACCAGGATGGCGGGAGCGAACGGCTCGAGTAGACCCTGCGCTTTTTCGACCTCGTCGGCCGTGAACGGGTCGTCGTTCTTGCGTCGCATCGAGACGACCGCGACCACTTTGTCCGATACGGTCACTGGCAATGAACAGACCGCGGCTTGATTGGCCGAGTCGGACCATTGCTCGTGAAGCAAGTAGCGGTTGGGGTCCTTCGATTCCCCTTTGGCGTTCTTGCGACAGGCGATCGAGGTCCCGCGATCAAGACACTCCTCCATCGCATGCCTAATCGCGATGATTCCCGGCGTGTTCTTGGGCACGTCGTCCATGCCCGAGACCGATAGGATGCGAACTCGGCCCTGTTTTACGAGGCCGAGCGACACTTGCTCGCAATTGAGTTTCGAGGCGAGGCCGTTCGTGATCGCGTAGGCCAGTTCCTTGATCGACGTGTAGTCGGCCGCCTTGGAAAGAGCCTTGTGTCCCTTGTCCGAAGCGGTACCTGGCTTGGCGGTGTTGAGACCTGGCGCGTGACTGGCCATCAAGGACGTCAGCAAGCACAGCTCGTTCTCGTATTGCGAAACCTGGGCCTTGCTTTCGACCGGCATCGCGATGACCGTCGCGCCGATCATTCCGCCCGACGGTGTACGCACGGGCGAGGATAAGGCGGCATAAGCCTTGCCATCCTCACCTCGGAAGACCTTGGTGATCGACTGACTCTCGCTCTCGCACTCGAGCAGCAACGCGTCGATGATGTCGAGCCAGGCGGTGGGATCGCTATCCGTGGCGCGGTGCGTTTCCTCGACACTGCCCGCTCCGATGCGAACATTGATTTCGGAATAGGGACTCTGGAAGTGGTCGGCCACGACATGAAAGGCGTGGCGATAGTATTCCTGGGCCGAGCTGGCTTTCTTGCTCAGCATCGACAGCTTGGCGATGGTGCTTCCAGCACTGGTTCCGGCGGCGGCGTTGTTTGGGGGCTCGCTCATCGTCGTCGACTCCACATCTCCCGACTTAGTTGAACTACAGCAGGGAATCCGAGTCGTCTTCCACCGGACCGCGAGGCAATTCGACAGGCGTTAAAAACGCGAAGCCCATTTCGAACGTCTCTTCCCGCAAGAAGCGACAACGCAGGCACCGCGCGAACACGGGGGGCACGTCGAGTTGGCCTCGTTCGAAAACCAGGAAGAACAGATCACCGACCATCAGAGCCTTGTTGGAGAGAACGCGGCAACCACCGGCAGAAATATCGTTACAGATGGCCGAGAAGTTGATGTCCTCGCGCTGACTCGCGTTGGCCGCCTTGATCGTGATTGTCGAGTTGGATTCAAAGCGCGCGTGGGCTCGCTGGGCTTGGAAGACCTTGTCCGAGGATTTGTCGAGCGACAACAACGCCTCGACGGCATCGAGTCCACCTCGCTTTTGCGATTCGAGTCCTTCGCCAAACATCTTGAGCTCCCGCGATTGCTTCGCGCTGATTGCCAAGGGTTCCGGTGTTCGCAAGGCGTTGCACCTCACGACCCAACCCATTCGCCAAAAAGGCGTAAGCCCCCGCGTGACGCCAACCAGAGTCCCAACGACATGGCGTTCCACACGACGAGGCCACCAACCGTAGGTCAAACCTCAAGGTAGGTCTCGAATTCTTTCCAGCCAGAGTGTGGGGAGGGGGCGACTGGCGAAACTCTTCTTATCGAGGCTGACCTACCCGGCGGATCCATAGGGAGTCGTACGCGCGTTTGTCATTGGACCAACCCTCATTCGCCGTGGTGGGAGCGCCGTGTTGGGACCGCTGTGAGCCGCAAAGGCGGATCGGAATCTCCAGGTCGAGCGACAGAAGTGGGGATTCATGGTTCCGCTTCCTCCCCCAAAAGGAATTCGACGTACGGTTGCCATTGGCGAGTGGTGAAGAGCGGGAGTCGCTTAACACCATCGACCACCAATCGACCGACGGAACATCACCCAAGAAGAAGGAGAGACCTCGATGTCCACTCCTGGAAAAGACGAGGCTCGGTCGGAGATGACTGGGCTCCCGGATCATGACGATCATCGAAAAGCCCGCATGCGAGTCGAATCGCTCGAGCCCCGCATCTTGCTGAGCGCGGGAATGATGGATGTTGCCGATGATACCGCGTTCGCGGCGGACGCGGTGGGAGACGAATCCGACGAGCAAAATGAGTTCGACGGCTCTTCGCTGTTCGACGACCCAGAAATCGCCGACCTCGATCTCGACATGTTGATGCCTTACCTCGCGTCGGGCCTCGCCGCGGAGTTTCAAGCCACTCGCCGGTTGAAGGAACTCCACGAAGTGGAGTTGTCGGATCTGCCGAGCGGACAAACCCATGACTAGCGACCGTCAATTCGGCCGTCGCCCCACGCGGCACGAGTAAGGCGGCTGGCCAGGACGATCAATGCAAGTTGAACGAGCCGCAGATCAGCCGTCACGTTTGACGATGCGGAGACGAATCTGGCGTTTGCGCTCGGCCGCCAACTGCTCCGCGGAGACACGCGTTCCCGAGACATCGACGAGCTTGAGCTTGGGGAGCTCTGGGAACCGAACGAGGAGTTCATCGTCCACCGGCGTATCAACCAGCACCAACTCGAGCAACTCGGAACGTGAGAGGAGCACGTCGTTCCAGGCGTCGGAGAGGGGCAAGCCGGACAGGTTCAGCGTGCGTACCTTGGGCCAACTCCGCACGAGCTCGGCCAAGTCAGCAAGACTCGTGGGGGGCTGCGCGACCTGAAACGACGCGGAGAGAACGCTCCCCTTGGTTCCCCGCCGAATCTCGGCGCCCGCCTCGCGCCAAGCTTGCTCAACCTCGCTCAGCTCCATCAGGCCCTCGCGGCTGTTGTTGTGATTCGCGTCTCAGTCAAAAGTGCGGCAGAGCATGCCGCCATCCGCCAGGATCGTGTTGCCGGTGATGAAAGCGCCGGCGTCGGAGCTGATCAACAAGGTCGGCCCGACCATATCGATTACCTCGCCCCAACGTTTGACGGCCGTGCGTTCCTGGAACCGCAACTTCTGTTCATCCGAGAGCAAGCCTCGCGTCAGGTCGGTCAGCACTGGGCCGGGAGCCAAGCAATTCACCGTGACTCCGTGGGGACTCAGCTCCAAGGCCTGCGCGCGAGACATGGCGACCAAGGCCGCCTTCGTCGCGGAGTAAAGGCCGCGACCTGGATTGGAGGCAAACGCCAACACGCTGGATGTGTACACGATGCGACCCCAGCCTCGCTCCACCATTCCGCCCGCGACCGCCTTGGCGAGCCACATGCAGCTGGAGAAATTGAGCTCGAGCACCTTGTCCCACACTTCCTCGGTCGTGTCGAGCAACGGCTGAGGCAGGTTGGTGCCGGCGTTGGCGAATAGGATGTCGACCTTGCCCAATCGTGCTTCGGTTTCTCGGGCCACGCGAATGACCTCTTCCCGGTCACCCAAGTCGGCGGCCAACGTCTCCACTCGCACATCGAGGCCTTCGCTAACCACGGTTGCCGACCGAGCCAGATCGTCGGCCGAGCGACTGACGAGCATCACATCGGCACCCGCCTCGGCATATCCTCGCGCGACCGCTTGTCCAATGCCACGGCTTCCGCCCGTCACCAAAGCGACTCGACCACTCAAATCAAAGAGCTTCTCATACATCGTGTTGACTCACCTAAGGTTATCGGCGGCTCGAAACGAGTTGTATCGCGGTGGGGCCTCGCTCGATCCTGTAGGACCTCGGCGAAACACCTGTGGCTTAACGCCGCGATGGCGTGCGAA
Source organism: Planctomycetales bacterium (assembly GCA_020426595.1). GTDB lineage: Bacteria > Planctomycetota > Planctomycetia > Pirellulales > Pirellulaceae > UBA11682. The sequence continues at coordinate 9,217 of JAGQPS010000053.1, forward strand.
AGCCGCGGTAGGGATTCCCCGACCGCGGCTTTTCTAGATTCCTAATCCACATGGCCTCGCTTGCTCGGCACTAGCAAGACCACGCCACGCGGACGCGAGCGAACGAGACGCGTGCCGCCATCCCATCAGACGGCGGTCAGAGCCTCGCAGACGAGGTCGCCGACCTCGGTCGTCGAATAGCCCATCTTGCCCGCGGCTTGGCCCTTCATCTTGGTGCCCGTCACCAGTTCGATGGCTCGCAACACTCGAGCTCCGGCCTCGGGTTGGCCCGAATGTTCGAGCAGCATGCCCATCGCCGAAATCGCGGCGATCGGATTGATCACGTTCTGGCCGGTGTACTTGGGAGCACTGCCGCCCATCGGCTCGTACATGCTCGTTCCACCCTGATCCGGGTTGATATTTCCACCCGCGGCGACGCCCATGCCTCCTTGGATCATCGCTCCCAAGTCGGTGATGATGTCGCCAAACATGTTGGTGGTGACGATCACGTCGTAATACTCGGGGTTCTTCACCATCCACATGCAACAGGCGTCGACGTGGTTGTAGTCCGCTTCGACGTCCGGGTAATCCTTGGCGATGTCCTGCCAAGTGCGCCACACCAAGTCGTGGCCGAACGTGAGCACGTTGGTCTTCGCGACGAGCGTGAGCCGCTTCCCCTTCGGGTTGTTGCGTTTGCGCGTGTATTCAAAAGCCCAACGAATGACTCGCTCGCAACCCTTGCGGGTGTAGATCGCCGTTTGAGTCGCGACTTCGTCGGGAGTGTTCTTCTTGAGGAAGCCACCCACGCCGGCATACATGTCCTCGGTGTTCTCGCGCACCACGACAAAGTCGATATCCTTGGGGCCCTTTCCGGCCAGCGGAGTCTCGACGCCGGGGTAGAGCTTCACCGGTCGCAGATTGATGTACTGGTCGAGCTGGAAACGGAGTTCGAGGAGCAGGCCCTTTTCCAGCACGCCTGGCTTCACGTCCGGATGTCCGACGGCACCCAGGAAGATCGCGTCGAAAGCCCTGAGGGTTTCCGCCGCGTTGGCCGGCAGGATCTCGCCCGTCTTGAGATAGTGGTCGCCGCCAAAGGGAAACTCGGTGGTCGTGTACTCGAAGTTCTCCAACTTCGATACCGACTCCAGAACCTTCAACGCCTCACGAGTCACTTCCGGACCCGTCCCGTCACCACCGATGACCGCGATCTTCATTACCACTCCTCGACCACAAAAAAGCCGACAGCCGCAGCGATCGTATCAGCGTCGCACGGCTTGCCCCAACCTTGAACGAGACGACGACGCAACCAGCGCGCCGTCGGTGTTTTGTTCAACCATGACCGTGTCTCGCCCAATCCATGGGTCGGAACGAAACACGGGGATACGCCAACTCCCATCGGCCCGCCGATTCGGTCGCCCTGGAGACTCGGCCGATCCACCAACTCTTCCCGCTCGCGGGAAGTCGGAATGCGAACGGGCATTCAAGTCCCGAATTCTAACCGCCCACGGGATCAGAGACGACGGGGGGAGCGATCGCGGCAAGGTCTCTGAGGACTCCCGCGGCTGGCGGTAGGAGTCAAGCCAGCATTGGTCGAGCGCCATTCGACACGCGCAGAGATCGGAACGGAGCCGGCCCGGTCCATGCCAGGCTTGATTCTCTCGGGGCGACCCTGCCCCGCCCTGCCCGTTGGCAACCTGTTACGAGCGTCAACGAATCGCCGGCAATCCGGCTCGATCGCCTGTCCGATTTCGGGGACGCGCCAGGGGCTTCCGACCCGCCTCGACTCACGGCCGCATCACACCAGTCAGCCGTGTCACGGCATCACTGCATTTCGACCGCTTGCGTGTTGAAATTGTCGAAGTCATCAAACCGCTCAGGCGCTCGGTCCTCGAACCGCGTGAACTCCTTGCGCCAGATTAGGTTGATGTCACCGGTCGGGCCGTTTCGTTGTTTCTCGATGAAGATCTGAGCCTGACCGGCGACCTTCTGCTGCTCCTCGCCGCGAACGTAATACTCCTCGCGATGCACGAACATCACGACGTCCGCATCCTGCTCGATGGCTCCCGACTCGCGCAAATGGCTCAAGCGAGGCCGATGCTCCCGAGAATCCTCGGCTTGCCGGTTGAGCTGAGCGAGGCACAGGACCGGCACCTTCAATTCACGGGCCAGACCCTTAAGGCGCCGAGCGATCTTCGCCACCTGCTCCTGCCGTGGATCGCGCTGGTTGTCTGGCTCGATGAGCTGCAAATAGTCGATCACGATGAGCCCGAGTGTTTGTTCGCGGCGAGCGACACGGCGGGCGGCCGCCGCGATTTCCGAAACGGTGCGACTGGGCGAGTCATCGACATAGAAAGGGCAACCGCTGAGCGCCGCGGCCTTCTCAAGAATGCGGGCTCGGTCATCGTTCGAGATCGTGCCGTTACGGAGTCGATGGCCGTTGACTCGAGCCACGCTGCAAAGCAAACGCTCGATCAATTCGACTCCCGACATTTCGAGGCTGATGAACAGGACCGGCGCCTGCTGGGCGAAGGCGACGTTCTCGGCGATGTTCATCGCAAACGCCGTTTTACCCATACTCGGACGAGCCGCGAGAATCAGCAGTTCCGAGGCATGCAAGCCGCCGGTCATGGCATCCAGGTCGGTGAAGCCCGACTCGACGACTCCCTCCGTTTCCTGGCCACCCATGCGCGCGTCGATTCGCACGACCGCCTCGTCGAGAATGTCCTTGATGGGATTGAGCGTCTGGGCGCCTCGATCATCCAGGATCGCGAAGATTTTTTGCTCGGCGGTCCCCAACGCTTCCTTCGCACTGGTCTCGGGCAAATACGCGTCACGCACGATCTCGGTCGCCGAGAGAATCAGCCGACGCATGGTGGCTTTCTCTCGTACGATCTCCGCATAGTGCGAGGCATGGGCGGCGGTTGTCACCGCATGAATGACCTTGGCGAGATAAGGTGCTCCCCCGATCCGCTCATAGTCTCCCGACGAAACCATCCGCTCGCGGAGCAGCGTCACGTCGATCTTTTTACCCGTGGTGTGCATCTCGGAGAGATGCTGATAGAGCGTGCGATTGGCGTCGTCATAGAAGTCCTCCGCCCGCAGGACGTGAGCCAATTCGTCGCAGGTTTCGGGAAGCAGGAGAATGCTCCCAAGCACGTTGAGTTCGGCTTCGGTGTTGACGGGCAAGTCCCGGTCCAACAACGATTCCGCCGACTCGGTTTGAGCGTCGGATTGGCCGTCCTTACCCCGCCATTTCTTCGCGCACATGCATCACCATCCTTGCCGTCGGCGGCCAATGAAACGGAGCCAAATCGATCCACGGACGCGTCGCTCGCCGACTCACGACCAAACGTTTCGGTCACCATCTCGTTCGCGATTTTGCTTCCAAGCCCATTGTCGGAATCGAGCGCGCGGCGCCAACCGCCAAGAAGAATGGTGCGGTGGAAAGACGTGGCCGCGATTGTGGGTGCGACGCACCAGTTTCCAGGCGAAAGAGCTTCCTCAGAGACACCGCTGCTTGGAATCGGCCGCCATTAATTGTCGCTGCGAGTTTCAGTCGCGGCGGAGCAACAAACGTTCCTCGGGCTTGTCACGATCAGCGCAGCAAAACGGGCGGACAACTCACGGCTGCCCGCCCGTACTGAATTCCATCGCACCAACCAAGGCTCTCATGAAGGCACGCATCGATCCACGGTTGTTGGACTCAACTCGTGATCTCGAACTTGCCGGTCATGAACCCAGGCGAAGTTGGCACTAGGCCTGATCGTCGTTGACCGTCGGCACGACCCACACCTTGAGTTCGGCGATCACGTCCGGATGGACTTGAACCTTGACGGTGTAGAGACCGAGCTCCTTCAGCACACCCTCCAGGCGAACCTGATCGGTGGTGAGTTGGAAGTCATGTTGCTTGAGGGCATTGACGATGTCTTGCGGGCCGACGCTGCCGTAGAGGTGACCTTCGTCGTTCGCATTCGCCTCGATCGTGACGCTTTGCTTGGACAAGTTGTTGGCCAACTCTTGCAGACCCTTGAGACGCTCGCGCTCGATCTCAAGCAACTTGGCGCGATGCTTGTCAACCATTCGCTTGTGATGGTCGGTGGCGATCGTCGCCAAGCCTTGCGGCAGCAAGTAATTCTTGGCGTAGCCGGCACGCACCTCGACCACTTCGCCTTGCTTGCCCAGGTGAGCCACGTTGTGGATCAGGAGCAACTCGATGCCGCCGGTCTTTCCGCGGGGCAGACGCTTGTGGGACGAGATACGTTTTGCTTGAGTCGTCATTGTCTTGTCCAATCAGTAATGACTTCGCGCGAGGCGGTATGAGGTAACTCCGTTCGCGGCCCGGAGACCTAAACGGCCACCGAATCACAACGGAATCGCCAGGCACCCGTGGGATTCACCTGTGTGAATTGGGTGCGAGGCTTGATTGACTTAAAAAGGTACGTCTTCGTCGCTTGGACCGGACTGGTCGTAGTCGTTGTACCCACCCGAGTCAGCCGCGGAACGGCTTGACTGCGGAGCTCCACCACGATTGGAGCGACTCGGACCGGGACCCGATCCACCGCCGCCACCCCCACGGCCTCCAAGCAACTGCATGCGATCAGCCACGACCTTCAACTTCGATCGTTTTTGACCTTCCGATTCCCAGGAATCGAGTTTGAGCCGTCCCTCGAACAGGACCGGCGCTCCCTTGCTCAGGTACTCGCCGGCGATTTCAGCGGTCCGTCCGAAAACGGTGATGTCGACAAACGTCGCTTCATCAACCCACTGATCACCGCGCTTGACTCGATCGTTGACCGCCAAGCCAATATCGGTGACCGCCATCCCGCTCGGGGTGTACCGCAACTCAATGTCGCGGGTCACATTGCCCACGAGGATGACTCGATTAAAACTCGCCATCGTTATGCCTTTGTCAATCCGTTGGTCGTTTTGATTCCCCCGCCGGTCCTCTCGCCAGTGGTCAAGGCTGGCCGAGTCCAAACTCGACACCCCGAATCGTTGCTGGATTCGAGGGGAGGGATCGCGATATCAAAACGTCCGACGCGAGGATGTTGATCGAGTAGTCTGGAATTCGGATGACGTGACGAGACTTAGTCAGGCAACCCTTCGTGACTCGCTTCATGACCGGCCATCGCAACCGTCCTCGTATCCCGACGAGGGAGGCGACCGACCCTGCTTGAGTACGACACCTTTTCGATCGAGCCAACCAGAAGAAGCTCATTCGCCGGCTGCTGGCCAAGGCCGCCCACCGTACGCTCCATCCTCGAGCCCGAAACCGTTACTCCATTCTCATCAAAGCTTGCGAAATCTGGTCGAACCATCGTTGGCGGTGACAAGGACCCGCACCATCACTTGATGTGCCTTTTGCAGGCGACATTCACTGGATGGTGGTCGGTCCCGCCGAGGATGGCGGAGTCGATTCGACGCGGGGCGAGCCTACAAGCTCGGTCGCCCTGCCTCGGAAGCCCTGCCTCGGTCGCTAGCCGCGATTGCCTGGCCTCGGCATGACCACGAATGAGCCATACGGCGAGACGGCAACATCGGATGCCGACCGCTTAGTTGGCGGCGGCCTCGGCGTCAGCGGACTCTTCCTCGCCATCGGCGTCGGCGCCGGATGGAGCGGGAAGCGCTTCGCCACGGGCCACGGCGACCAACGTATCGACCAACCGAGTGTCGACCTTCAAGACGAGGTGACGCAGCACGTCGTCATTGATTTCGCATTGCCGCGCCATGTCCTTCAGGCCAGACGACTCCATCGAGAAGTACGTCAACCAGTAAGTACCTTTGCGGTGACCATCGATGGGATAAGCCAATCGTTGTTCGTTCCACAGTCGGCTGGCGAGCACTTCGCCTCCCTGCGCTTCGATCAGATCACTCGCCAACTTGGCGATCGCACCAGCATCGCGGGCGTAGCGATTCGAATCGAAGATGAACATGCACTCGTATACGTTGCGAGCCAAAGCCGAATCTCCCAAAACCGCGGTAGAGCAGCACACCTCTTCGTGAATCTCGAGTACCCAAACCACGGCAGGTGGAGGGTGCAACCCAGACTCAACGAGAGGACCTAGCCATATCCCAGGAGCGTAGTCTAACCATTTGAGCAACCGATGACCAATGGCCGAGGGAAATGCGGAGCCAATTCACTCCCGCACCCCAACCGTGTCCCCATTGGGTGGTGGTTGTTCCAAGCCGCCTCGCGAATCGCTCCTCTTGGATCGCGGCGCTGCTTGTCCTTGTCTTCTCGGTCGCCTTCGCCAGTAGCCCAGCAACTTGGCAACCTAGCGAACCCCTCTGCCTGCCTAAACGCCGTTGTAGCGATTAGCGGCCTCGGTCACTCCACCCGTCACCCACGCCTCAACGGCATCGGCGGCTCGGACGACCATCAATTTCACTTCCTCGCTCAGGGACTTGTCGAATTGCCCCAAGACAAAATCGACCACTTCCCATTGAGCGGGAACCGGACCGATTCCCAATCGCAGCCGCGGAAAGTCGGGCGAACCCAACCGGCGGATGCAATCCTCCAAACCTTTCTGGCCCCCGGAACTCCCCGTCTTGCGAATCCGGAGTCTTCCCAGCGGGAGCTGGAAATCGTCGCAGATCACGAGGATGTCCTCGAGCTCCAGCTTATAAAAATCCTTCGCCGCCACCACGCTCTTGCCGCTCAAGTTCATGAACGTCGTGGGCTGGAGCAGCAGTATCTTTTCGGATCCCCAGGTCGCTTCGAAGGTCTCGCCAGAGAACCTCGATTTGCCAGGAACCGTGGTCTTGCCTTTGTCGGACTTGCCACCACCGAAACCATGTCGCCGACGCAACTCATCGATCACGTCGAAGCCGACGTTGTGACGAGTCCCTTCGTACTTCTTGCCGGGATTTCCCAGGCCAACGACCAGCTTCATCGCAGCTCTGTTCAGTCCGCGTTGGCCTCACCGGCCTTGCGGCCGATCACCTCAGGCTCACCGCCGCCGGTCTCGTCCGCTTCAGCCGAGCCGCGAGGAGCAACGCAGTGAACCAATACCGCCTCGGCATCGGTCACCGGCTTCGCGCCGGCCGGCAGCGGAACCTCGCCGACGTGAATCGATCCGCCCACATCCAACGCCGAAACGTTGCAAAGGAGCTTGTCCGGAACGCTCGTCACCGGGCAGGTGATTTCGATCTCGTGGAGCACTTGCTCGATCACGCCGCCATGTCCGGCGCCGGGAGCGTCTCCCTTGAGTTCCACCGCCACGACCACGTTGATCGTCTCGCCCTCAACCACGCGGAAGAGATCGATGTGCACGAGGTACGATCCCATCGAGTCCCATTGGACCGACTTGATCAGAGCCTCGCCCGAAGCGGCTCCTTCCAGGTGCACCACGTGTCCGCCATGACGGATCACTTGCTCCACGCGAGCTGAGCTTACGGTCAGCGAAACGTTGTCCTGGCCGTGGCCATAGAGCACCGCCGGGATCTTGCCCGCACGACGCAAGCGTCGCGAATTCGCCGAACCGGTCTTTTCACGACTTTCGACCTTCAAAACGTCAATCACCGCAGGCCCCCTGCACTTTCCTATGGAGCTCGATGTATGCCACCGGAGTTTGATTTCCCAGCGAATCGTCCCACCAACGAAGTTGGCAGAAGCCTCGCCGCCCAGTCCGAAACCAAATCCATTCAGTACTCAATCAATCGTGACCACTCCCGACTCAGAGTCGAACTCGATCCGGAACTTGCCCGAAATCAGCTCTCGTCAGAGGAGTCGATACACGTTTCCATCGCCGATAGGTTCGCCCTAAGTCGGTGATGGGAAACGGGGTATTGTGACAAAAAAACGAATGACTTCAAGGCCGATAACCCCTGGCCCGTCACGATTTTCGTTGGGGGGCTCCGCGACGCCGCTCCCGAGATCGCAAGCCGCCCTCTCGCGCGACGCCGATTGGCCCACCGGAACCTCCCGCTTGTTCAGCTCACTTCCATGGAATCCCCTCCGAGCGTGGAGTTGTTCGGGGTTTCTTTCGTGGTGAACGTGCTCGATACTCGCTCGCCAAGTTGACCAGGCTTCGCTGGCTACGTATTCGTCAAGTTGGGTAGCCGAGTGATAAAGCTGGTCAAGACGAACCCCAGAGGTCTCCACGAACAGCGGGCTTCGGCTTAAAGTAACGCGTTCCGGCGTGAGAGAAAGTCGTGGGCCAGCCACCGCGGTCCTCAGGGATCGACTCGTTAAGGGGAAAACATGGGAGCCAAGAAAGCCGCTACGTTCGAGGTTGTCGAGCCGATTGGGCTGCGAGTGCTCGTCCGAAAAGACGAACCAAAACGACAAACCAAGGGTGGAATCGCTCTCCCTGACGCGGCTGAAATCCCCACGATCACCGGCCGAATCGTGACCATCTCGAAAGCGGTCGAAAACGACGAGGACGTACCGCTCAAGCAATACGACAAGGTGCTCTTCCACCCGAAGAACGCGATTCCGGTCGACTTCGAGTCGGACAATCAGCTGTTTGTCGTGCCGGTCGAGGACATCGTCGCGGTGTTTCGCCGCGAAAAGGAAGAGTAATCCTCCCGCCTCATCGACCTGAGCTTGGGACGTAAAAGGCGGTTCTTGCAGGCGCGTTCTGGGCCATCGTGAGACCGAGCCCAGGCGGGGAAAGCCCCGGCACCGAAAGCCCCGCACCGAAAACCAAGAGCTTAGCGTCCAGCGCAAGGCCCGCTTTCCCGACGTCCTCTCCGTCGTTCCTGGTGAGCCGATTCGCCTTTGGACGCCGCGGCGTGCTCGCCTTCGTGGGCGGCTAACGCGGGAGACTAACGACGCGCCATCGCTGGCTTGCGTGGAGGCCCAGATGGCTGGCCGGTACGAAATCCGACGCCCCGAGCGTGGAGTCGTTAAATTGATGGGGAGCTAATCGACTCCTCTCTTTTGCATCGGACCCCACATGTTTCGTCGTGTGACTCTCTTGTCGGCCGCTTTATTTTCCTTGGTCCTGATTTGTCCAGTCGTGGCGGATGATGATCGCGCCGTGTACGAAACCGAGATCGATGCCGACATCGACGCGGTCTGGGAGGCATTCACCACACAAGAAGGCTTGCGATCGTGGATGGCTCCGCTTGTTGAAATCGACCTGGCCGTCGGAGGCAAGATGCGGGCGAACTACAATCCCGAGGGTGAGATTGGTGACTCGACGACCATCGAGAACACAATCCTCTGCTTCGATCCCCGTCGGATGCTCTCCCTCAAGGTCGCCAAGTTCCCCGAGGGATTTCCGTTCGAGGAAGCCGCGAAGGAAACATGGTCGGTGTTCTACTTCGAGGCCCTGCCCTCCTCTCGTACTAAAATCACCGTCGTCGGACTCGGCTACACCGATTCCGAGGATTCGCAGCGTATGCGTGGCTTCTTCGCGACAGCCAATCAGCATTCGCTCGACAAACTCAACGAAGTCCTAAAACAGGCGGGATCGGCGGAGTAGTCCGCGCCGGTCCCGATCGGGTGAAGCGTTGCTTTCGATTTCCAGCCTGCAGGAAGGCGACTTGCTGAAAGGCGGGGGTGTCACGAGTTGTTGGCTTGTTCGAGAATGCGAATTACCTCGCTCACCATCTTGGATGTTACGTTTTCAGGGACGGGGTTAGATGGAGGTGTCGGTGGCGTCACGAGATAATCGCGTGTTTGAGAATTCGAAGAATCCCTCGCTGACGCTCTTAGATGTTGCGCTTTCAGGCATGCCGCTTGACGGAAGTGTTGGTGGTGTAACGAGTTGATTGCTTGTTTGAGAAGTCGAAGAATCCCTCGCTGACGCTTCGGGTTTCCTTTGGTTTGCCACGCTTTTGAGTTGGTCGAATGAGGCGATGCGTGAAAAGCGCGACATCAAAACTCACGTTTCGGGTTTCCTTTGGGCTTTCAAGCTTTTGAACGGGTGCCTGGGGTGAAGCGTGTACGGCACGACATCGAAAGCGTCGCTTTGGTCGAGTAGGGGTTCGGTCTCGATACCCGGCTCTCCTCACCGGCGCATGGCTGGGCCGGTTAAAAAAGGGGGCACCTGAACTCCATGGACGCCTGACGGTTTCCCTTGCCGTCGTCATGGCGAGCGTGCGGATCGGAAGCGTGGACGCAAGGGTTCGACTCGCGTAAGAAACGTAGGAGCTCGCCGTGAACGAGAGTGAAGCGGAACAAAACGTGAACGCAGCCGGAGCGGAGATCACCTTGCAGGAGCTGGCGACCGCTTTCGACGAGCGTCGCGAGCAAATCATGAGCTGGATTCGCTTCCGCATGGACTCGCGCCTCGCGGGCCGAGTCGATTTGGAGGATGTGCTGCAGGAGTCGTACATGGCCGCGTCGACTCGCTGGAAGCACTTTCCCCGCGACGGCTCAGTCGATCTGATCGTTTGGATTCGCTCGATCGTCCTGCAGACGTTGACCGACCTGCATCGCGTCCACATTGGAGCGCAGTGCCGTGATGCTCGCCGCGAGATCGGATTGCCCACCGGAGCTCAACGCGATCACTCACGCCCCGCCTTGGCCGATCAGCTGGTCGCCGATTTAACGAGTCCGAGTTTGGCGGCGGCGCGGCGCGAGATGTCTCGTCGCATCCAAGATGCCTTGGAAACGATGAGCGAGACGGATCAGGAGATCTTGATGCTGCGGCATTTCGATATGCTCGACAATCATGAAGTGGCTCAAGTCCTCGGGATCACCGCGAAGAACGCGAGTATTCGCTACGTTCGCGCGCTCAAGCGACTCAAGCCATTGCTCGAAGCGGCGCAAGGCGAGGATACCCAGGCATGAGGTGCAAGGCCGCGACGGACGGACTGCGATCAAGGCGACAGTTCCTGACTTCGGCAAGCCGCGCGGCGCGTGACACTTTGGATTCGATTGCAACGTTTCCGTTCCCAACTGGTTGAACGCCACCGTGCATGGTAGAGCCAGGAGTTGTGGTGATGGCCAATTCGGAACCAAACGGCGAAGGGGAAAAGGCGCGGCCGCTCGGTGCCGTTGGATCGCCCATCGATTCGCGACCCTTAGCGGCTGCCGCGGACTCGAACCGACCCGAGTCGCACCACGCACCCGCGAGCAATGACGCGGATACGAGCAACGACGCCGACGCGGCGGACGAGTTGCTGGCGGAGCTGCTAGAAGAGTTCACTCAACGTTTGCGGCGTGGTGAATCGCCGTCGATCGCCGAGTACCGCCAGCGTCATCCTGAGTTGGCCGAGGATATCGATGATATCTTCCCGTCGATCGCCGCGATGGAGAAGGCTCGGCATGAGAGCGATCCGCCCACTCGGACCGACCGAGCCGATGCCGTCCCAC
>JAGQPS010000053.1:20562-22560 GCA_020426595.1 Planctomycetales bacterium
CCGTCGATCGCCGCGATGGAGAAGGCTCGGCATGAGAGCGATCCGCCCACTCGGACCGACCGAGCCGATGCCGTCCCACAGCAATTGGGCGACTTCGTCCTCTGTGAGGAACTAGGTCGCGGCGGCATGGGGATCGTGTTCGCGGCCTATCAGAAATCGCTCCAGCGCCGCGTCGCCATCAAGTTGCTCCCGCGCGCTCTTCTCATGGACGAGCGCCATCGGCAAAGGTTTGAGCGCGAGGCCCGTATCGCCGCCAACCTGCACCACACGAACATCGTTCCCGTCTTTGGCGTCGGCGAGGATCAAGGCTATCGGTTCTACGTCATGCAGTTGATCGACGGCATGAGTCTCGCCGATGTGTTGACCGAGTTGCGGTCGACTCCGGCCACCAAAGGTCGACTCGAGATTCCGCCCCGAGCGATGCGGCAGTCGGCTAACGAAGAGCCCCTCGCCGAATCGCGCGCGACAGCGGGGGCGCCTGGCACCGCATTACTTTCGCCAGGACGCGCGGTCGATGACAAGGAAGAGCGTGAGGATCCATCACGCAAGGATTCATCCGAGGGTTCTAGTCTCGCGCGAACGTTGGCATCGAGGCTCTGGCGAGGGATCTGGAGCGAGGGCTCGGTCGTTCGCGCGGAATCGGGTTCATCAACCGCTTCCGGCCGTCCTCCGATAAATGACTCCGGTTCAGCCGCGGAGGTTTCGCCCGGTGGCACGACCGACGCGACGTTGCGAGTGGATGAGCCAACTCGCGACTACATCGCCGGCGGTGTCGACACGGCGGCGACCGGTTCGCGTTTGCTGTCGCCCTCGAGATCGCATGGCAAGCCGACTCAGGTTCCGCCAAGCCACGATCGAAACCGCGTTGGCGACAACGCGACTCGGCTCAAGGCCGCCGCGGATTTGACAGTCGCCAATCCGCTCGAGCCTTCGGCGGAAGGAGACGCGCCGGACGCGGACGGACTTGCCTCGGAACGAACCGGCGGCTCGCGTGAGCGCCGTCCCGCGGCTCCCGATGGCTTCTATCGCCAAGTCGCGGAGATCGGACGCCAGGCGGCTCTCGCCCTGCACTATGCCCACGAGCACGGCCTGTTGCACCGTGATATCAAGCCGGGCAATTTGCTACTCGACCGGGAAGGCCGAGTTTGGGTGGCTGACTTCGGACTCGCTCGAGCATTCGAACAGAGCGACGTGAGTCGCACGGGTGAGATTGTCGGTACGTGGCGTTACATGGCACCGGAGCAATGGACCGGCAAGGTGACGGCGAGTTGTGACTTGTTCGGGTTGGGCGCGACGCTCCACGAATTGGCGACGCGGCGTCCCTTTCGCGAGCAAATGCAGGGCCCCGACTTTCAACAGATCCAACGGGCCGACGATGTGATTCGACCTCGCTCGATCGATCCGGCCATCCCGCGCGATCTCGAAACGATCATTCTCCGAGCGTTGGCTCCCACTCCCGCCCGACGCTACGCGAGCGCCGAGGCTCTGGCGGATGACTTGGGGCGATTCCTTGAAGGCCGCCCGATCCAGGCTCGTCGCGTGGGCCCCATCGAACGGCTTCATAAATGGGTCCGGCGAAACCCGGTGGCGGCCGCGCTGTCGATCGTGGTGGCCGGGTTGGTGACGACCGTGCTCGCGCTGGTGATTGTCGGCTACAACGCCCAGGCTCGTGGGCGAGCTCGCGCCGAGGAAACGAGACGCATCGCGTTGGACGCGATTGATCGCGTCTTTCGGGATCTCGACCTAGGCAGCGTTTCGATCGATACCGGCGCCTTGGACGAGGAATCCGAGTCGGTCGGATTTCACTCGCAAGGAACGGTCGCTCCTGAAACCGCCAGAATTCTGCAACAACTCGTCCCGATCTTCGATCAATTGTCCGAGCTTGAGGGGACCGATCCCACCCTCGCGGTCGATAGCGCTCGAGCGTATTCCCGCATCGGCGACATCGAACTGCGATTAGGCAACTTTGATCGGAGTCGCGAAGCGTACTCCGAATCG
>JAGQPS010000540.1 GCA_020426595.1 Planctomycetales bacterium
CGGTGGCGTTCACCGCTTCGGCTTCCGAGTCGAGCCAAGCAGCGACCCATCCGTCGATACACGATGCCGTCGACTCCGGCAGCGAGGCGTTTTCCCCGTCATGACGAGCACCGTCGCGCGTCGATTCACCGGCGCGCGGATCACCGTCGCTCGGTTCGCTCCGACTGGGATCGCGGGGATCGGGATTCGAGTTGGAAGATGCGGGAGGCTGGACCATAGGGCAGGGGAGACATGCAGGGATTAGGGCGATACTCAACGGACGACTCGATCAATCAAGTCATCCGCGGCGTGTTTGGTACGGCTAAGTGATTGGTACGACGATCAACCGGTCATGAACGGGAATCGCAGTTCTTCAACGGTTCGCCTCCCACTGATTCCGTGAGGAATGGCGTGAGGAGCTTGGCCATCGCCTTGCGGGCACGATGCACCAGAACCGCGGCGTGGTTCTCGGAGACTTCCAAGGCTTCTCCTATTTCGGCCATACTTTGCCCCCAGGACCTTAACTCCAAAGCCGCTCGCTGAACCGCCGGCAAGCGTTTCAATGCCTCGCCGATGGCACCTTGGAGCTCATTGGCCTCGACGCGACGAACCGGATCGCCATCGCGTGACGCCTCGGTCGATGACAAACCATCGAGCAGTTGCGGATCGGTCACTTGGGAACGAGCGCCGCGACGGTGGACGTCAATACAGGCATGCGTGATCGAACGGAGCAACAGCTTCCATCCGTCCCGCACCAAATCGTAGCGCTCCGCGTGTTTCAGCAGCCGCGCGTAGCAATCCTGCACGACGTCTTCCGCCACATGAGTGTCTCGAGTCAAGCTACGAGCGAAGGCCACGGCGCGCGGGAGCGTCTGCTCCACCCACGGCCGGAGCGAATCGCCGGTAGGCTCGGCTCGCACGGGTTTCTCCTGGTCACTCATGAGGTCTCGACAAGATCAACGGGGAAGAGCACGATCCATGACAGGAAAAAATGAGAAGCGAGGCGACTCGGTCCTCGATGCGAGCGAGGACCGCCTGTCAAAATAACGATCAGTGGCTTCCGAAGTCGACGCGGCTTTCTGGCACTTCACGTCGCCTCCCCGTCACCTGGCCCGATTCCCACGGTTGCAGGAGCCCCCGATGGCCCTCGATTCTCTCCCCCAGGCTCGTGGAACAAGAACGTACGTCGACAACGTCGCCAAACTAAGAAGGTGGGACGCCGCCGGCCGGTTGGCGCGGAGAAGCTCGGTGCATTGGGCCTCGCTCTGTTTGCTGCTCTTTTGCTGCGACTCTCCTCGGCAAGCTCACGCATTCCAGGACGATGCCTGGCCGTGGATCAAGGTCTCGGCCGATGGAAAACGGTTCGAGCTCGAGGGGGAGGGTGAGCCGTTTGAACCTTGGGGCTACAACTACGATCACGACTCGGAAGGAGCCTTGCTCGAATCGTATTGGCGGGACGAAGCGCGAGTTCGGAGTCACCTGGAAAACTTGGCGAACCGCGGAGCCAACACCGTCCGCATTCACTTACAAGTCTCCGCGTTTCTCAACGGTCCCGATTCCATCAATGAGGCGTCGCTCGAGCAGTTAGGGACATTGCTGCACGATGCTCGACAAGTTGGACTACGAGTCTGTCTCACGGGGCTCGGTTGTTACCACGCTCGCGAAGTGCCGGCTTGGTATGACGAACTCGATCGAGCCGGTCGGTGGGAGGCTCAAGCGTTTTTCTGGCGAGCGATCGCGCGAGCAACGCGTGACGATCCAACGGTGTTTTGCTTTGACCTGATGAACGAGCCGGTCGTCCCCGGCGCGGCTCGAGGCCCAGGGGAATGGCTCGGGCCTCCCTTTGGCGACAAATCATTCGTGCAGTTCATCGCGCTCGAACCAGAGGGAGAACACCGCTCCGAACTCGCGCGGCGCTGGGTCGACCTGTTGGTCGACGCGATTCGCGAGGAAGACTCTCGTCACTTGATCACGTTGGGACTCGTGCCATGGAGTCTCGATCGGCCCGGTCTAACGTCCGGCTTCGTACCCGAGGTCGCCTGTCAAAGGCTCGACTTCATCTCGGTCCACATCTACCCCGAGACAGGTCGCTTGGATGAAGCGAGTGAGACGTTGGCCGGTTTCCAGATGGGAAAGCCGATCGTGGTTCAGGAGTTCTTTCCGCTGCGGTGCGGGATTCCCGAAGCCAAGGAATTCGTGCGTGGCCACCGCGATCAAGTCGCCGGTTGGATCAGTTTCCACTGGGGACAATCCGAGGCGGAACTCAGCGAAACCGACTCACTCGCCACCGCGATCCTGGCTCAATGGCTAACCGAGTTCGAGCAGATGAGCCCGCGAAGATAGCGGCACCGCGACCAAGAGCTTCACCCCAGGAGCCGCACGTCCGAAGCGTCGGTTTTGAGGTTGCGATTTTCACGCTTCGCCCAGGCCAATCAACTCAAAAGCGTGGCAAATCAAAGGAAACCCGAAGCGTGAGCGAGGGATTC
>JAGQPS010000541.1 GCA_020426595.1 Planctomycetales bacterium
CCGGGAGAGCTCAACTATGGCGAGCTGATCATTCCCGGCACGTCGTCGCAAGAGTTGCTCCTGTCGACCTATGTCTGTCATCCATCGATGGCGAACAACGAGCTTTCGGGACCCGTGCTCGCGACCGCCTTGGCACAGTACATCGCCGGACTTTCCGACAGGCGACTCGGCGTGCGAGTTCTCTTCGTCCCCGAGACGATCGGCGCCATTACCTACCTGTCGCAACATCTGGATGAACTAAAAGCCAAGGTCGCGGCCGGCTTTGTGTTGACCTGTGTCGGAGACGAGCGCGCGGTTTCGTATCTCGAATCGCGCTACGGTGACACGTTGGCCGATCGAGTCGCTCGGCATGTGCTGCGCCATCATGCGCCGGATCACCACGTCTATCCGTACACCGAACGAGGCAGTGACGAGCGACAATACGGCTCGCCGGGCATCGAACTGCCGGTCTGCTCGGTGATGCGTTCCAAGTACGCCACCTATCCCGAGTACCACACGCATCTGGATGATCTTGGCCTGGTGACTCCCACGGGACTCGCCGGTAGCTTCGCGCTCTATCGCCGCATGATCGACGTGCTGCAGGCCAACGCGATTTGGCGGACGGCATGTCTGGCCGAGCCGCAACTTGGCAAGCGCGGTCTCTACCCGACGACGAGCACCAAGGACACGCATCGCATCGTCAAGCTGCAAATGAACATTCTCGCTTATAGCGACGGACGGCATGATCTGCTCGGCATCGCCGATCGGCTCGGAGCCGACTTCGCCGATTGCCACGCGACCGCCCTGCGTCTTGAGGCGGGAGGCGTTCTGCGGCGCCTCGCGACGACCACCGACTCAAGCCTCGTTCACTCGACCTGCTGATCCACTTCGCCCAACACCGATCCCCGCCTAGCGCCGAAGGTTTCCCCGATGACCAAGCCGAGCATCAGTCTGACGAAACCCAACATTCTCGAGACGACGCTGCGCGACGGTTCGTACGCGATCAACTTTCAATTCACGGCCGCCGATACGCGGAGTATCTGCCATGGATTGGAGGAAGCCGGATTCGAACTGATCGAGATCGGCCATGGCGTGGGACTCGGCGCTTCGCAACGCGGCCAAGGCGAAGCGGCCGAGACCGATGAGGGCTACTGCCAAGCCGCGGCCAGCGCGCTGACCAAGGCTCACTACGGCATGTTCTGCATTCCGGGCATCGCGCGTCTCGAGGACGTCGACATGGCGGCCGAACATGGCATGGGCTTCATTCGCATCGGTACCAACGTCACCGAGGTCGCCGAAAGCCAGCCGTTCATCGAACGAGCCCGCGAGCTGGGGATGTTCGTCTTTTCCAACTTCATGAAGAGCTACGCGGTCGAGCCGCGTGAGTTCGCCGCCTTCGCTCAGCAGAGCATTCAGTACGGCTCGCAGTCGATCTACATCGTCGATTCGGCGGGCGGCATGTTGCCTCATGAGCTGCAGGGATACATCAACGCGGTGCGCGACGTGGGGGCTCCGTTCGCGTTCCATGGTCACAACAATCTGGGGCTCGCGGTCGGCAATAGCTTGACGGCGCACGCGGCGGGAGCTTGTCTGATCGACGGTTCGCTGCTCGGCATGGGCCGCAGCTCGGGCAACGCGCCGACCGAGCAGCTCGTCGCGGCCCTGCATCGCCAGGGACTCGCGCAAGGCATCGACTTGATCAAGACACTCGACCTCGGCGCTCAGTACATCAAACCGCTGCACACCACGAATGAATGGCGAGACATCGACCTCATCACGGGACTCGCGCTGTTCCACTCGTCGTACATGAAGAAGATTCGCACCTACGCGGGACGCTACGAAGTCGATCCGCGGTTGCTGATCATCGAGGTGTGCAAGCGCGACAAGGTCAACGCGCCCGATGAGTTGGTGGAGGAAGTCGCGCGGAGCCTCGCCGAGAACCACGCGGAGGTCGGACTCGGTCGTTTCTCGCTCCATCAATACTTCGGCACCGAGCAAAGCTAAACGCCGCGTTCGTGCTCGCCGCTGGAATCCTAGACCGTCGGATGGAACCGCAACCCGCCTTGCCACCTTGAGCCCCGATGAACGACGCTCCTCAGATCGATCTCGCCCGCATCCTCGCGACGCATGCCGAGCGCCCGCTGCTGATCGATGCGCCGACCGGTACGGTCTGGACCTATGCGGACGTGCAAGCGATCGCCACTGGACTCAGTCGGACTTGGCGACATGCGGGGCTCGAGCGAGGCGCCCGGATCGCGACGTTGACCCAGCGCCGCGCGCCGCACGCGCTCCTCGCCTACGCTTGCATGCTCAACGGCTACGCCTTCGTGCCGCTCCCTCCCGACACCGCGCCCGATGATCTCGGATTGCTGTTGGCTCGCTCACGACCGGCGCGACTCTACGTCGATGACGAATTGCTGCCGCGGCTCGACGAAGCGATCGCGGCTCGCCAAGACGGTGGCGATCCGTTGCCCGCGATCGAGCG
>JAGQPS010000542.1 GCA_020426595.1 Planctomycetales bacterium
TTGAGATGGTCGTAATAAAAGCCATCTTGCTCGTCCCACAAACCAAGCCCGTTATCCGCGTTCATCGTGCCGGCGATGGCGAAGTAGTGCTCGAAGAACTTGCTCGCCATGTCATCGTAGGCGGGGCGAGTCTGTGCCAGCTCCAACGCCATCTGCAACATCGACGCGCAGTAGAACGCCATCCAGGCGGTGCCATCCGCTTGCTCCAAGTGCCCGCCGGTCGGCAACGGCTTGGAGCGATCAAAGACTCCGATGTTATCGAGCCCGAGAAACCCACCGGCGAACACGTGGTCGTCGCGCACGTCCTTGCGATTCACCCACCACGTGAAGTTCAGCAGCAGCTTCTGGAAGACTCGTTCCAGGAATTCGGTTTCTGGCTCCGCCTGCCGGGCCATGAGTTGATAAACGCGCAGCGCGCTCCAGGCATGCACCGGCGGATTAACGTCACCCAGCGCCCATTCATAAGCCGGAATCTGTCCGTTCGCGTGCTGATACCATTCACGCAAGAACAGCAACAACTGGCTCTTGGCGAACTCCGGATCGAGCCTCGCGAAGGGCACCATATGAAAGGCGAGATCCCAGGCGGCGTACCAAGGGTACTCCCACTTGTCGGGCATCGAAATCACGTCGCGGTTGAACAAATGAGGCCAGTCGTGATTGCGGCCTTTCTTGCGACCCTCGGAGACCGGCAAGCCGGTCGGATCGCCACCGATCCATTCGCGCACGTTGTAGTAATAGAACTGTTGTGTCCACAACAGTCCCGCGTAGGCCCGACGCTTGACCGACTGGGATTCCTCATCGACGCTCTCGTCCGATAGAGCCGCGTGGAATTCATCCGCCTCGCGAATGCGAGTCGCGAACGTCTCATCGAATCGCTTGCCGAAGGTTGGAACGGTGATGTCGGCGAGGTTCGCGAGTCGCAGTCGAATCGAGACGCATTCACCGGGAGGAATCCGCAGTTGGTAGTGAGCCGCGGCCTTGGTGCCGATGCGTTGCGGATTGACGGCTCGCTTGTCCCCCTGCACCACGTAGCGGTGGAACGCGTCCTTGACGTAAGGCTGGGGATTCGGCTGGCCAAAGAGCCGCTCGCGATCGGTTTCATTGTCGGTGAAGAGCCACGTGGGTCGCGCGCCGCTCGATGCCGTATCGGCCCACAGTCCCATCGGCTCGAGCGTTGCGTGTTCGAGTTCCACTGGTCCGCGCGCGGTCGACTTGAGCGCCTTGGGCTTCGGCCAGTTTCCCTCTCGCTCGGATTGCCAACTCCACGTGTTGCGAAACCAGACCGTCGGCAACACGTCGATACTGGCCGCTTCCGGACCCCGGTTGTGAATCGTGTAGCGAATCAACAGGTCGTCCGTGCCTTGTTTCGCGTACTCGACAAACACGTCGAAGTACCGTCCCTCGTCAAAGACTCCGCAGTCCTCGAGTTCGAATTCCGGCTCGAGTCGCGAGCGATTCGCGTTCTCCGCGACCAATCTCGTGTAGGGAAACTCGGCCTGCGGGTACTTGTAGAGTGCCTTGAGATACGAGTGGGTCGGAGTGGCATCGAGGTGGTAGTACACCTCCTTCACGTCCTCGCCATGGTTTCCCTCGGGCCCCGACAACCCAAACAGCCGTTCCTTGAGAATCGCGTCTCGGCCATTCCATAGCGCCACGGCGAAGCAGATGCGGCATTGCCGATCACAAATGCCGAGCAGCCCATCCTCGCCCCATCGGTAGGCCCGACTGCGGGAATGATCGTGGGTGAAATAGTTCCAAGGCTCGGCATCGGCGGAGTAATCCTCGCGAACCGTGCCCCATTGTCGGTCCGAAAGGTACGGCCCCCAACGCTTCCAGTTCCGCTCGCGGTTGGCGTCCTCCTCGAGTCGCTTCTGTTCGGCCGATTGTGCTCGCGCCATTGGGTCGCACCTCCCTCGCGACAATTGAGGAACCAAGACATTCGCTGGACGCCCGCGGGCTCCAACTCAACCGAGTCGAATACAACCCCCACACACCACTCGCCAAGACATCGGCCAGAAAGTAGGGAGTCGGCATGTTGAGGGGAACAAGTTCGCCTTCTTCCGCCACCCCTACCTGAACCTTGATCTTTGCGCCGTCGCCACATTCGGCATGCCGGGCTCTTCCGGCTCGCTACCGAGAGTGGCAAGCCAAGCAATCGCCCGCCGTGAGGAACGCGGAACGCATCCGCGCGTGCGGCGCGAGGCGCGATTAATACCCGGTGATGCGGATGGTTCCCCCGGCTCATCGCTTGAAAACGCGTTCGCCGCCATGCGGGAACCGGGGGAGTAACGACGGTAATTCACCCCGGGTAACGCAGGGGATTCCTCGCTCACACTCTTAGAGGTTACGCTTTCGGGGTTGGGGGCAGTCGGACGATTAGGTGGCTTAACGAGTTGTTGGCTTGTTTGATAATTCGAAGAATCCCTCGCTCACGCTTCGGGTTTCCTTGGGTTTTCCAGGCT
>JAGQPS010000543.1 GCA_020426595.1 Planctomycetales bacterium
AAACGCCGGTTGCTTGGGTACGAATCACAATGCTTCGGCCTTAAATCAACAGCCCGGAATGACAGGGAACTCGCCATGCGACCATTGAATACCTTCGCGCGACCGAATCAGCGAATAATGGCCGCGATGTCGGTCGCGTTGGGAATCGTTCTGGCGGTGGGATCTAGCGCGCGAGCGGCGGCTCAACAAAGTGATACTCCAGCGTCCAACGAGGCCTCCGATCGCCCCGACGAACAAGGCGAATCATTAGCAGGGGATAGCCACCTCGACGAATTGTGGCAGGTTCTTCCCGCCGACACGCAAGTCGCGATCGCCATTGGTAATGTCGATCGACTTAAGCGCCGAGCCCAGTGGCTCGTCGAACAGACCGACGGCATTCATGACGTTGAGATCGAGCAGGCGTACCAGTTCGTCGTTAGCTATTTCAACCTCGGTCGCACGGTCAGCAAGCAAGGCTCGGCGGCTCTCTTTGCCGTTGGCCAAGGAGACGAAGCGTTTCGCCTCGAGTCGCTCGTGCTCGCCGTGCCGATCGGTGACCGCGATGTTCTCCGCGAACAACTGCGGCTCAACGAAGACGAGCCTTGGCCCGACACGATTATCCCGCTCGGGCGGAATCCCGTCTTCTCCGAGACGGTTAGGTTCGCGGCGATCAAAGGGGAGCATCTCCTGCTTTCGATCGAAGAAAAACCACTAGCGACGACACTCGAGCAACCAAGCCTCGCCACACGAGTCGCCGAGTCGACTCGAGCCACCGCCTCGGATGACGACCTGCTCGTGTACTTGCGATTGGCGGAAAACGACGAACTGAGTGACTGGTTCCATGAGTATCTCAACGACTGGCCCTTCCCCGACTCGCAAGACTCGGAAGCGGTGAAGGCCGAGGCGACCAAGCTGTTCGAGGAGATCGATCACCTAACCGGCAGTGTCGCGATCGACGCGGGAGTGAACCTCACGTTTCAAGTCGGATTCGCCGGCGAAGTCTCCCGCGAGTGGCTCGCGCGGCACGATGCGACGCTTCCTCGGGAACTCC
Source organism: Planctomycetales bacterium (assembly GCA_020426595.1). Classification (GTDB taxonomy): domain Bacteria; phylum Planctomycetota; class Planctomycetia; order Pirellulales; family Pirellulaceae; genus UBA11682. The sequence goes on from JAGQPS010000543.1 coordinate 1,031, forward strand.
CTTTTCGGACCGACGCGGCCGCCCAACAGCGCATGGCCCGCATCCTGGTCGCACGGTATGACAACACGACACTCCCGCTCGCGCTGTCCCTCGTGGCTCCGATGTTTCGGCCTCATCAAAACGCGTCCCGTTTTCCCATCGAACAATGGCTTGCGCCCGCCGCATCGCCAGTCTTTCGTGAGATCAACCGACCGGTCGAACTGAGCGAGTTCAATCTCTACCGCGCATCGGTGGCCGGCAGCGGACGATGGGCCGCGCGAATGTCACTGTATTCCAGCGACGCAACGGCTCACTTGGCCGAGATCCAACAACTCGCGCAGCTCGTCGAGTATGGCCGATTGGATGCCGATGCCTTCCGCGCGGCTGTCGATGAAGGTCTCGTGTCGGGACTGATCGAGCAACTCGGATCTACCGAGTTCGATCGTCGGGAGCAGGCAACGACTCGCTTGGCTTTGATCGCCCGTCAAATCTCCGGGCGTCTGCGCGAGGTGGCGGGCACCACCGATGACCTGGAAGTTCAGTACCGAGTCGAGTCCATTCTCGAGGGGCTCGCCGAGCGAGACCGACTGCTAAGAGAATCACAGCCGGAGCGAAATCCATGGAGCGCCATCGCTGGCGACTTCGAATTCCATGTCGGAGCCGAGGAACGTCAAGGCGTTTCACTCGATGTGCTCGCGGTGGAGATCGCCGATCCCTCAGCGACCAACGATGATTGGCTCGTCGCGTTCTTCGGCGATGACTGGAATCGCTGGCGCATTCGGGCCGATGGAGAGCGGCTCGATTTGTTTGTCGGGTCGGACATCGCTTGGCTCGAGTCGCAACTGGCTCCCGGCTCCGAGGATTCTTCTCCCACCCCGTCGCGCGATCATTTTGAACGGCGAGCCATGTCGCCGCGTTGGGCCGATTTGGAATTCTCCGTGTCGGACTGGAACTCCGACGCCACCCCACGACACGCCGAGCGAACCCATATCGGCGTTTCCTTTGGGGAGTCGGCGATCCGGACCGACATTTATGTTCCCACCAAGGAAATCTCTTCGGCGGCGACGTTGTTCGCTCCTGGTTTCTGAGGCTCCTGTCCCAGGGCCAACGGAACTCTCAACCCTCGAAATCCGACTCTTGGCCAAAAAACATTGTCAGCCGCAACCACCTCTGGTAGCGTCGTGCTCTGGAAGACCACGTGGGAGTCAGGAGCGGGTTGATGAGACGGCGCGAATTCTTGGTTGCATCCACCACCGGTCTCGCGGGACTCGCCGTGGGGTCCGCGTTGCCGGGGCGAAGCGGTGCCGCCGGTGGCGAGGGAACGGCCGGAGAGGGGACGACGGCGAATCGACCGCGAGCCAAGTCGACGATCTTGTTTTTTCTCTGTGGAGGCGCGTCGCACGTCGACATGTGGGATCTCAAGCCCGATGCCCCGCGCGAGTATCGCGGG
>JAGQPS010000544.1 GCA_020426595.1 Planctomycetales bacterium
GATCGGCGCGAGGTACTCGCCGACTGGCTGACCTCGCCCGACAATCCGTACTTCGCGCGGGCGATCACCAACCGCGTTTGGGCGAACTACTTTGGCGTGGGACTCATCGAATCGGTCGATGATTTGCGAGCCTCCAATCCGGCCAGCAACGAAGCGCTGTTGGACGCTGCCGCCGATTACTTGGTGGCTCATGATTACAACCTGAAATCGCTCATGCGCGAGATCTTGCGCAGCGCCACCTATCAACGAAGCAGCCGCGGCGTGCCGGGCAACGAGGCTGACGAGCGGCACTATTCCCGGTACTTTCCCAAGCGACTCATGGCCGAAGTCCTCCTGGACGCGATCTCGGACGTCACCGACGTGCCGACGACCTTCGACAAGATCGAGTTTCCCGGAGCCGACACGGCGGGTACCGACTTCTATCCGGCGGGAACGCGAGCCCTTGAGCTTTACGATTCGGCGGTTCAGTCGTACTTCCTCAAGGCATTTGGACGGAACACTCGCGACATCACTTGCGAGTGCGAACGTTCCAACGAACCGAGCATGGTGCAGGTCTTGCATCTGGCCAACGGCACCACGATCAACGACAAGCTCGCCGCCGAGAACAGTCGAGTCGCTCAGTTCCTGGCCGCCGAGATGGACGATAACCAGATTCTCGACCAGGCCTTCGTGCTCTGCCTTTGTCGTTATCCGACCGACGAGGAACGACAGTCGCTGCTCCCCTTGCTGGCCGAAGGGGAAGACGATCGTCGCACGCGTATCGAGGACTTGTTTTGGAGCCTCATGACGACACGCGAGTTCCTGTTCAACCACTAGCGAGTCACCCATGACTGGCTCGCCTGTCGCGCGTCGACGATTCGCGACATCCCGCACGACACCTCCTCTCGCACCGTTCGAGATCCCCATGAGTTTTCCTCGCCACCAAAACAGCCTGAAACGTCTCACTCCAATCCATGGAATGGGACGAGCCCTGTTGGCGTTCGTTCTGACGTTGTCGGCCGTCGCGGCGCAATCGCAGGAACGACAGGACCCCGACTTCGTCAACGATGTCCAGCCAGTCCTCAACAAGCACTGCGTGGGCTGTCACAACGCGGATGATTTGGAGGGCGGCTTGGATCTCGGTTCCTTCGCGGCCCTCTCGGCGGGCGGCGATTCGGGACCCGCGGTGGTCGCGAGTGACGCGGCCGGTAGCCGACTCTGGCGACTCACCGCACTCGGCATGGAACCGAAAATGCCGCCCGATGACCTGGCGAGTCCGTCGGCCGAGGAATTGGAAGTGTTGCGGCGTTGGATCGAAGCGGGAGCCACGGGCCCCGATGGCAGCGAACCACGTCCCGGTCGATTGATCGTCCCCAACATTCCAGCGGCTCCCGATGCGCGGTCAGCCATCACCGCCGCCGCGTGGAGCCCCGACGGCGAGGCGATCGCGTTGGCTCGGTATGGCAAGGTCGAAGTCCTCGACGCGCGAAGCTCGGAACTTCGTTTCTCGATCACCGACCTTCCTGGCAAGGTCAACAGCGTTTCGTTCTCGGCCGATGGAAGCCGCCTGCTCACCGCGTCGGGCGTGACCGGTCTCTCGGGCCGAGCCGACCTCTGGAATACCGAGGACGGTTCGTTGATTCGGTCCTTTGAAGGGCACCGCGACGCGATGCTCGCCGCGGCGCTTTCACCCGATCAAATGTGGTTGGCGACGGCGGGCTACGATCGTTCGATTCTGATTTGGAACGTCGCGGAAGATTCGTTGGTCGGAACACTGGCCGGGCACAACGGAGCGGTTTACTCCTTGGCGTTCGACCCCAGCTCGAAACTGCTCTTGAGCGCGTCGGCCGATCAAACGTTGAAGGTATGGCAGGTTGCCACGGGAGAGCGTCTCGACACGCTCGGCCAACCGCTCAAGGAACAGTTCTGCGGTTTGTTCTCGGCCCATGGCGACGCGATGTTCGGCGCGGGGGCCGACAACCGCATCCGGCGATGGGAATTGGTGTCGCGCGACTCGGCGGCGATCAATCCTCTCCAACAGGCTCGCTTCGCCCACGAGGGCTCGATCGTCGCCTTGGCGGTCTCGGCCGATGGTCGGTTCCTTGCCTCGAGCGCTGAGGATCGTACGGTCAAGTTCTGGCGCGCCTCCGACCTGGCGGAACTCGCCTTCCGACCCAATCAAAGCGATATCGTATCGGCGATCGCCTTCGACCCCAGTGGTGAACACGCGCTCCTCGCCCGACTCGACGGCTCCTGGGACATCAAGACGTTCCCGACCGGCGCGCGAGAGGATCGCGAGGGTTCGGACGTCGCCACTCCCGCGCCGATGGCGCCGATGAACGACTTCAACGAGATCGCCGAAGCGGAACCGAACGATGGAATCGATTCCGCGGCGGCGGTCGCGCTGCCGGCTCGAATCTCGGGCGTGGTTTCAGCTCGCGAGGATGGAGCCGATCTCGATCTGTTTGGCTTCGACG
>JAGQPS010000545.1 GCA_020426595.1 Planctomycetales bacterium
GGACCACGTCCTCGCGACGTTGACCGACAACGTTCCGTTCATGATGGAAATGGTCGTCGAGAATGGTCGTGGTTATGTTCCCTCGAGCGAGCATAGCCGAGGCGATCAAGAGATCGGCATCATTCCGGTCGATGCCGTCTTCAGCCCGGTGACTCGGGTTCGTTATCACATCGAAGAGACTCGCGTCGGTCAAAAGACCAACTATGATCGCTTGACGCTCGAGATCTGGACCAACGGATCGCTCGGTCCCGAGATGGCGTTGGTCGAGGCGTCGAAGATTCTCCGCAAGCACCTCAACCCATTCGTGCAGTACGCCGAACTGGGAGCCCAGGTGCATGGCCAGGTGCGTCCTGGTTCGGGGATCGACGTGGCTCTCGAGAATCGGCTCAACATGCCGATTTCCGAGCTGCGTCTAAGCGTGCGAGCCACGAATTGCTTGGAGTCCGAGCGGATTCGGACGGTGCGCGACTTGGTCCAGCGCAACGAGGACCAGCTGATGGAGGTTCGCAACTTCGGTGAGACGACTCTCACCGAGGTGAAGGCCAAGCTCGGGGAACTGGGCTTGCACCTGGGAATGCGGGTTCCGGCCCGCCCGATGACTCACTAGTCCGCGATGGCGATCGCTGATCGCCTCGAGACTGGTTGGGTTGGTTGCTGATTCACTTGCTTTTCCATACGAAGTCATTGCCATGCGTCACCGCAAACGCTTCCGTCACCTCGGCCGCACCAGCACCCACAAGAAGGCGATGCTGAGTAACCTCGCGACGAGCCTGATCCTGACTCTTCGTGAGTCGGACTACTACGATGGCCTCACGCAGGCCGACGGGAAGACTCCGGTCAACCCGCCGAAGCATCAAGGTCGCGTGATCACGACCGTCCCGAAGGCGAAGGAAGTTCGCTCGCTGGTCGAGAAGTTGATCACGATCGCCAAGCGATCCATGCCGGCCGAGAAGGCCGCCGAGCAGTTCGCCACCAGCGCCGAGCGGAACTCGGCGGAGTGGAAGAGCTGGCGCGAGAGCGACACGTACCAAAAGTGGAATGCCGCGATGGCTCCCGCCGTGACCGCTCGCCGTCGTGCGTTCGCCATTCTGCGGAGCAAGGAAGCCGTCATCCTGTTGTTTGACGTGCTCGCTCCGCGATTCGCCGACCGACAAGGTGGTTACACCCGCATCCTGCGTCTCGCCAAGCCCCGCTTGGGCGACGCGGGCGATCGAGCATTCATCGAATTCGTGGGCCAAAACGATCGCGTCACCAAGACCGCGACCAAGCCTGAGTTCGAGTCGAGCGACGCCTAAGGCTCGAGCGACAACAACTTGACGCCGCCACACCGAAGAGTGTGCGAAGCGAGAGTTGACTAGAAACCGAACAGGCCGAGTTCCTAAATGGGGACTCGGCCTGTTTTCGTTGATCCGCGAAGTCATGTACTTCCACGACGCCGAGTGGATCGACGCTGACGGGAAGGGACCTAGGCTTCGACCTCGCCGGGGAACATCTCGTGGAACCGATCATCGCAAAAGCGATCGGTCATGCCGGCGAGGTAATCGACCGCCATCTTTCGCACTCCGACTCGCTCGGCCCTCCGTTGGTACTTCTCGGGGAACCAACTCGGCTCTCGCTGGTACTCGTGGAACATGCGTTGCAGCCGAGCCTGAGCCCGTTCGCGGACGGCGATCAGATCGGGATGGCGGTAGACGCGGGCGTAGAGAAACGCCTCCAGCTCCTGCTTCTGTTCGGCCAACTCCGAACTCGTCCCGACCAAGCCTTCGATTTGCCGAGCCTCGAGGGACGAGCTCGGCTCGAAGCTCGACAGCATCGCCACGCAGTGTCCTAGGATGTCGGTCACTTGCCGTTCGATGAGCTGGTGCACCACCGCGACGCGCAACTGAGTCTCATCGCTGATCGTGAATGTGCGATGGACGAATTCGAGCGCCTCGCGGACCAGCGTCGTCTCGGCCAGCTCATCCAAGGTCAGCAACCCGAGCTTGACGGCGTCGTCGGTGTCATGGGCGTCGTAGGTGATGCTGTCGGCCGCATCGACCACCTGGGCCTCGAGGAGTGGCCGCTGCAACGGATCCGCCTTGTCGATCCGCGTGTGTTGGCTTTCCAAAACCTCGAAACTGAGGTTCAACCCAGGAAACGCCGCGTAACGTTGCTCGAGTTCCTCGACGATCGTCAGGGCGAACTGGTTGTGTGAGAACGCCCCATCGGGAGCCAGTACTTCGTGCAAGGCATCCTCGCCCGCATGGCCGTACGGTGGGTGTCCAATATCGTGCAACAGAGCCAAGGCCTCGATGAGGTCCTCGTTCAGACGCAGGGCTCGGCCCACCGTGCGGGCCAACGAGGCGACTTCCTGGGTATGGGTGAGCCGAGTGCGGTGGTAATCCCCCATCTCACCCGTGAAAACCTGCATCTTCCCGCTGAGCCGACGGAAGGC
>JAGQPS010000546.1 GCA_020426595.1 Planctomycetales bacterium
ACATGGAGCGTACGTCGACGGGCGGATCATTCTCTTCGCGACCGAGGAATCCTACGAGCGATTCAGTAACAACTCGGTCCCCTACATCGCCGCCGTCCGTGCCGCGATGGAAGCCTCGGATCGCGTGCGTCGGTAACACGCGAGAAGAGTCGCCAGTGTTCGTCAATGAACTCGCGCGGGAGCCGTCTCAATGAGGCGACTCCCGCTGCCGTTTCTTGAGTCGTCACTTTAGGCGCCTTCAGCACTCGATGTTGCTCGTGATAGACGCGCGTTGCTTTCCATGTTCAGCGCTGGTACTCCCAGAGCACCGCGCGGGGCGTTGAGTTCAAGCCTTGCGACATGTGGCGCGGAGCATGCGAGGGTGAAGGTGTGCGGAGGCGCAAGATCGACCGGTCACTATCGAGCGGTGGCACGACCTTGAGCAACGGGGCCCGCCGACGCTCCCGACGCGGTTGCTTCAAATGGATGCCTTGCGGGGAAAGCGATTTCGCACGGAGACCTTCGCCGACGACTGGGTCCGTTCGCCACCGACTCGGTTGAAAAACGGCGAGAAGGTCCCGATCGGCCCCCGGCCCGCGAGTCGAGTTCATGCGCCATGACCAAGGTGACTCGTGCCGCGGCGGGGCGGTTCACGGCCCGTTGACTCGGCCGCGAAAGAATTGTCGATCCACGAATCCCCAACCGGCTCCCGGTGGTCGTCACCAAGAGCCGGGGAGGGCGTGGCCGAGACTAGAAGTCCGTCGAGGTTGTTTCATCCTGGGACAGGAATCGCAACCTTCCTGGTCGCCTAGAACAGGCGATTGAAACCGTTGAGAGCCGCGACTCGATACGCCTCGGCCATCGTCGGATAGTTGAACGTCGTGTTCATGAAGTAGTGCAACGAGTTCGCGCTACCGCGCTGAGCCATGACGGCTTGGCCGATGTGAATAATCTCAGCCGCATTCGAACCAAAGCAATGCACTCCCAAGATCTCGAGTGTCTCGCGGTGGAACAGGATCTTGAGCATGCCGACCGTGCGGCCGGTGATCTGAGCTCGAGCCAGGCTGCGGAAGTGGGTATGTCCGATCTCGTAAGGCACTTTCGCTTCGGTCAACTCGCGTTCGGTCTTGCCGATCGACGAGATCTCGGGACTCGTGTAGATGCCCGCGGGGATGTCCCCAATCAGTTCACAGTGCTCCTGGTTGCCCAGAATGTGATTCGCCGCCGCACGGCCCTGCGTATAGGCAGCGCTGGCGAGCGAGGGGAAACCAATCAAGTCACCGACGGCGTAGATGTTCGGTGTTTCGGTCTGGAAACATTTCGAGACCGAAAGGTAGCCGCGACGATTGGGGGTGACTCCGATGTTTTCCAAGCCGATGTCATCCGAGTTGCCCATACGACCGGCGGCCCACAGCAAGATGTCGGTCTTCACTTGCTTGCCGCTCTCGAAGTACAGCACCACACCGTCGTCGGTCGGCTCGACCCGCTCGTACTGTTCGTTGTGACGGACGAGCACGCCGCGCTCGCGCAAGTGATAGCTAAGCGCGTCGACGATTTCATCGTCGAGAAACTCGAGCAACTTGCTGCGCGTGTTGATCAAGTTGATCTTGATATCCAGGTTGCGGAACATCGAGGCATATTCGCAACCGATCACTCCAGCTCCATAAACCGTCATCGATCGAGGCTTGAAGCTCAGGTTGAGAATCGTATCGCTGTCAAAAATTCGCGGGTGATGAAAGTCGATCTCCGCGGGGCGATGCGGGCGTGAACCGGATGCGATGACCGCGTAGTTGAATCGGATGAGTTGGTCGTCATCGATTTGCACCGTGTTGGCATCGACGAAACGCGCCTTGCCGTGCACGATCTCGACATTGTTTCGTTCGTAGAAACTCCGCCGCATCGTTTCTTGCTTGTTGATGATGCTCTGCGCGCTGCGGCGCAGCTCGGCGACGGTTGGATTGGCTCGAATTCCCGCTTCTTTCACCAATTGGTTGGCGAGCGCTTCGGTGAGCTGATAGATCGAGTAACGCAGGGCCTTGCTGGGGATCGTCCCCCAGTGGGTGCACCCACCGCCGATGCGGGTGTGTTGCTCGATCACCAATACGTCCCGCGAACCCTTGGTCAATTGCATGGCGGCTCCTTCGCCGCCTGGCCCCGAACCAATGACCAGGATGTCTGTCGATCGAGTCGTCATCGCTCACTCACTTGCACTACAGTCAGGAATCGTCTCGGTAAGCCGCTTGAACGCCCGGTCTCCCCGCGACCATACGCTCCTTGCGAACGACGAAATCACAATCGCACGGGCCTTGCATGGCTCGCACTCGGTCGTTCGCCGACTTTACCGTGTTTCCTCCATCGGCTGATTTGCCTCTCTCGCCGCACGTCCGCCCTCCCGATCGCGCACAGCTCGCTAAACCTACTCATCTTCCGCTCGTGACT
>JAGQPS010000547.1 GCA_020426595.1 Planctomycetales bacterium
AAATCGCCTTTTGCTTGGGCACGATTCGCATCCGGTGGGCTTGAATCAATGGCCCGGTGAGCGAGGGATTCTTCGACTTCTCAAACTTACCGCCGACCTGCCGCGCCACTCGTCCCACTGAAATTCAACGGCTCGACCAGCACGCGGTTCCTCGGTTTTATTGACAACGCCGCCGTTCGCCGTGCCATCTTCTCCGGCAGCCATGCGCGACCTTATTGGCATGACATCTAGGAAACCGGTTTGGGCTGCTTTGCGTTTGGCGGGCCTCCGTTTTATTCTGGGAGCGTGGGAGCAAGGCTCGAACCGAGCCGGCACGGAGCGGGGAATCCGTGCCTAGCGCCTCCACGGTTGAGCCACTCGCCATCGCGCGCGGCGTGGCGAAGCTATCCTCCACGCGACCACCAACGGCGAAACCTGTCTGCTCTTCCTCATCAGGTGCTTTCCACTGCCGTGACCACCTCTTTCGATCCCGCCGAGATACGGCGTCCCGACCCGCGTTTGCGAAACTACTATTTGCTCCTCGGGCTCTTTAGCGGCTTCGTGACCACCATCCCGTTTCTGGCCAAGTACTTCACGTTGCAGTATCAGTTCGATGACTCGGGCGTCTCGATGAAGTGGGGAATTCTCTTCCGCCACGAAATCCACCTGACCTATCGCCGCATCCAAGACATCCACCTGACTCGCAATCTGCTGCAACGATGGCTCGGCCTCGCCACGGTCAGTGTGCAAACCGCCTCCGGTAGTTCGGCCCCCGAAATGAAGATCGAGGGGATCCTGGCGGCGGAGGAATTGCGGGACTATCTCTATTCGCAAATGCGGGGAGCCAAGGGACTCGCAACCGACGCGAACGCCACGCCCAACACACCCGCGACGGCCGCCGAGGTGACTCAGCTCCTTAGCGACATTCGCGACGCGCTCCAACGAATCGCGGCGGGTGAATCGCCACAACCGCCGGCCGCGGCGACCGTTACCGAGATCGCGATCGAGGCGACTCCCGCGACGACGATCGACTCGGATCCCTCGACACCGGCGGACATGGTTCCGAGTCGTGATGTCGACGTGGCCACGTCGGATGGTGCGGTCGAGCTGGCTAGTGAGGCCAAGCCGGAAACGGTCGTGAACGAGGAATCTTCGCTTGAATCGGTCGAGTCGGTCGAGCGAGACTCCGTCGAACCACGGGAGTCGTCCCATGGCTCATGACTTCATGGACAGTGGATCGACGGACGGTGGATCGGTGGAAGATAAGGCGAAGGACCGTCGATCGCCGAGCGACCCTCGAGTCGGCATCCCGCTGACCGAGACCTCGAAGCAGCTCTATTCGGGCGTGTGGGGAGTTCTATCGAGCGTTTTTCGAGTGCCGCAAGAGCCACCAAGCTTGCCGCACTTCGATGGCGCGGCCTATGAGGCATTCAAACCGAGTCCCGGCTTTCTCAACTACTTGCGGTTGCAGTTCGTAAGTGGCCTGATCGTCGCGGGTGTCCTGCTGTTGATCGGAGTCGGCTCGATCTCCGTCGCCAACTTTCTAGCGGGAGTCATTGGACTGCCGTTGGCCATCGCCATCGAGGTCGCCTCGGCGATCATCGGGCTGCTCGCCGTCCATCTGCGATATGACACGACTTGGTATGTGCTCAACGATCGAAGCCTTCGAGTCCGACGTGGCATCTGGGTGATCCACGAAACGACGATCACATTCGAGAATATCCAGAATGTTCGCATCACCCAGGGACCGATACAGCGGCTGTTCGGTATCTCAACCCTGGTCGTCGAGACGGCGGGGGGCGGCAAGATGAAGCCAGATGGTAGCGCCGATGGACATACCGGGTTGATCGAAGGCATCGCCAACCCTGATGAGATCCGCTCCCGAATTCTCGCGCGAACCGCGCAGCGCAAGCATGCGATTGTTTCCGATTCGGGCTTGGGGGATGACCCGATCGAGGCTCTCGCGGGAATCCCGGCCGAGAGCTGGAGTCCCGAACACGTCGAGTTACTGACCGAGATTCGTGGTCTGATTTACGGCCTTTGAGCAAGGCTGATCTTCCGGCGAGTCCGCCCCATACGCGGGCAAGGCTCACTCGTAACGCGTCGTATCGATGCTCGAGGGGATACCGCGAGGAAGCCGCGAGGTGTTGGGCTCGAGCTCCTCGCGACGAGGCAGGGGAAACCACTGCATCAGCGCCACGGTCTCGCGCGTGAGCGGGACTTGAAATCGACTCTCTGGCACGAGCGCCCGAATCAAATCTTGAGGCTTCATCGATAGCCGACCACCGACGCTCAGCAGCGGGCGATTCTCGGGCGTGAAGAGCAGGGCGGATGATTGAAAGCCGCTCAGGCCGAGCGTTTCTCCGGTCAAATCAAAACGGATGCCGAGGTGCCGAAAGGGAGTACTCGCGTCCGATTCCGGATCGAG
>JAGQPS010000548.1 GCA_020426595.1 Planctomycetales bacterium
GCTGGTATGCGATTGACGATAATCGTCCTCCCTCATCCGTCGTCGGTGTCGGAAACGACGCTTGGTCGTTGGGAACCCAAGTGACCGTACCGTTATGGGCGTCGAAATACGATGCGATCGAGAACGAGGCGGCTTGGCGACACATGTCGACTCACGCGAATGCCACGGCGCTGCGCACGGAATTGGCGGCCGAGGTGACCGCGGAACTCGAACAGCTTCGATCGTCCGAACGGACCGCTCGTTTGTACCGCGATTCACTTTTGCCCGAGGCTCGCAATACCCTGGACATCGACCAATCGAAGCTGGCCGAGGGCCAAGCGATGATCGAAACGGTCATCGACGATGTGAACGACGTCTTGGAGATGGAGTTGGCCTATGCTCAGACATTGGCCGACGCCGAGATGGCTCGGGCGCGCCTTGCGAGATTGACAGGCGAGGGCCGGACTGACCTTCCCGACGCCCGGTAATCGAACTTCTCAAGCAACGTCACGTTCAACAGTGCTCAAGTGATCCGACCGAGCCGGGGCGGTTCACGACAGGCGGCGTTTCGTGCATTAATCAGAGTGTGGGTGATATCCGGGATGGAGTGCGTTGCTTTCGACTCCAGCCCGACGAGCATCACACGAGTCGCGGAACGTCACGCGTATGCCTTGGCTCGCTTTCTAGCTTGAGTCGGGGGAGGCCGGCACGTCGCGCGCCGAATTGACACTTGTACCGGCCAGCGGATTGGTGCTACGCTGTAAGGGAGGGCAAGAAGTGCCCGAGCCAAGCCATGCTAGGCACCGTCGGGTCCCGAATCATTCATGTGGGACGTGGCCGTAGTGTCGATCGTTGGGAATGGCGAATCGCGTATTGACGTGGATGTCCTTCGGGAAACAGCGCCGTGTTTCAAAGCAAACGACTAATACGAGCCGTGACACTCGCCGCGTTATTGGCGACGGTGTGCGCGGGTTTCGATAGTCGTTTTTCGCCGCGGTCGGCTCGGGGAGGTTGTCAGTCACCACAAGCGGCGACGCCTTCGACTCGATCATGCTGCTCGCGCTCGCGCAGCGAACGACCTTCGAGCTGCAGTTGCCAATGTGGTTGTTGCGACGTGAAATTCGGATCGTCGCGACAAGTTCGCCGGGGATCCTTGAGCCTCGACCGAGAGCAACCTGCCACCGCGACCGCGGGTTGGGAGATGACTCGAGCCGCGGGCTGTTCCTGCCAAACGGCTCCACCCTGGTCGCCTGGGGCTCGCGAACTAGGATCGGATCGATTGCCGCGAGTCGTATCTCGCCCCGACCAAGCCAAACTCGTCGAGCAAACGACTCGACGCGTATCTCGTTGGAGCCCCGGGGTTGCTCCTTGCGCCGCATTCTTGGACGGCGGCGTGCAAGTGCGGTTTTGTACTTGGCTCATTTGAGCCTTGCTCTCTCTTTTGATCGGCCCGCACTCCTTGGTTTGACGCTCGAGCTTTTGAGTCGTCGGAGAAGCCAAGTGGCGCGTGTGAAGCGTCGGGCCGAATCTTGTTTGTGATTCCCTTTCCTTGCCATTCGCCTGTTCATGGGGCACGAGGAAGGTGAGGGATCTTCTAGTTCGTGGTCACACGGCGTTTTGAGACGGCGGGCGAACGGTTTGGTCCTCGATCAACCTGTCGGTCCGTTTCGGCGTCGTGATGCTTGGTTTGAAGGAGCACTTTGATGTCGATTTCCAGATTCAGCATTGGCACGATCACCTTGTCGTTCGCTCTCGCCATGAGTTTCACACTACTCTCGGGCTGCTCTCCCTCGACGAGTCCCGAGACCGAAGGAAACTCGTCAAACGAGCCGACGGTGACACCCGTTTCGACGATTAACCAAGTCTGCCCAATCATGGGTGGCGAAGTGAGCCCTGACGGCGGCTCGACCGAATTCAATGGCCAAACGGTTGGGTTCTGCTGTCCCGAGTGCATCGACGAGTTCAATGCACTCTCCGATGAGGAGAAAACCGCCGCACTCGCAAAGGCGGCGGAGTCGGCTCACGACGAGTCGGAACATGCGGGGCACGGCGAGTAGTTTCACTTTCCCGCAAGCGACCATCGTCGCGCCGAGGAAACAGCGCGAGCGGCTGGTGATGTGGTGACGGCATGGTTCCCACCTCGTTGGAACCGCCCACCAGTCCGCTCGCGCCTTCTCTCGAAACGGTCTTGATTCCGCGGCTCGACGTACCGAGCAAGCTCTCATGAACAGGTGATGTGCCGCATGGTTCCATCAACGACATTTCGCGCGTGGCTCCTGCGACAAGTGATCTTGGCATCACTGTGGCTAGGAGTAGGCATTTCGCTGTTGGTCTTGCTCGGCCTGGCGCAGCGCTGGGGTTGGCTCGGGGATTCGCCATCACACACGAGTTCTTCCGGGGCGGCTTCGCAGGTGATCCACACTTG
>JAGQPS010000549.1 GCA_020426595.1 Planctomycetales bacterium
ATACGCCCCACGGTCCTCGAGGTTGGCGGCTGCTTCGTCGAGCTGGCGAGCCGCCTGACGAAGCGAATGCACGTAGAACTCATCAGGACTATCCAAGTTCGGCATCGGATGAGCGGGCATCATGCCAGGCATCAATTGACCTGGCATGCCTTGCATACCCGGCATGCCGGTCGCGTACGGATTGCCATTCTGGACAGGCGGCGAATAACCCGAGTCGGTCCGCCATTGATTGGCGTAAGGATTCGGGATGGGGGTTCCCATCGGATTTTGCGGATCTGGCCCCGGTCCCCATTGCAGTAGCTCGTAGGGCGACGCGTCGGGGCGAGGCCCGATGTAGCGTTCCTCTTCAATTTCAGTGTCCGGCGTCGGCACGCTTGGCCCTCCCCAATTGTCCTCGACCACCGGCCCCAGCGGCGAGCGACGGCTAAGTCGTTGCCTCATTTCGACGATCGACGCGGCCATCTCGCGCACCGAGTCCTCGGAGAGTCCTGGATTGTCTTCGCGAATCCGAGCCTCGAGCGACTCACGAAACGAATCGTCTCCAGCCACGGGACGCACGGCGGGAACCTCGTCGGCTTCCACCACCTCGGCGGGCCGCGAACCCTCGGATGACGCGGCATCGACTGGGCCAGCGGTCGCTTCCCCGAGGCCGGAACCCGCCCCCTCGTCGGAGCCAACTTCGACTCGAATCGGCCCGCTCGTCGGCAGAGGAGTGGGAGGAGCATCCTGAAGCAGGCAACAAAGCGCGGCCAACGTGGAAGAGGCGAGCATGGGTCGGTTTCCTTCTATCAAGACCATTGAGATCAAGGCGGTGATGACCAAGACCATCGTGCGGCATCGGTCTCGTACGCCGCCAAGACTGGGCTGAGTATAGGCGACTGGCCCAACGGACTCCCACAGCAAAAGTCGAGTGCCACCGGCGGCACGACTTCAGTGACCACGCCTTGGCGAAACGAGCCCGTCCGTGACCAACCACCAACTCGCGTTGACCCGTTTCCGGGGGCTCGGTACGATCCGCAGCCTTTTTAGACGCGTTACCCTGCGTTTGGTTCCCCACACGGAACACTCCTTGGTGGGGCCCCGTTTTTCGCGATAGGATCCGAACGTGGCTTGCGGTCGGCCAACCTCAACGCTGAATCTCGCCCTTTCGTCGTTCACGGCGAAGCTGCGCGCTGCGTTGTTGCTCGGCCCCGTGTTAACGGCGGCTTGCGGCCTGGCGATCGGCGTCACCCATCCCGCCGCCGCGCAAAGCACTCGTCTTGATGACTTGCTGCATGCCACGCAGGTTCCCGCTGCTGGCACCATCGCTCCGCGCACTGGCCAATCGGTGATACTCCCAGGAAACCGCCCTTCGTTTCCTTCGTCCTCCAGCTCTCGGCGGACGGCGAGCTTGCTCGATGCCGGCGTTCGACCGGCCAACTTCCAAGATGAGTTTCCGGCTCCACGTCCCACGGGAGCGCCGCCGACGCTCGGTGGCGCTGACGACGGCATCCCGAGTCTGCTGCCCAATCCCATGCGAGACACGGTCGAGCCTCTCCACGACACGACCGACGAGACAACGTGGAGCGATCCGGGTGGCCTCGCCGAACCCATCGAGCCCACATCGCCGTTGCTAGAGCCGGTGCCGGATGATGCGATACGGGGAGGTCGGGTCATGCGACTCAATCCCCTCGCCCTGCAACAAGGCGCCGCGAATCTCGCCGTGGGTGGAGCCGAGCAGACGCCTCGACGCTCGCTGGGGTTCCCCTTTTCCGCGATCCCGGAACATTGGGGACATCGCCTGCCGAAACTCAAATTCGAATTTGATTTGCCCGAGACCCGACACGTTGGGCGAGGCGATCCACTCGTCGGCACGAGCTGGCGCAATCGACCGTTTCATGTCGATGCCTTGAGCGGAGCGTTCTTCGGTGGACAGCTCACCGGCAATGGGCTCGAAGCCCAAAACGGGATGCTAGTCGGCACTCGGCTCGGCTGGGACTTCAACCACTACCTGGGAGCCGAACTGCGACTGGCCCAAGCCGACGTCGGATTGGTGGGACGGTTGGATCGAGCCGACATTCGTCTCTACGATGTCGTGGTCAACTACTATCCGTGGGGCGACGCGCGCATCCGCCCCTTCACCACGTTCGGTTTCGGACTGGCCGAGTATCGCTTCGTCGACACGAACAGCCTCTCGATTCAAGAGTCGGCGTTGTCGATCCCATTCGGCGGCGGCGTCAAGTTCTTTGCCTCGCGCAACCTCGCGCTGCGAGCCGAGCTGATTGACAATCTCTCGCTCGGCTCCAGCGTTGTCTCGACGATGAACAACCTCTCTCTCACCGGTGGCATCGAACTGAGGTTTGGTGGACCGCGGCGCAACTACTATCCATACCAGGCGTCACCACGAGTCT
>JAGQPS010000054.1:0-3853 GCA_020426595.1 Planctomycetales bacterium
CACCCCAAAACCGATCCGTGAGACGACCTCGATGGGCGTCTCACGGCCGCACGATGCGGCGAGTCTGTTTACATCAACAGCCCGGTGAGCGAGGGATTCTTCAACTTCTCGAACAAGCCAGTGACTCGTCACGCCACCAACAATTCCGTCTAGCTCTACTCCTGAACGCGCGACATCCAAAGTCGTTAGCGGGCGGGCACTCGAGCTCCAGCGCCCCAGGGGCCGAGCCGGTACGGCAAGGGGAGCACCATGCCACGCATGGCTCGAGCCGGAATGCCAGTCTCCAATCTAGAGCCTCGTCGCGCCCCGTGCCAACTGTTTTACCGTTTGCCGGCCATCGCCCCTCGAGGTCCCCCCGATTACTCGTCGATCTCGATCGACGACCACTGCTCGAGAAACTCGAAAGTCCCCACGCCGTTGATCTCGTGGCCCCCCTCGAAGAACTCGATCCGCGTTCGTTCCGGCCGGCCTAGCTGGTCATACAGCAGGCGGACCGGCGCGTACTCGTACGCGACCCAGGAATCGAGCGAGACTCCGTCGGAGTGTCCGCGCTCCACCATGAACCATCGAGGCGCGATCAACCCGGCCAGCTCGGAATAGTTGAAACGATCGGCGAAGTCGAACTCCGTATGCTCGTACTCCAGAGTGAACGGAAAACAGAACGCGTGCTCGAGCCCCGTGTGCTTCCAAACCTGTTCATTGAAGTCGGCCGAACAAATCGAGCAGGTATAGCCTTCGAGCACCGCCGGAATCAGCATCGCCGATTTGCCTCCGTACGACTTGCCGTAGAAGCCGATGTGAGTCGGATCGACGACCGGCACGCTCCCCAGATACTCCAACAACCGTTCGTGCTGCCGCACCATCGGCGCGAAGAACGTCATGCCCAAGGCGAAACACTTCCGCTGCACGACTCGATAGGCCTCCTCGCCGAGGTACAAGTGTTGCGGCGCGAACACGATGAAGCCACGCTCCGCCAACCGCGCGCCGACCGCATGGTACGAATCCTCATGCGCGTCGCTCTGGCAAAGCAGATAGGGCCGCCCATTGCGACCATGCTGCATCACGACCACCGGCCAACGACGTTCGGAGGCGGTCCCATCCTCGATCGCTCGTTGCCAAGCCTGCAACGCCTCGTGTGGCACCACCATGACTCCCGTCAGGATCATGCCGTCACCGACATCCATCACCACTTCATAACTCGTCCAAGTCTCGGTCCGCTCGACCACCACGCTGCGCACATCGGGCTCGCCAGACGGAGGAGGGAGTCGCCCAATGACCGACTCGCGCAGTTCCTCTCGATAGCCCAGCGTGCTGCGATCCCAGTCGCGCGCCGAGCCACGATCGGCTCGCGACCAATAGCGTTCACGTTTCGCGCGGCTCGCGTCGGCCAAACGCGCGCCGTGCTCGATCCACTGGCGCACCCAAGCGACTTGCCGAGCCGTTGCATCGAACGCGCCGCGTTGATCCTCGAGCAATCGTGGAGGCTCCGGCACGATCGCCTCGTCGAGCTCGAGCCACGTTCGCACTTGCTCCCAAGCCAACTCGCTACCCCAAGCTCCACTGCCCTCCTCCGAAGCGAAGAGTCGCGCCGCGCGAGGTGGATCCTCTCCGACGATCCGCTCGTAGCGCTCAAGCCGGGCCCATTCCCCTTGGACTTCCGCCCAAGGGATCGTCGCGATCGATCCGGTCCCCGCATCATCGCGTCCCTCCCATGGTTCGGGACGGTCGACAGAGGGCCGCGCCGCTGCTTCGACGACGATTCGTCCCGTACGAAGAGAGGCCAACTCGGCCGCTCCACCGACATCGATGCTGTCGTACACACAACGATCGATCGGCTCGGAGAAAGCTCGATCGCGCGACCCCCAGGAACCCGCGATCCAAGCCACGTCAATTCGCGAGTCGAGCGCGATCAGATGCAGCGCCGCGTCGCCACCGTCGGCGAATCCGACGACCGCCAAAGGCCGACTTGAATCGCGACTCGCAAGCAGAGCGTCGAGCCCCGTTTGATTCGTCGCCAGTTCATAGCCCCAAGGATGGCGACCAACAAAGAAAGCGAGTCGCCAAAGAAACTCGCGATGGGTCGTGTTGAGCCGCCTGACTCGCGGATCGCCCGATGCCTCGTTGCCACGCGAGACGCTCAACGGGATCAACACACGACACCCCGCTCGCCAGAATGCTTGAGCGGTCGCGGTCGAATCACTCGTCGAACCAACTCCAGCAACCGACTCAGGCGATTCATCGGCGGCGCCGAGCAGCAGGATGTCGGCATGCGGCTCGGCCGCGGGAATCAACAGCAACCCATGGGCCTCGACATCGTCGAACACGGGCCACCGTACCGCATGAACCTTGCCCCATTCATTCGCCGCCACGACGCTCGTTTCACCCAACGGCGTTTCGGTCGACAAACGACTCTCCGCGATCCGAGCATCGCGATCACCGAGCACGTAGCGAAGAGCCAATCGCTGCTGTTCCCGCCACGCTTCGCGCGCGGCGGCTTCCTGCGCCAGACCCTTTCGCCAACGTGCTTGACGCGCCTCGATGCGCTCGAGCGTCAATCGATCGACGTACGCTTCGACTCGCTCGAGATTCTCCTCCCCGAGACGCTCGTTTCTCTCCACGAGTCGACTCAAGGGCAACGCGTCGGGAGCTTGGTACGGAGCGTCTTGAGCCAAACAGCGGAGCGGGGCGAGCCCTCCCAGCATCGTCACGCCGGTGAATAACAAGGCGAGCCGATGTGTCCAAGAAGTGGGTGGTCGAGTCGAGGCGGGATCGAGCTGCGGCATCGGTCGGCTCCTGTTGGCGATTCACGGGAGCTTCGATTGTAGCGCGAAATGACCGGCGTGGTCACGCGAGAGCCGTCGCTCGGAGCGCGGCGCCGCGGCGAGGAGATTCCGCGAGTTCGGGACATGAGTCCACTCGCGAGTCGCTACTCGGGCGACCACTGGCGAGTCAAAGGCGCTTCGCTGGGATGGGTCGGCGGGAGCAATGGGTCGCTTTGCCTTAGACGCAATTGCTCCCGCACGGTCGCGCCAGGACCAAAGGCATGCCACCAAATGCCAAAACCGGCGGTCGCGGCGCCGACCACGAGCAAGGCAATGACGATGACCGGACCTGGGCGCACCGCCATCGACTACTCCTGACCCACATTCACTTGCGAGACCCAATCGTGGTTGTCACGGTACCACTGCACGGTTCGCTCGAGCCCCTCGTCCAGCGAAACCGTCGGCTCCCAATCCAGCAGCTCCTTGGCCTTCGAGATATCAGCCCAAGTGCTGACCAAGTCGGCCTTGTGGAACGGGTGACGATTGACCGTCCCTTGCTTGCCGAGGCTCTTCTCGAGTGACTCGATCACCGTGTTGATCGAGATCGGTTGATTGCCGCCACCAAGATTGATGATCTCATAGCCGACGGGCTTCATCGCCAGAATCGTGCCACGGGCGATGTCATCGACGTACGTGAAATCTCGAGATTGCGAGCCATCGCCGAACAGTTCGATCGGCTCGCCTTGGTCAATCCACTTGATGAAGCGAAACACGCTCATGTCCGGACGACCCGCGGGCCCGTAGACGGTGAAGTAGCGGACCACCGAGACATCGATGCCGTAGAGATAGTGGTATGAGTAAGCCATCACCTCGGCCGCCTTCTTAGACGCCGCGTACGGTGAGATCGGCGTATTGACCGGCAACGTCTCGACGAACGGCATGGGTTGCCCAGCATAGAGCGACGAGGTCGAGGCCAAGACGTACTTCGGCACCTCGAACTCGCGCATCAGCTCGAGCAGATTGAGGCTGCCGAGCGCGTTGGTCGTCATGTAAATGTGCGGGTTGGCCATGCTGTAGCGCACGCCGGCGCG
>JAGQPS010000054.1:3863-22493 GCA_020426595.1 Planctomycetales bacterium
AGCAGATTGAGGCTGCCGAGCGCGTTGGTCGTCATGTAAATGTGCGGGTTGGCCATGCTGTAGCGCACGCCGGCGCGAGCCGCGAGATTGAGTACCGCGTCAAACCGGTGTCGCTCGAACAACGGGCGAAGGGCTTGCGAGTCCTCGATATCGATTTGGTGAAACTCGACATCGCCCAGCCGCTCGGCGCGATGTTGCTTGAGTCGCACGTCGTAGTAGTCGTTCATGTTGTCGATACCGACGACGGTATGCTCGTCCGACAACATGCGGGCGACTTGGTTGGCGATAAAGCCGGCGGCTCCCGTGACGAGAATCGTACCCATGTGCAGTCCTTGTCCCACGCTTGGAAAGTTGATCGGTGACGGGCGACTCGGGTCCTTGGACACGGACTGGCCATCCCTTCGCCAGACGCCCGTGGGCCCCGATTCGGCCTGCTGCCTTGATATGGCTAGAAGCAAAGAGAAACGGCCTTCGCGCGATACCCTCCGCCGGAAACAGGCAAGGTACCACGCGAAGGCCGCGTTGGGCATGGCTGGTCGTGACTCGAACCCACGCCACGACCGGCGTGAAGCAACTACGACTTCACGACTTTATGGCGCCCACGAGTCACGTTCTTGGTCGCGTTACGCGTATCGACGACCAGCGGTGCGTGCTGGACGATGAAGTCGTAGTCGAACCGCGAATGATCGGTGGCGATCAACGCGACATCAAGCGACGCGAGATAAGCCGGAGTCAGCTCCTCGCTGGCCAATCGTGGGACATCGTAGTGCCGCATCTCGGGCATGACCGGAATATGGGGATCGCTGTAGCTCAGCACCGCGCCCCGCTCCTGCAGCAACTCCATCAACTTGAACGACGGGCTCTCGCGAGGATCATCGACGTCCTTCTTATAAGCCACGCCCAACACGCCAATGCGACTCCCACGAATCGGCTTGCCCACCTGATTCAGCGCCTCGGCGACCCGAGTGATCACGTACTGAGGCATCGACGTATTGATCTCGCCGGCCAACTCGATGAAACGAGTCGAAAGTTCATTTCGGCGAGCCAACCAGCTGAGATAGAAGGGATCGATCGGGATGCAGTGTCCGCCCAAGCCAGGTCCCGGATAGAAGGCTTGGAAACCAAACGGCTTGGTCTTGGCCGCGTCGATCACGTCCCAGATATCGATGTCGAGCTTCTGGAAGAGCACCTTCAGTTCATTCACCATCGCGATGTTGACGCAGCGATAGGTGTTCTCGAGGATCTTGCATGCCTCGGCGACTTCGCAGTTCGCGACGGGCACCACCTCGACCACGGCGTGAGCGTACAACGACGCCGCCAACTCACCACTCGCCTCGCCAATACCACCCACGACCTTCGGGATCGTGTTGGCCGTGAAGTTCGGATTGCCCGGATCTTCTCGTTCCGGGCTATAGGCCAGGAAGAACTGCTCTTCCACCGTCAAACCGGCCTGTTGGAGAATCGGCAACATGACATCGCGAGTCGTGCCCGGATAGGTCGTGCTTTCCAACACGACCAATTGCCCCGGGCGCAGCGCCTTGGCCACCATCTGGGCCGTCCCTTCGACATACGAAAGGTCCGGATCGCGGCTTGAATTGAGCGGAGTCGGAACGCAGATCAGAATGACGTCCGCCTCGGCCAAGCGAGCCATCTCGGCGGTGGCGTCAAACTGCTTCTTGTCGAGCCAAGCCGAGATGATGTCCGACGGGATGTGCTCGATGTAGCTGCGTCCCTGCTTGAGCAGGTCGACCTTCTTGGCGTCGACATCAAACCCGAGGCAATGGAACCCCGCGTTGACGAAGGCGTTGATCAGAGGCAGTCCGACATAACCCAGACCGACGACACCCACCGTGGCGGTTTTCTCGGCGATCAAGGAACGAAGTTGTTCGAATTGCGTTGGCACGGTCGCGATCGAGGCCATGAACTGACCATCCTCGGATTGAGAGTGTGGCAATCGGAAATCCCGTCGTCTCCGGGACTCTCGCCACTTGGAGCCACGAAGCGCAAGCCGCGCCAGGGAATCGCGACTTGACAACTTCAGAATGATTAAGAGGGTCCAGATTGACAAGGTTCAAACACGACAATCGCCCCGTCTGACCACCCTACCAACGCAAGCCTCGCTGGCCTCGCAAATCGCCACGACGCCCCAACCACGCACCGTGAGGAGCCTGCTCGCTACAACCGACGCATCTGGTACCGATCAAGCCCCCGCTGGGGCTTGCCAATCCCTGACCTCCAACCTGGGCGAGCCAAACACGTTCGCCCAAGCTCTACCCTCCAGCCCCGCCCCCGATCCTTCATCCTTCCGCCTAATGCACCTTGCCAACCTTGAGCAACCAATAGGTCGCCGGGATGACGAACAGCGTGAAGATCGTCGATGCGATCAGGCCGAAGATCAGGCTCCAACCCAGCCCCGAGAAAATGGGGTCGAGCGTAATCGGCAGGCTCGACAACATCGCCGCGCCGGCGGTGAGCAGAATCGGACGGAGTCGCACGACGCGGCTCTCGAGAATCGCGTCGAAGAGAGGCCGCCCACCCTTCACCGCCATCTCCATGAAGTCGACCAAGATGATCGAGTCGCGCGTCACGATTCCCGCCAGCGCGATCATGCCGATCATGGCCGTCGCCGTGAAGAAGACCGGATCGGCGAATCCACCAACTTCGGCACCCGAGATTTGATTGAGCAACCAGAAGCCCGGCATCACGCCAAGCACGGTCAGCGGGATCGCCATCATGACGATGATCGGCACGACAAACGAACCGGTTTGAGCCACGAGGATCACATAGATCATCACCATCGCAGCGCCAAACGCGAGCCCGAGATCACGGAACACGTCGAGCGTGATCTTCCACTCACCCTCGCCAGCGAACGTCACCTCGGTCCCCTCCGGCAACGACCAAGCGACTCCGCCGCCCGGCCGCAGGTAGGTTCGATCGGCCACCGGCACGACCTGGGCATCACGATCCACACCCACCGCGGGATCGCTTTCCTGGTCGGCCAAGATGTCGACCACGCACTCCGCGGGAGGTCGTCCGACGCATTCGGCCATCACATACGCGACACGTTGCAGATTCTTGTGATGAATCGTCTGCCCGGAATCGGCCTGAACCCACTGGCCCAACTCGGCGAGCGGAACCATGCCGCCACTGGACGAGCGCACTCGCAGCAACAATAGATCCTGGACGTGCGTCCGATCCTCCCGAGGCAACCGCACCATCACGCGGAGCGGTTGGCGTTCGTGATCGGTCCGCAGTGTCACGTCATTCACGCCATGCACGGCGATCCGTATCGTCTCGGCGATCTCCGCCACGCTCACACCGGCGACCGCGGCTTTCTCTTGATCGGTGACGAAGGTCCAACGTTGCACCGGCGTTTCCCGAACCTCGTCGATCTCGACCACACCCGGCTCGAGCCGAAAGCGATCGGCGACACGATCCGCCGCTCCCAGAATGTCGTCGTAGCTCAGATCCGCCCGGCCACGCACTTCCGCGACGAGCGAAGCCAGAACCGGCGGGCCAGGCGGCAACTCGACAATGCGGACCAGCGCGCCGTGGTTCTCGCCAATTTCCTCGAGCCGCTCGCGCAGTCGCAGCGCGAGCCCGTGGCTCTGTTGCTGACGATACCGTTTGCCCACGAAGTTGACCCGAATCTCGGCTTGATGAGGCAGCTCACGCAAAGCGTAGTGTCGCACGAGGCCGTTGAAATCGATCGGCCCCGCCACGCCGACATAGCTCGTGTAGTCGGTCACCTCGGGCTCGATCGAAACCGCCTGTTCGAGGTCGCGAATCGCCGCGTCGGTTTGCTCCAGACTCGCGTTCTCGGGCATGTCGACGACCAGCAGCCATTCATTCTTATTGTCGAACGGCAGCATTTTCAGCGGCACACTCCGAGTCGCGGCAAGCGCCGAAGCGGCCACCGTCAACGCGAAGATGCCCAACAAGAATGCGATCGCGGTGAGCTTGTTTCGAAGCATCACCAACATCATCGGTCGGAACGCGCGGTAGAGGTACGTCCGTTTGATCACCTCGGGGTCATAGAACTCTTGAGGACCAGTTTGCCCACCGCCATGCGAGGCGGCGGCCGCCGCCGCACCGGTCGATTCCGGCGCCGGAGCCCCATGCGACTTATGCGGACGCAGCAGGTGATACGAAAGCCATGGCGTGATCGTGAAGGCGACCAACATCGACATCAACATCGACACGGGCACGTTGAGCGCCATCGGGGACATGTAGGGTCCCATCATGCCGGTGATGAAGAACATCGGCAGAAAGCTGACGATCACGGCGAAGGTCGCGCTGATCAGAGGCGGTCGAATCTCACTGACCGCGTCGAGCACGATCCGACGAGACCGCTTTCCTTTTTCGCCGAAGTGCCGCGCGATGTTCTCGACGTCGACAATCGGATCGTCGACCAACATACCGAGCGACAGGATCAAGGCGAACAACGTCACGCGGTTGATCGTATAGCCAGCCAATAGGTTGACCGCGAGAGTCAAACCGAACACGACCGGCACGGCGATCGCCACGATGATCGCCTCGCGCCAGCCGAGCCCGATCGTCAGCAGCAGAATGACGATGATGATGGCGACGCCAAGAGCCTCGATCAGCTCGTCGACCTTCTCATCGGCCACCATGCCACTGTTGCGTGTGACGATCATCTCGACGTCGTCGGGCAAGACTTCGGCCCGCAGCTCATTGGCCACTCGCAGAATCGACTCCGCGACCGTGACCGCGTTCGAGCCCTTTTGTTTCGATACCGTGATCGTGACGGCGGGCTCGGACGACGCGAGAGCTTCCGCTCCGGACTCGCCGGCGTGTGACGCATCGCCATGTGACGCATCGCCATGCTCGGCGGCCTCACCGCCATGAGCCGGCGCGCCCAACACGCTGCTCGCCGCGCCGTCGTGAATATGGAAGCCACGAGCCGGGCCCCAACCATGTCGCACGTACGATTCGACTTCCTCGGGCCCATCGCGCAGGGTCGCCACGTCCTTCAGGAAAACCGGTCGTGAGTCGTAGACGCCGATGACCAGCTCGCCCAGGTCGCTCGGCTGAATCACACCCGCCCCGGCGGCGAACAACTGCCGTGTGTCGTCGAGCACCGCGTCGCCCGCGGGGACGGTCACGGTGGAGACACGCAGGGCATTGGCGACCGCGCTGGGAGTCAGCCCATGAGCGGCCAAGCGATCCGCATTCAGGTCGACCGAAACCGTCCGGGATTGACCACCAATCACCGTGGCTCGCGAGACCTGCGGCACGACCGAAAGGCGTTCGACAAGTTCCTCACCCAAACGTCGCAGATCATGACCATCCGAACCGGGACGCGTGAGCGTGAGGGCGACGATCGGAACGTCGTCGATCTCCACGGGCTTCATGACCCAACCGGCCACGCCCGGAGGGATCGCGTCATTGTTCTCTTGCAGCCGCTTGAACAGCTTCACCAAACTCCGTTCACGATCCTGCCCCACGTAGAAGCGGACCGTGATCACCGCTTGGTCATCTTGCGACATGCTGTAGACATACTCGACTCCGTCGATCTGGTAGAGCATCCGCTCGAGCGGGCTCGTGACCAGTTGCTCGACCTCGGCCGCCGAGTGACCGGGAAACGAAACGTAGACGTCCGCCAACGGCACGACGATCTGCGGGTCTTCCTCGCGGGGCGTCATCAACAACGCCGCCAAACCCAACGCCGCCGCCACGATGATCAGGACGATCGAGAGGTTCGATCCGAGAAACACCTTGACCAGATTGGAAATCGGATCGCTCGGCCCATGCTCGAGCGAATCGTCGTCCACCGGATTCGATGCCACGTCTGCTTGGGAATTCGGTGAGTCCGTCATGGTGTCACCTCGGTATCGGAAAAGACCAGGACGGTGTCGCCGGGCCGCACGCCCGACAGGACCTCGACATTCCCTCCAGGAACGCCGGGCGCGACACTAGCGCCATCGAAGCTCCGTCCAAGTCGAACCATTTGTCGGCGTACGCGCTCGCCGTCGACAACATCGACCATCGTCAGCTGGCCGACGCGGCGGATGGCGGCGGCCGGAATCAGCGTGACGGTTTCGTTGTCGAGCGGAATGAGCAGTCGACCGAAAACACCGCTATAGATACCGGGCGGGCAAGGCCCGGTGACCTTCACCAAGAACGATCGACTCCCTTCGCTCGCTTGCGGCACGACTTCGCTAATCGTCGCATCGCACTCATGATCCAAGCTCTCGAGTCGAGCGGCGACTTGTTGTCCGACACTCAAGCGCGAGGCAAGTCCCTCGCGCACCGAAGCCACCAGCTGCATGCGAGTCGGATCGTAAAGCGTGAGCAAGATCTGTCCCGGCACCACCGTATCACCCGACTCCACCCGTTTGTCGACGATGATCCCGTCGAACGGAGCCCGAATCGTCGCGTAGTCCAGCACCGCCGCCGCTTCCTTCACCGCTTGGTCGAGTCGATTGACCTCGGCCTCGGCGGTGCGAAAAGCCGATTCGGCGCGATCCAGTTCGGCCTGCGGAATCGTCTCTCGCTCACGCAGCGCCTGGGCTCGCTGATACGAGCTCGTCGCCTGGGTCAGGACGGCTTGAGCCGAACTATACGCGGCCTCGGCCTGAGCCATGCGGGCCTTGAGATCGGTATCGTCGAGCCGCACGAGAACGTCGTTGGCCTTGACCTCTTGCCCAGCCGTCACATTGAGCTCGACGATCCGAGACAGAAGGCGGGCCGACAGACTCGACTCGTGAATCGGCTCGACCGAACCAATGGCGGTCTCGTAACGAGGCCGCTCGACTTGCTCGACCTCGATTCGAATCGCTCCCTCGGGAATTGGGCGCAAGCGCGCTCCGGCTTCTCCCGAGACCTTGGGATGGAAGAATCCGGCCAACATTATCAATAACCAACCGACTCCCACGGTCCCCGCCAAGGCGGCCAACCACTTGGCTCCCTGAGCCAAAACGGGGCCGAGATTCATTTTTCGCGGGGTACCTGCCGAGCGAGCGTTCATCGTTCCGACTCTCTGAGATAAGGACCGTACGCCGATTCCGTCGACAGGCAGAATGCCGACTGAAGGTGGACAACGCAACCGGGTAGAGTCTTACGAAACCCCATCAAAGAAGGTGCAAGATGGTCGTCGCGGCGCATCGTCGGGCCCAAGAAACGCGAAACGGAGAAGAGATGGCCACCTCTTCCCCGTTTCAACACGACTCGCTCGTCACACTTCGCGAGCGTTATGAAACGCCCGGTTCGCGTGCCGCGAATCCCCGCAATCCTCGGTTAGGCCGTCAGTTCGGCCTCACATTGATGATCACCTCGATCGGCTTGCGTGTGATTGACGGATCCCGGATCGTGGCCGACTCGCCATTGAGTTCATACTCAAACGGCTCGCCCGTTCCAGGGTGCAACGGAATCGGCACCACCGTGATTTCATCCAGGGTTTCCGGGAGCCGACCCTCGTTGGCCGCCGCATGAGCCTGCACGGCGGCATAGGTTCGCAACAAGGCGACATCCCGCTCCTGCCGCAGCAACACTTCGTGGACGACCGGCCCCACCAGCACGAGATCCTTGTGGATCAAGCCCAACTCGGGCAGCGCCGAGAGTTCCTCGTGGTCGCGACTCACGTACTTCATCCGTTCGCGATGACTGAGATACAGGGTCCGCATCATGCGATCGCGACCAACGCGATAGACATGCCAGTTGGCCAGCACCATCACGCGCCCCATCGGCATCTCTTCCACTTCCGCCGCGTCCCAGCCCAAATCGATGAGCACCTCCTTCGATCGTTGGTACTCGGCGAGATTGCGGTTGATCGCCTCGACCGCCTCGATAATCGGATAGCTACGTGGGCGACTGTCGCGACCGGTCTCGAACAGCTCGTTCATGACCTCGATCTCGCGCACGCGCTCGGTCCACCAGGCCGAGTCGTTGTCACGCCCCTCGGCGTTCAAGGCTCGACCAATCGACAACTCCATCGCGTCGAACTCGCCATCAAGTCCAAGGCGTGGATCGACCAGAGGCCGTGGCAACGCGGTCAGCGCCCAATAGAGATTCGGCGCGTCGGGCTGTTGCATCATCTCCAAGAGCTGCTCGTGCATGATGCCGTGAATGGCGATTCCAACCAGCGTGCAGACGAAGGCGGGTGCTTCCGCGACCTTGCTACCCAAGCCGTATCCGATACGTAGTGTCTCGATCGCGCCGTCGTAATCCCCATGGGCGATTTGCCATCGCGCGATGCCCGCCAACAATCGGGCGTAGGTGCGAGCCTCTTGCACGTCCGGCAACAGAATCGAGACGTATTCGCCGTCATGCACCGGCAATTGCCAATCGCACTGCATGCTGTAGGCACTGCGTTTCAGATAGTAGAACGGAGCGCTCTCAGGCGTCAGGAGCGGCCGCGGCTCGGCGCGCAGTTCGTCCAGTGGCTTGTCCACCCACTCGGCGATCTTCGTCTGAATCTCGGGGTTGCCAAAGAACGCGTTCTGTTCGGCCTTGACCTTCCCAAACCAAACCACCGCGTTTCCCGGACGCCGATCGCGCAGCGGTGGGAACAGCTCAATCCCGAGAAAGGGCTCGGCGACCGCCGTCGGCGAGAACTCCAGCCGCCGGACGTCGGGCGCGACTTGGAAATCCACCACGCCTTGAACGGCGGGTGCCCCTTCCCTGGCTTCCTCTAGCTGCTCTTGGCCCTTGGCATCAAGACCCCACCCAGGCGCCAAAACGCATAACAACAAAGTCGCGGCGCTAACGCCTGGCCATGGTCGGCGAGCTCGGCGCGGTACCGACTTACGTATCCTTCGACGAATCATGTCGTTCTCCCAATTAGGTTCGAGTCGCGAACCATGACGACCACGCCGAGCGGCGTCAGCCGAAACAACAAATCGAAATCCACGGAACCCACGCACGGATCCCTCGCCGCGAAGGACGCGAGATCCGCCGAGCTAGAACAAGCCCGAGATGAAACGAGCAAGCGAAACGGTCTCTCGCTCAAGTCGTTTCGAATCGCTCAATGCGATTGTCAGAGCCGGTGACTCAGATCATCCCGGCCCTTAAACCGCTCAACCAATCGCGACGAAGTCGGAAGTTGGTTGGCGGAGTCTCGTCCTGGGAATCGGCCGGAGTCGGTTCCAGGATTTCGCGCTGGCTAGAGCCAGGCGAATCACCTGGGCCAGCCGACTGGCTGGTGACCCAACGCTCCCATCGAGGAGGCAATGCCTCGAGCGTGCCGACCGTCGCGACCGAGGACCGCGTTCCGCCGGTATCCGTTGTCCCTTGCGACGCGATCGACTGGTCGGCATCGCGAGCCGCCGAGCCCGTTGGAGCGGAATTCACGAGCTCTGATCGATCGCCCGGTGAGCTTAGTGCGGCGCCACCAGATACTCCCTGCCCCGATCCGATCATCATCGCGATGGTGGTCACCAAGCTGGCGACCACCGCCGCGGAGCTGGCCCAGGCCAACGTACGATGTCGAGCAGTTCGCAGCGCGCCGGCCAACCGTGCTTCCGCGGCTTGTTCGCCGGCGCGAAACATGAGTTCGCTTTCGCTCCAGGTGGGTGGAGCCGGCAGGTGCGAACCCAGCATGACCGCGGCCCACTCTTCGTTCGGTGTCGCTTCGCTAGGCTCGTTCATGGTTTCCTCGCATCGTTCTGGTCAGGATGTTCCGGCCGAGTAGTTAGATACTCTCGCACGGAACGATCCAACGCCGTTCCCGTAGGTCGTTCGTCCATGGTTGGCTCCGCCGAGCCGCTCCACTGTCGCAGCAGGTCGATCGCTTCCTCAAATCGTCGGCAAGCCGTACTCGCGCTCGCCTGCGTCAACCGACCGATCTCCGCGTAAGTGAGATTGCCCCACATCCGCAGAATCACCGCCTCGCGTAGCGGCAACTCCAATCGTTCCAAGAGCAAGCCGACCTCCTCGGCTTGCAACCGAGCCGTCGGGTCGGCCACGAACCAATTCGCCGCCGAACTCGCCGCTGCTTCCTCATGCCGCTCGCGCCGCCGCCGCGATCGCAAGCGATTCAAGGCTCGATGACGAGTCGCTCCGAACAGCCATGCCTCGGGTCGGTCCGGCCAAGGATCCGACCGCATCAAATCGAGCAACGCTTCCTGGACGTCGTCCTCGGGCTGGTTTGACCATTGCCGCGCGTAGAGAATGAGTGACGCCGCGTGGCGTCGCGCGAGTTGGTCGATCATCTCGATCCGCTCACGGTTCATTCGTCGGTCGCGCCTTGGTTGGAGTGAGCCGCCTAGTGGCCGCCGGTCGTTCGAGTTTCGTTGACAGCCCCTCCGCCCGCTACTTACTGGGAACCGCTGGGAGCCAAACGTTGCAACGATTCCACGGAATTCGAGAAAAACTCTTTGCCCGCCCGCGACTGTCCACTCTGGGGTTCCCCCTCCCGCGCTCGACTCGGGGATTGGGGCCCAGGTCAAGCATGGCCAAGGGGAGCTGGCATGGGCGTGTCGAGTTTCCATTGCTAATCGCGGGGCTCGTACTCGCGGGAAGCCTCGCTCGGACCGGTCCGGTACCTTCGTACTCGACGAACATGGAAGGCTCCGCGCGACAAGAATCGAGCTCCCAAGTTCTGTCTCATGAAGCCGACCTGCTGATCGTCGGCGGCACGGAATCGGGGCTCGCGGCGGCGATCCAAGCGGCGCGGATGGGAGTCGAGCGCATCGTGGTCGTCTCGGACACACCTTGGCTCGGAGGACAATTCACGGCCGAGTCGCTCGTCGCCATCGACGAGAATCGCGGGCCCGAGGGATATGGACACGGCGTTCCCTTTCCGCGGCACGGACTGTTTCTCGAACTGATCGATCGAATCGAAGCCACGAATCTCGAACAGCTCGGCAAGGCTCGCCCTGGAAACACTCGAGTCATCACGACGTGCCGTCCGGGCGTGGCGCTCGCAGCGTGGGAACAACTCCTCGAGCCCTACATCGAATCGGGCCAGCTCACGATCCTCACCTCTTGGCACCTCGACCAAGTGCTGACCGCGCGCGACCACGACAACGGCCTCGCCCGAGTGACCGGCGCCAGCTTTGTCCATGCCGCGGGCGATGACCGGTTGCGCGTCGAGGCGACGATTACGATCGACGCGAGTGACTGGGGAGACGTCGTACGCGAATCGGGAACGCCGTTCATGTTCGGTCCCGATTTGCGGAGCGACTTTGGAGAACCACTCGCGCCAACGGACCGCGAGTCCTATCCGCTGACCGACATGAACCCGATCACGCAATGCGTGTTGCTCGAATGGAGCGAGGAAGCGAGCGTCGTCGCTGAGCCAGACGGATACGATGCTCGGTGTTATCGCGACCACGGCTATCCCGATGAACCGCGCTGGATCTACGAAAGCCGTCGTATCGTCGACTCGACCGATCCCGCGATTCGCGCGCATACTCCCGACGCCGCCGATGTCGTCCTACTCTGCTTTCCGACGTTTGATTATCCGCTCGACGTCCTGCCCGGCCGAGTCGCCGCGCGGCTGGAACAAATGGCTCCTGGCACGAGCCAAAAGAACATCGTCTTGATGTCGCGGGAACAGCGGCAAACGATTTTCGACGACGCGAAGCGACATGCATTGGGATTTCTTTACTTCATGCAAACCGAGGGAGCCGCCAGGTTTCCCGAGCAAGCGGAACTGTTTCGCCACCTTCGCTTGGTCGACGATTTTGGCACCGCCGACCACTTGCCACCGAAGCCATACATCCGCGAATCACTCCGCACTCGCACGCTGTATGTCATGCGTCAACAAGACACCACTGGCTTTCGCAATCGCTCGACCTCGTTCGCTCAAGCGATGTACCACGATGGGATCGGCTGTTGGCAATTCGAGTACGACTTTCATCCGACGCGGCGTGAGTTCCTCACGGAGGACGAGCAAGGTCCGTGGCGCGCCGCGTTTCGACCGGGGCGGACTTGGGGACCGCCTTACGCGGGACGCAGCTTGCTCGCGGCGCGAGCCTTGATTCCGCGAGACACGCGTGGACTCCTCGTCGCGCAAAAGAACCTCGGATACACGAGCCTCGTGAGCTCCGCCCTACGTTTGCACGATCAAAGCATGATGGTGGGCCAAGGAGCCGGAGCGATCGCGGCGGTCGCGTTGAACAACGGCATCGAACTCGACGTCATCCCAGGCGAGAAGCGGTGGATGCGCGAGATCTGGATCGGTCTCGTGAACCCGCCCCGACAACCGCGAGTCGACGAGGCGGACTCAGCGTCTTGGCAACCCGCGATGCTCTGGCCGTTCGATGATTTGGAGCCGGAGCATGAGGCATTTCGCGCGGTGCAGCTCTTGGCCGCTCATCGAGTTCTTCCAGTCTCGCCGTGGGAGACCTCGTTCGCGGCCGATGACATGGCGAGCGATGCTTGGCGAGACGAAATGATGCGGCGTGCCTCGACCGAGTTCCCTCATGTGCCGGCGATTAAACCACCAGACTCATTGACGACGCGAGGCGAGTTTGCGATCTGGTACTGGGACCAACTTCGTGAGCAAGTGCCTCGCCCCTGGATTCGTCGGTCCGACGATGACGCGGATCTCGACGGCATCCCCGATGGGGACGACGCCCTACCGTTTGAGAACGCGAGCACCAGTTGGGAGGCTTTCGGGCCCGGCGAGAACTTCGACGGTCGACCGCCAACCCTCCCGGTCGACCGCACGGTTGCCGCCATCAACTTCGCCGGTCCGGCGACTCGTGACTTGGACGGATGGTCACTCGATTCAGGTCGGTTGTTCGATGAGGAGACGGGACGAGGCTGGCTACGAGACATTCAGGCGAATCATCGCGACCGACAGTCGCTCGGCGATCCTCTCGCTGACACCTTTTTGTTCACTCGAACCCACGACGTGTTTGAAATCGCGGTCGACAATGGAGACTACCGCGTCCACCTCTGCATCGGCGACAGTCAATACGAACAAACCGGTCAGAACTTGACGGTGGAGAACCAGTCGATCGCGCGCGACGTAACGACTGTCGAATTCGAGGAGTACTCGGCGGAAGTGAGCGTGACCGATGGCCGACTAACCGTCGGGATTGGACTCCCCGGCGGCACGACCAACACCTGCCTCAACTGGCTCATCGTCGAACGCTTGCCGTCCGGCGAGTAGACGGCTGAACCAAAAACATGGCAAACCCAAGGAAACCCGATACGCGAGTTTTGATGTCGCGCATTTCACGCTTCGCCCAGGCCAATCAATTCAAAAGCGTGGGAAAACCAAAGGAAACCCGAAGCGTGAGCGAGGGATTCTTCGACTTCCCGAACCAGCCATCAACCCGTTACCCCACCAACACTTCCGTCCAACTCGATCCCTGAAGGCGTAACCGCAAGAAGCATCAGCGAGGGACTCTTCGCCTCCTCAAACCAGCCATCAACTCGCTCCACAGCCAACCCCATCCACGGACCGCGACATCAAGATCTCGACCATTGCTCGACCGCGCTCGCAAAGCCGCGCTCCCAAAGCCGCGCAACGACTCGCCCTCACACCATCCACCAATTTCACGAGGCAACGACCATGGCCGCACCCACACCGTCGTGGACAATCGCGACTCCGCTCGCTCGTTTTGGCTTACCCACGAGCCCCGACTCGGCGCTGCTGCTTGGTCTCCTCGCGGCACTGTTGCTGACCACCGCGGCTTGTGCTCCATCGGCTTCCACCAATCCGTCGAGTTCCTCCAGCGGAGCCTCTCCTCAGGCTTCGACGACCGTCTCCTATTCCCAACCCTCGGCGCGACAATTGGCAGCGGATGGATGGCCGGGATTTCGCGGCCCGAGCGGCAATGGCATCGCCGGCGAGAGCGACGTACCGACCTCGTGGAGCGACGACGAGCACATGCGATGGAAGTTGGAACTTCCAGGCGCGGGATCGTCGAGCCCGGTGGTGTGGGGCGACCGAGTCTACATCACGGCCTACTCCGGCTATTTCGTTCCAGGCCAGGACCGAGGGAGCATCGATGAGTTGCAGCGACATCTGTTGGCGATCGACCGTGCGTCGGGCGACTTGATCTGGGAACGCAAGATCGCCGCCAAACTCCCCGAGGAAGAGAGCATTCGTGATCATGGATTCGCGGCCAGCACGCCGGCGGTCGATGATCAGTCCGTGTATGTGTTCTTCGGCAAATCCGGAGTCTTCGCATTTGACCACGACGGCAATCAACAGTGGACGGCCAGCGTGGGCGAACAGACTCATGGCTGGGGTTCGGGAGCCTCGCCGTTGCTGGTCGATGATCTCGTCGTGATCAACGCGAGTGTCGAGAGCGGTCGGCTAATCGCGCTGAGGCGCGATAACGGCGAGCAAGTGTGGGAAGTCGGCGGTGTTCGCGAATCATGGAACACACCGATCATCGCCCAAGCGGAATCAGGGCGTCGCGAACTTGTCTTCGCGATCCAAGGGAGCATCTGGGGATTGGACCCGGCGACCGGCGAGCGATTCTGGGAATGCGACACCGATATCGGCTGGTACATGGTCCCCAGCATCGTGGCGAACCAAGGCATCGTCTATTGTCTCGGTGGCCGATCGGGTATCACCGCGTTGGCGGTGCGATTGGGAGGCAGTGGCAACGTGACCGATTCCCATCGACTTTGGACGAGCCAAAAGGGAACCAATGTCACGTCGCCCATCGTTAGCGGCGACCACCTCTACTGGATGCAGGACCAACAAGGAATCGCTTACTGCGCCGATCTGGCGACCGGCGAAATCGTGTATGAGGAACGCCTCAATCGAGCCGGACAAGTCTACGCGTCGGCCATCTTGGTTGGCGATCGGATCTACTACGTGACCCGCGACGGCAAGACTTTCGTTGTCGCGGCCCGGCCAGAATTCGAGTTGCTTGCCACCAATCAACTCTCGGACCGAGGAGTCTTCGATGCGAGTCCAGCGGTGGCGGATGATCACCTGTTCCTACGTTCGCATAACTATCTGTATTGCCTCGGCCAGTAGGCCGCTGCTCGTCACGGTCAATTGACCATCAAGAACGCGACAAGACCGAGTCCTCCCGTGAGAGGGCTCGGCCTTGTCTTTTGAAAGTCGCTTCCGCCGTCATTGAGAATCGGTTGGATGTTTCCGGCCGATTTAGTGACGGTGACGATCGTAGTAATCGTCGCGATGCGGATCGCGGTCGTAGCGATCGCGGATCACATGTCCATGGCGATCGTAGCGGGGACGCTCCAAGACGATGCGAGCGCTCCCTCGATCACGATCCTGGAATCCCACCAGATCTCCATCCGCCTTGCGGCTCATGTGCTCGAGCAGGTAGGCCGAAGCCAGGATGTCGTGCAGTGCGTCTTGCGAATGCTCGAAGCCATCCCAGTCTCGCGTTCGCACACCTCGATAGGCTTGCTCACGCAGCAGTTCGTTGATTTCGCTGACGCGGGCTCGCACTTCGTAGATGTCGTCGATCAGGTGAGGCAAGTGAATCTCGCCCCAGGTGCGACCATGAGTCAGGTCGTGCATGTGCTCGACGAGCGTCTCAAGCGACTCGAGTTCCCGATCGAGACTACGCGACATCTCATAGCCTTCGAGATGTCGGTGAAACTCATCGTGGAGCAACTTAACGGCTTGCTCGAGTCGATCGGCTTCCTCGTCCAACACTTCATTGTCGATTCCGAGGTACCGATCGAGCCGCAAGGCCAATCGGATCACCGAGGACGCATCCTCTTCCATATGCGCGAGACCGCGCCGAGCGTCGTTGCCGGTCACCCGTCGTTCGAGCAGTTGAACACTGCGATCGATCCGGATCGCCAGGCGAAGGACGTCGTTGTTGCTGCGACGCAGGAGGTCGGTGGAACGGAAGCTGCCGTTGGAATCATGAGCGAACTCATGGAGCTGTTCGGCGATCTGCTCGAGCGCCGAAACATCGTCGTCGAGGGAGGCGGCATAGCGTTGCCGCTCGAGATGATGATGAAACTCATCGTGGAGGCTCTTGGTACGATCCGCCAATTCGACAGCGATGTTGTCGATGTCGCGGAGGTCGGACGATCGCAGGTCTTGGGCGACCGACGAACGAGCCACGAAGGAACCAGCCAGAGCGAGGGCGATGACGAGGCCCGTGCGAATCTTTCGCAGTGCGAGCGACATGAGAGGTTCTCCTGAAAACTTGGAGCCGAAGGAGTTGCCTCGAGCCCTATCCCTGGCAGGCTGCGAGACGTCCGTGAAAAGTGGAAGGTGCGTGACCTTCGAGCGTTCTTGAAAAGAAGCAGCTCAACTAGTGGCCGCTCTGAAATGCACAGCGAGAGTTGACTCGCGATCCAGCATGGCTTTTTTGAAATTGCCCCAAGAAAGTTCGAACCACGAACTTCTCGACCGCTGTCACCTTGGTTGCCGAGTCGCTCAACGGCTCGCATCGCTCACTCATGGAAACGAAAGCGGGCCGTCCGCCAAGATCGACGAACGGCCCACGATGGAATGTTCCTATGGAGTCCACGTTTGGACGGAGTCGACGGTTGCCCCGCGTGTTACCGATCTACGGTTGCATGGATGGCCCGCCCGGTCGGTGGTTGCGAAAGAGTCGATTCGGATCGCACTTGCCCGCGAAATAGGGGTGGTGCAGGTAGTTGATGCGACGGCAACGGACCTCGCCTTGCTTCTGCAGCAACAACATCTGCTCGTCGTTCGCGAGTTTCAGGATCTGGGCGGCGGATGAATCAAGACACTCCGCCCAACTCGTCGCCATCTGCCGGTTGTTCACGCCAAAGAACTGCAAGACGCCGCAGTTGTTAAGCATCGTCTTCCACGTCTTGGGATAAGCCGCCTGAAGCTGGGACAGATCTTGGTAGATGAGCCACAACCAGACTCCGTAACCGCCGGCAAGAGTCATCAAGCTCTCGAGAAACGGGAAGCCGCCCAATTGGCCCGCTTCATCCAGCAAGAACAGAGTCTTGTGAGTCGGCTGGGACTTTCGGGCCAACACCGCCTTGAAGAACGTCGCCAACCAGACCTTGAGCAATCCAGCGTGACTGTTGATCCGTTCGCTCGGCAAGATCATGTAGATCGTGACCGGGTTGCCGTCGATCACGTCGGCCAAATCGATGGTGCTCGTGTCAATCGTGCGACGCACCTTGGTCGTCGCCAACATTTTGAAATACGACTGAGTCACCGCCAGGATGCCGGATCGAGTCAGGTCGGTGATCTGTAGAAAGGAGGCGATCTCGCGATAGGCTTGCGCGGGCATGGTCTCCTTCTGAGTGTCGAGCAGGACGGCCAAGTTGTAGACCACATCGTCCGAACTCAGCATGTCGAACGCCCAGCCAAGATTGCGATTCGGCTCCTCTCGAGTCGCCGCGACCATCAGCATGGCGGAAAGCAACCCGATTCCGGAATGATCCCAGAACGGTTCGCGCGAACTGGTCATGCCGCGTACGATCGCTTCCGCCAACGTCTGGGCATCGGTTTCCACATCGGCGTTGGGCAAACGCAACGCGTCGAGCGGATTGACCGAGTCGGTGGTCGAGTCGATCGCGCCGAACGGATCCAACTTGTAGACCCGATGCCCCATCTCGCGTCGACCTCGGGCGGTAATGTCGTAGTTCTCTCCCTTCGGATCCAGAACGATCGTCGTGCCTCGATAGTGGCTCAGGTTGGGCACGATGGCGCTCACTCCCTTGCCGCTCCGAGTGGGGGCGACCGTACAGAGATGCCCTTCGCCGGAGTAGAGCAGGAAATCTCTCGCGAACTTGGCCGCGAATCCGCTCGCCGCGGCGCTGAACCCCGGCGTTCGCTTCTCTACCGCGGCCTCGCCCATGATCAGCGAGAACGGGTTGGGCAGATGTGGCTCATCAATTCGATACTGGGAACTCATGGCGAGTCTCCTGGAAGCAGTGGCAAACGAGACGTGGACACACTGTTTAAGAGCCCACGCCGAACGTGATTGTTCAGGAATCTCAGGCGAGCACTCGAGCGATCACTCCAACCGAAAGGGGAGCAAAGAAGCGCGGCTCGATGGTCATCCAAGAAACATCCGGGACCGATGAGCCGTCTCAAACGAAGTGACCTGCGACGACCCGAAGGTTCGCGCGGCTCGCACATCGGCCAACATCCGACAGCACGAACTCCCCTCCTTCACGCGAGCCGCTCCCCCTCGCTCGCCGGCGGCCCTGTCGTCGCGGCACGCCCCATTCACGCGACGCATACAAGGCATCAAGAGGATGCATTAGACGTCATACCCAGAGCCTGAAATACTGCCTTGGATAAGGCGATCGCGTTCGCTCGTTGATCACTTTGACTTCCGCACTCTTGAGGAGACGAAGATGGACAGGCTCACTCGAATGAACCACGGTTCCCACGTTTCGTTGGCTGGTTCGGGTCTCGCGTGTGTTCGCCGCTGGCTCGGCCCACGCCAGGCATTGCCGCTAGCGCTCACGTTCGGTGTCTTGGCTGGACCGACGAGCGGAGTGGCTCAGGAAACCCCCTCGGGCCCAGCCACTGGCAATGAATCACCGGCCGCGGCGGTCGCTCACGATCCCCATGCTGGCGCCGCCCCGGGAGCTCGTTGTCCGGTCACGGGAGCGATCGGGCAGCTCACCGCGCTGGCCCGGCAAGCGCATGCCGCCGAGCGCATGACGGGAGGCAACACGTCGGCGGGAGCGATGGACAACGGCGACTGGTGGCCCAATCAGCTCAATCTCCGCATCCTCCATCAGAACTCCCCCGCCAGTAAC
>JAGQPS010000550.1 GCA_020426595.1 Planctomycetales bacterium
CACATGAAGCGTCCATCTTGTGGCGAACGCAAACTCGCTCGACGAGGCGCGGGCCTGCTTCGTGTGTCCAGCGCCGGCTGCCATTCAACGCCACGCGTGCGACGGCACCATGTCAGTCGGCATCCCTGTCCCCTTCTACTTTATTCCCGCTTGAACCATTGTCGATCGACGACGAGCGCGTACGCCTACCTGGATTCTGAGAATGGCTGCGATCCCGTCGCTCGACCGTAACACACTTGTGTCGGGCCTTCTGCCCTGGGCGCGTGGGGCGCCGAAACCGGGCCCTTCGGGCCCGGCAGGGGTTGTGACGCCACAACCAATCTTGTAAAACGCCTCGACTAGCATTGCTAGCGAGGCTTCGGACAAAAGGGCCGGAGGGTACCTTGTATACGATGCGGATCTGCTCTGCTAAGACCTCAATCCTGTCGATCAGAATCTTGAACAGGTCACGCTTGAGGTCCCAGTCAGCCCCAGCCAGATGCGATGCAACTTTCGATGAAAATTCCTCGAACAGTTCGGTGGCTTGAATGATTTCGCTTGATCGCTCGCATTCGCCTCGCAGGCTTTGCATGGCGGCGGCGTCCCGTTTGTATCGTTCTCGAAGCGGACCAATTCGACGCTCAAATTCATCGAGTTCAATCAGTCCACTTTCGAACGCGTCAATCAGTCGCTCGATTCGCAATTTGAGTTGTTTCGTCGACCGTTCCAACTTGTCCACTTCCGCTCGACTTGAATTGGCCGGCGCTTGTCGTCGTTCCAGTTCCGTCTGCATTCGCTTGGGGTCTTGCAACAGTTGACACACTTCATCCCAGACGAGGGCTTCTAACGCCGATTCCTTCAGCGCCGTCGCTTGGCAAATCGTTTGACCGAAGTGCCGTGATTTGTCGGTGCCGATGCATCGATAATACACGTAGCCTCCTCGATGTGAGCGGGCGCAATACGCCGAGCCACATTCACCACAAACCAGAAGTCCCGACAACAAGTACTTGGCACCTTGTTGGTGTTCTCGTTGTCGTTTGCGATTCTCCTCCATCTTCGTGCGCACCTTGTCAAACAATTCCTTGTCGATGATTGCCGGGACGGCGACCGTTATCGACTCGCCGTATTCTCTCGTTCGTGAGACCTTCGCTTGTCGCGGTACAGCAGGCGCTCCACGCCTGGCTCGCTGCCTTGTTTTCCGCGGTAAAAGCTGGTTTTTGCCATATTCGGCTTGTCCGTAGTAAGCGGGATTTCGGAGCATACCACGCAACGTACTGGAATCCCAGCGGGCTTTTCCGGTGGCACTGACAATCGAGTTTGCGAATAAGCGCCGAACCACTTCCCGCAATGAGCAACCTTCGATACCGACCCATTGAAAGATGGTCCGAATGTGCGCGCTTGTTATGGGGTCGATCTCCCAACGTGCAACTCCATCACCTTGGGTCTTGTCGATGTAGCGATATCCGTAGGGCGCATTGCTGAACACACTTACCTTGCCATGGAGGGCAGCGTACTTTCGTCCGCGTCGCGTCCGTTCAAGGATCTTAGCTCGTTCGTACTCGGCAATCATACCTTGCACCTGAGTGAGCAAGTTGACTTCGGGAGTAATTTCCATTCCGCGTTGGTTCAGAAAAACTACTTCACAACTCGCCTTACTGAACTCTTCGAGCAACAACGCCTGATGGGCGAGTTTGCGGCTGAGCCGATCCGGCGAATGGATATAGAGCCGATCCATTCCGCCCGCAGAAGCGATATCACGTAACCGTTCTAACGCGGGTCGGACGAGTTCCGAACCGGAGTACCCGTCGTCATAGAACTCGAACCTCGGATCGATGACAAGACCATCTGCCACAATGCAGTCTTTAATAGCCTGCAGTTGTGACTCAATGGTCTTCTCCTCGGCCTGCCTCTGAGAACTGACCCGGGCGTAGAGACCGACCCTTAAGATACGCAATGACATGGTTCCACCTCCTGTGGTTTTGAGCGTCCTAAATCGGTTGGACGCAAGTCTTCTGACGGCAAGTGCCCCGACGCTTTCTCGAGCCGTTGGTAAGCCTGAATTTGGCATTCCCCAGCAAACCGACTCTCTGAAAACGCTAGCACCACCCGAATCGGGATACGCTGCTGCCCCTCCATGGCGAAGAACTCCTAAATTGCAAGGAAATCCCGAGCAATTGGAGTTACCGTGTAGCCCTTCTACCCGTGTTTAAACCCGCTCGGGGATGGACAGCGTGAAAGAGAAACTGATTTTTTACAACATCGGTTGTGGCGTCGTGTCGGGGCTTCGCCCCTTAGCGACCGAATTCCATGCCAAACTGGCACTTCCGTGTTGCGGTGAACTCGTCAATAATGACTGAGCAATGCGGTCGTTGAGCTTCAACCGGTTGACCTAACTCTAAATATCGGTGGT
>JAGQPS010000551.1 GCA_020426595.1 Planctomycetales bacterium
TCGCCCAGAGGTTGTTCCCTCCCCACCAATCCAGCCGTCGCCCACCGGTGAGGTTCCGGCACGCTCTCCATCGACGACATCGGAAGCTCCCTCGACGGCGGGCGACGAAAGCGAGGCTTCGGTAACTCGCGTGCCGACCACTCGGTTGGACATTGACTTGCCAACGGACTTGGTTCCCGTCTCGATCACTCCTCCGCCCGACGAGTCGTGGAATTATCTGTATGAAGTCCAACTGTACAACGTCGGCCAGCCTCAACAACGACGAGGTCAACTCGAACTCCATCGCGCCGAGGATTCGATCGTTCCCGCGACCGCGCGAAGTCATGAGGAGTTCGCCGCGGCCCTGCGAACGCCGAACCATGCGACACTCGCCTTTCGTGATTCCGAATACCGTTCCGGCACGGGGGAATGGAGCTTGGCTCCGA
This sequence comes from Planctomycetales bacterium, assembly GCA_020426595.1. Lineage (GTDB taxonomy): Bacteria > Planctomycetota > Planctomycetia > Pirellulales > Pirellulaceae > UBA11682. The sequence goes on from JAGQPS010000551.1 coordinate 426, forward strand.
CGGTCGACATCGACGGAACCGTCGTCGTCTTGGAAAGTGGTGTTCCGCTGGTCGCGAACTCGTCGCATGCGGGAACGGTCTTGCCCTTCCAGCCGGTTGAGTTGCTGTTCATGCCGCTGGGCGATCTCGACGCCAAGGACCAATGGGAAATCAAGCACGAGCTACGGGGGCGACGTCCGCTTGGGGCCGAGCTCTCGCTCGCGGGTCGGGCTGTCAAACAGAGCACGCCACTCGCGAAACAATGGATGGCTCAATACTGGCCGGATGAACGCATCGCGGAACAGCTCATCACCGAGGAGGAGGTCGTCGCGACCCGAACCTATCGTTTTGCCGCCTTGTCGGTCGACGAGCGATTTGCCCGACTCGGCATCACCATCACTTGCACCTACCAATCGTCGGGCGACGAACAGTATCTCGCGACATGCGCGGGTGAAATGCTCTTCGATCGGACTCACGATCGAATCCTGATGCTTCATCTCTCGGGGATGCTCCAACAACGCGATGAACTCCGAGCCGAAATTCAAAGTCCGTTCATGGCGACGATCGTTCAGACAGATTCTTGGTCCCGTGACCAACTCGCCCGATGGACGCCGAGCCAAACACCCGATACTGGCCGCGCCCCAACCGCTCGACCCGAGCTCCTCGAGCAAGTGTTGGATTTGAACGGTGCTTATCACACCGGCTTTTATCGCATGTCGCCCGACGGCCGGTGGTTAACGTGCCAATCGTGTTCCGGAACCCAGTTGATCGACCTCGACGCGGAGCCCCCACGGGTTGTCGAGTTCTGGATCGGAGGCGAGCAGCATTGTTATTGGGATGCATCGAGCCATGCCTTCGCTCGGGTCTCTCCCGGCAAGCTACGGACCGGTAGCGTTTTTGTTGAGCTGTTCCAGCAAGATGAGCAAGGCGACTGGCCGGTCGAACCAATTCGAACCGAGGTTCCCAATGGTCTTTCCTTCGTGTGCATGGCATTCGATGTGAAGGCCAATCAATTGCTTCTGTTCAATCGCTCGGAGATCGTCTGCCTCGACCTCGTGACCCAACGACACCGCTGGACCCGCCAATGGTCCAAGCCTCGGCCAACCAGCATTTGTTGGACCGATGAACGGATCAAGGTTCTTTGCGGCACGAAACTGGTCGACCTCGGCCAGGACACGGGTGAAGTCATCCAGGAACTCCAGCCGCCGGACATCGAGACGGGACGATTGGTGCGGGATTGGAGCGACCGCTTCAGCGATGAGGGACGAATCGTCTGGCTCTCGAGTCGAGAGGCGATCGTCAAAGTCGATGCGGAGACCGGAGAGGAACTCCTGCGCAAAGAACCAAGGAGCCCGTCCTCCAATTACGGCTTTGGGCCCGACAGTTCCTGGGTGTTGGATGTGAATCGAACCCGTTGGACCTTTTTTGACCCGACGATCGAGGAGCCTTGGCTGACGATCGAGGGCGTTCACAACATGGGCAACGGCGCGTTGCGATTCTCCCATGATCGACGACGCGTCTTCGTGGGCTCGGAAGGCGGGATTAGTTCATGCGTGATTCTGCGGCTGAAGAGTCTCGAATAACCGGACCACGGCGCCGCGATTTGGGAAAGGCAATCAGGTGCAGTTACACCCCCAGTGGTTGGTCTTGTCGTGAGAGCTGAACGAGCTGCTCCGGATTGGGTCGGTTCAACGTCTCGATGCCGCGTGCCCGCGAGCGCGATGCTCGCCGCGAATCGAGCGGGCTCCGTCGATGTCAATGCAACTCCCGTCGTTCAAGTGCGGTTGTCGCCCTTATAACTCCTCGCCGACCCTAAACAACGCTGGGCCGACCTGAAACAGACCTAGCACGAGCCCTTGGATGTTGCGTTATCAAGGATTGGGCAAGACGGAAGTGTTCGAGGCGTAACGGGTTGATGGCTTTTTCGAGAAGTCGAAGAATCCCTCACTCACGCTTCGGGTTTCCTTGGGTTTTCGCA
>JAGQPS010000552.1 GCA_020426595.1 Planctomycetales bacterium
ACCCCAAAACCGATCCGTGAGACGACCTCGATGGGCGTCTCACGGCCGCACGATGCGGCGAGTCTGATTAAATCAACTGCCTGGTCAGCGAGGGACTCTTCGCGTTTTCGTACAAGCCAACAACTCCATACACCATCAACCAATCCGTCCAGCCACCACCCTGGAATTCGTGGCATCAATTTGCGTTGGTGTGACTCGAAACATCGATCAACGGAAGATCCGACGTGGGTCCAGAACTTGTCAGTGAATCCCTGCTGCCTGATCAAGCCTCGCTCCAGCGCCGACTCATGGAATGGGCGGCGATCAGTTCTTGGACTTACGATCCCACCGGCATGGCTCGCATGGCCGCGGTGCTAGAGACGGAAATGGCGTCGCTCGGCGTCGAGGTGCAGCGACGAGAGTTGGCTCCCGAGGTATCTCTCGATGACCAGGGACGCGAACATCATGCCAAGCTAGGCCCGTTGTTGGTGGCTCGTTGCCGTCCTCAAGCCAAGCGGCAAGTGCTGCTGGGAATTCACTACGACACCGTCTATGGCCCCAACTTGACCGCGGGAGCATTGGTCCAACACGGCGAGCATCTGCGGGGCCCTGGGGTCGCGGACGCCAAGGGGGGCATCGTCGTGTTGCTCGCCGCGCTAGAGGCCTTCGAGCAAACCGCGGCGGCGAGTGACTTGGGGTGGGAGTTGTTCTTCAACCCCGATGAAGAGATTGGTTCGCCCTGCAGTCTCGAATACTTCGAGTCTTGCCGTGATCGCTTTGATTTCGCCTTGCTGTTCGAACCCGCACTGGCCGACGGCGGCATGGCGATTCAGCGCAAGGGCTCGGGGAATTTCACTTTCGTGGTGCGCGGCAAGTCGGCTCACGCCGGCCGGGATTTTCACGAAGGTCGCAATGCCGTCGTGCATGCCTCTCGCTTGGCCGAACGCATCGCGGACTGCAACGGCCAGTTTGGCACGTCGACGTTCAACGTCGCCAGGCTCGTCGGTGGTGGCCCACTTAATGCGGTTCCCGACCTCTGTACCTTGCGAGTCAACGTGCGGGTGGACGTCGCTTCGCGGCAACCACTGATTGAATCGCGGCTACGGGCGATCGCCCATGAGTTCGACTCGGTCGCGGGATTTCACTGCGAGTTGCATGGCTCGATCTCAAGTCCCCCCAAGCCGCCGACTCCCCAGGTTTGGTCGCTGGCCAAACGGATCGAGGCGATCGCGACGCCGCTCGGGCAAGAACCGACTTGGATCGAAACGGGAGGTGTGTGCGACGGTAACAAACTCGCGGCCGTGGGCATTCCCACGATCGATACGCTCGGTCCACGCGGCGGCGGCCTCCATAGTGAACGCGAGTGGGTCGATCTCACGAGTCTCGTGCCGCGCGCCCGCCTTGTCGCCTCCCTACTCAACGCCCACGCCCGAGCCAACATTTTGGAGTAGGGCACGGTGGAGTGGCCCGGAAGTTGATTTACGCGGCTAACGGCTCCTCTCTTCGCATTTCCATTTAGCCGTGGCCAAAGTCGAGCGCGGCACATCAGGGGAACATGCCAACTCCAACGTGGGCTCCGACCGGTGTACTTGTCCCGACAAGTACACGCTGCCGGCCCGATCGCGGGAGCCTCTTCCTGAATGGGTGCCTACAATGCGGGACTTCTGACATTTTTGTGTCAGATCAGGACCGCCTCGGCGGTTAAGTCGGTTGGAGAGGGTTGGGATGAGTCAGTTTCCAGACACGCACACATCGCTGCTAAGGCAACTGGGCTCGCGGGATAACCGCGAAGCCTGGGAGCGATTCGTGCTGCTCTACCAACCGGTGATCTATCGCATGGCTCGGAAGCGAGGCATGCAGGACGCGGACGCCCAAGACGTTACGCAAAGCGTCCTGGTCCGCGTCGCCGGCGCGATCGAGCGATGGGAGAAGCAGTCGCCGGAGATCGGTTTTCGTCATTGGCTGTCGCGAGTCGCGAAGAACGCCATCGTCAATGAACTGTCGAAACGACGCGCGGATGCGCCAGCGGGTGGCACCTGGAACCTGGAAGCACTCGATGTGCAGGTTCACCCCGAGAATCCCATCGACGAGGAACTCGCGAGCGAGTTTCAGCGTGAACTCTTTCGTCGCGCGGCGGCCATCGTACGAACGGACGTCAACACGGTGACATGGCGAGCTTTTGAATTGAGCGTCGTTGATGGCAAGTCGTGCGAGGATGTCGCGAGTTTCTTGGGCGTGTCGTTGGGGAGTGTCTATGCCGCTCGCAGCCGAGTCATGCGGCGACTCAAGGACCAAGTCGAACGCTTAAAGGCGAATGAGTTGTGAAGAGCCCCATTGATACCTGCGACCCACGCCGAATCGACGAATTTCTCGATTCGGATGGCTACGCCCTCAACG
>JAGQPS010000553.1 GCA_020426595.1 Planctomycetales bacterium
ACGGACTACGAGTGGATGGAGGTGATGGGTCCACCGGCCAGCGACGCTGACAAGTGGTTCATCAGCATCCTGTCGATGCGGCAGTGCGCCGCGTGTGAACAACTCCGAAGCGACTGGACGCGGAGTCCCTGGCTGCTTGCCCTGGGACATCCGACCGATCCCAAACAATCGTGGTCCCACTTCAACGTCTACTACCGAGAGGATGCGAGTCAGTCCTTTCGCTTTGAGAATCTCAGGGTCACGACCTATCCCACGATTCTCGTGCAACCGCCCCGGTCGGGACGCTTTGGTGATTCGAGCACGGTGGTGTTCCAGGGGACCTACCAAGGAGATCCCGAGCGACTGGCCCGCGATATCTCCTCTGCGATTCGCGCGTATGTGGCGCGGGATAATCAGAATCCTGCTCCGGCGACGGCCGACGTCCCGCCTCCCTGGACGCCAGCACCCCGGGTCGACTCGTGGAACCCGCAGATCCCCGGTCCCTTCCCGTCGTTTGATCCGACGATTCCACCGCAACCGGCGCCAGCACCGACTCCCACGCCGGAGACACCGGCGTTTCCTTGGGGCGCGGTGATGACCCTCGTGGCCGCGGGATTCTCGCTTCCCGCCGCGATCGCCATCACCGTTTGGCTCGTGCTCTTCATTCGCTCACGCCGCCTCGCCGCCGGTAAGCAACCGATCCTCGATCAAGCGACGCTCGACAGCTTCCTGGCATTGCTCAAGTCAATCGCCGCGAGTTCGGACCAACAGAGGTCCGCCAATAAGTAAGGCGGCACGTCGTTCTTTCCCATAGCGACAGGGACTCGATAACACCGTGGCCGACCAACTTCGAATCGCGCAGCAGTGGCTGGCTGATCAGCTCGAACGACGCATGTCGCGTGAAGTGACCTACCAGCAAGGGAATACTTCGATCGTTGTGTCGGCCACGGTGGGGCGTACGCTCCTCAAACTCGAGGACAACTACGGCGGCATCCAACTGGTTTGGACCGATCGCGATTACCTGATTCCTTCGTCAGCGCTCGTCGCGGCGGGGCAGGGGATCGTCCCCAAGGCTGGCGATCGTGTGATCGACGAGAACGACTCACCCACCACCGAGTACGAAGTGATGCCCTACGGGGATGAGCCGGTTTACCGGCCAAGTGATCCCTACGGCATCATCCTGAGGATTCACACCAAGGTCATCGCCCAAGAGGTAGCACCCGTTGTCTGAGTCACTCCTGATGGCCGTCGCCGATGACGTGACTCTCGGACTCAACCAAGGGACTTACAGTCTCGCGGTGACTGCTTTGCGACTGTATCAGCCCAAGTTCGAACTCAAGGAGATGGACTCGCTGCATGTGAGCGTCGTCCCTCGGAGTATTTTGGAAAAGCGAGTCTCGCGCAAACTCGTCGCCTTTGACTGCGGCATCGATATCGGCGTCCAGCAGCGAGTTGGGACCGATGCCGCTCAGCTCGACAGTCTCTCGGCGTTGGTTACGGAACTCTCCGATCGCCTCCGCACGCTAATACTGCCGAGTTATCCGGGAGCGCGACTCGTGGAACTCAGCAATGACCCCGTCTATGCCCCAGACCATCTGAGTCAGCTCCAGCAATTCACGAGTGTCATTCGAGCCACGTTCCGTGTGTGGAAATAGCGATTCGCCATGATTGTCAGTTTCAGGGACAAGGGAGCCTTTTTTGATCGGCAAGCGATCATCGACGCGGTCGGGGCGGCCAACGCTCGCAACCTGTCGAAAGCGGGGAGTTTCGTGCGTCGTGGGGCCCGCTCATCCCTACGTCGGCGCAAGAAACCGTCGACACCAGGAAGCCCGCCAAGCGTCCACACGAATCACCCCGTAGCCACTCTAAAGAGCATTTGGTTCGTACTGGATCGCTCGAGACTTTCGGTCGTGATCGGTCCGGTGCGATTGAACGGTCGGTCGCTCCTGGGAAGCGTCCGAGGTACGGTTCCAGAACTCATGGAACTGGGAGGTAGCGCGACCCTCGAGAAACGCAAGAAGCGCCGACGGGTCCGCTATTCACCCCGACCCTTCATGGGGCCCGCTCTCCAACGTGAGCTACCCAAGTTCGAAGGCCTCTGGGCCAACAGCGTGAAGTAATCAAGGAGGATTGACTTTGGGCATCAAGCTCGGTCTCGACGCCAAGCTCTATCGCAACACGTCGGTGTATGCGACCCCGACTTGGGATGAGATCACCAACATCCGCGACCTCACTCTCAATCTCGAGGCGGGCGAAGCGGATGTCACGACGCGCGGGAACAACGGGTGGCGCGCCACCGTCGCCACGCTCAAGGACGGCAGCATCGAGTTCGAGATGATTTGGGATTCCGAGGATCCCGACTTCACCGCGATTCGAGATGGCTTCCTCAACAAGA
>JAGQPS010000554.1 GCA_020426595.1 Planctomycetales bacterium
CAGGCGAGGTCCGAGTCAGGCCACGCGGTCAACCGTCACACGACGGACTGAACCGGCGCGGCGTTGACAGGGGACTCCACGCGTTGAAAATATGGCTCTTTCGGCCCACGGAGTGGTGATCGGCGGTTGCTGGTCCGCCGCGAGTGGCGCCGATGTGACGACACCGAGATCGTGAAGTCGGCGCGACGATGCCGATTGCGACGCGATCCGACGACGGCCCCTCCTCCCGGCATTACTCCGGTAGCCCAATCGAACGAGCCACGCATGAACTCACCGAACTCCGCGTTTGATCCCTTCCGCGCCCGAGACTCGTTCGACACAGGCAACGGTCGCGCCGCGATGTACCGCCTCTCGAAACTCGAAGACGCGGGTTTGGGTTCGATTTCACGGCTCCCGTATTCGATCCGCATTCTGCTTGAGGCGGTGCTCCGCAAGTGTGACGACTATGTCGTGACGCAAGACGACGTGCGCAAGTTGGCGAGTTGGAACGCGGCTCAGCCGGCGAAGGAAGAGATTCCCTTCATGCCGGCCCGAGTCGTCCTGCAAGACTTCACGGGCGTGCCCGCGGTTGTCGATTTGGCCGCCATGCGCAGCGCGATGCGGCGTTTGGGTGGCAGCCCCTCACGGATCAACCCGCTGATCCCCGTCGACCTTGTGATCGATCACAGCGTTCAGGTCGATCGGTTTGGCTCCAACACGGCCCTCGCCGAGAATGTGGCATTGGAGTTCGAACGCAATCGCGAACGATACGAGTTCCTCCGTTGGGGCCAACAAGCCTTCAATAACTTCCGCGTCGTGCCTCCGAACGTGGGCATCGTCCATCAAGTCAATCTCGAGTATTTGGCTCGAGTCGTGTTTGTCGACGACGCCGACGGGACTCCGGTCGCCTTTCCCGACTCGCTCGTCGGTACCGATTCGCACACGACGATGATCAACGGTCTCGGCGTGCTGGGCTGGGGAGTCGGCGGCATTGAAGCCGAAGCGGCCATGCTGGGGCAACCTCTCTACATGTTGTTGCCGGAAGTCGTTGGCTTTGAGCTAACCGGTCAGCTCCAACCGGGAACCACGGCCACCGACCTCGTGCTCACCGTGACCCAGATCCTGCGCAAGGAAGGCGTGGTCAACAAGTTCGTTGAGTTCTTTGGTGAAGGCGTCTCGCGCATGTCGTTGGCGGATCGAGCGACGATCGCGAACATGGCTCCGGAATACGGGGCGACGATGGGCTTCTTCCCGATCGATGGCGAGACGCTGACTTACATGCGCCGCACGGGACGCAGCAAGGAGTCGGTCGATTTGGTGGAGCGATACTCGAAGGAACAAGGCTTGTTCCGTACCGATTCCTCGCCGTCGCCGGAATACACCAAGCGTCTGTCGCTTGACCTCGGTTCGGTCGAGCCGAGCTTGGCGGGTCCCAAGCGACCGCAAGACCGAGTGTCGCTGGCCAACATGAAATCGGGTTTTCACTCGAGTCTGTCCGCGCCGCTGGCCGAGCGCGGCTTTGGGCTCGGCGGCGCCGATTTGGAGCGGGTCGGCAAGTACTCCGATCCGACCAAGAACGCGTCCGCCGATTTGCGAAATGGCGCCGTCGTGATCGCGGCGATCACAAGCTGCACCAACACCTCGAACCCGAGTGTCATGGTCGCGGCCGGTCTGCTGGCTCGCAACGCGGTCGCGCGAGGCCTGAAGGTGCCAGCGTACGTGAAGACGAGCTTGGCTCCAGGATCTCGAGTCGTCACCGAGTATCTGGCCGCTTCGAAACTGGACGAGCCGTTGCGAGCCCTCGGCTTCCACACGGTTGGCTATGGCTGCACGACTTGCATCGGCAACAGCGGTCCGCTGCCGGAGCCGGTCGCCGAGGCGGTCACGTCGGGCGATCTCGTCGCCGCGGCCGTGCTGAGTGGCAATCGCAACTTCGAGGGTCGCGTCAACCCGCTGGTCAAGGCCAACTATCTCGCGAGCCCTCCACTCGTCGTCGCCTATGCCTTGGCGGGCACGGTCGATCTCGATCTGGTCAATGAACCGATCGGTACCGATGAGTCGGGTAAGTCGGTCTACCTCCGTGAAATCTGGCCGACCGACGACGAGATTCGCCGGACGGTGAACGACTGCATTCAACCAGAGATGTTCGTCACTCAATATCAGCAAGCGGTGACGACCAACGATGCTTGGAACGCGATTCCGGTCGCGGAAGGGGACCTGTATTCATTCAAGGACGAAAGCACGTACATCCAAGAGCCGCCGTTCCTGGCGGGCGTCACGCCCGAGGCGAAGGATGTGGCTCCGATCCAGAGTGCTCGCGTCTTGGCTTTGCTCGGCGATTCGGTCACGACCGATCACATCTCACCGGCCGGTTCGATCGCGAAGACCAGTCCGG
>JAGQPS010000555.1 GCA_020426595.1 Planctomycetales bacterium
AGTCGCCTTGATCGACGCCTGCGCCGCGACGCGTCCCGATCCGTTGTTGCCGATCATCGCTCCCTGGTTCTCGTCGGATCGCATGACCGATGCTTGGCACGCCTCGGTGTACAACCGTCTGTCGCGTGGACCGAGTGAGAACGCCGAAGAGGAACAGGCCGAGCGTCGCGATCTACTCGACGAGTTGTTGCCTGTCTTGGATGCGGCGGGTCAGCAACAGCTGGCTCAGCGGGCGGTCGCGACCCCCGCGGGAACGGCGATGCTCGTCGACCTGTGGGAGCGAGGACGGCTTTCCACGCGATTGCTGGTTCAGCCTCAGTTCGCCGCCCGCGTGCTGGCGAGTGTTAGCGAGTCGGACCGAGCGAAGGTCGAGGCGTGGCAAGCGGCCCTGCCTCCGCTTAGCGAAGAGATCGAACAACGCATCGCCGCTCGCAAGACCGCCTTCACGCAACAAGGCGGTGATATCGCGATGGGTCAACAGCTGTTCACCAAGCATTGCGCCGCGTGTCATCAGATCGCCGGCCAAGGAGCGGTCGTCGGTCCGCAACTCGATGGCATCGGTCTGCGTGGACTCGACCGTTTGACCGAGGACTTGTTTGATCCCAACCGGAATGTCGACGTCGCCTTCCGTCCGACCTTGCTCGAGACCGAGGATGGCTCGACATTGGCCGGCCTGATCAAACAGGAATCGGAGACCACGGTGACGCTGGTCGACAATCAAGGCAAGGAGATCGTGGTGGACGTCGAGACGATCGTCGGTCGCCAGCCTTCCACGCTTTCGCTGATGCCCGACTCCTTGGCGGCCGACATTCCGGAAACCGACATGCTCAATCTGTTGGCCTACTTGTTGAGCCAGAAATCGCGTCCGGAATAGAAGCAACGCAAACGCCACGATAAGTCGCGTTGACAGGAAGGCGGGTGGTATCGGCTGTCGGTACCACCCCAACGTGCGCCCACCGATCCGCGACGCCCCAGGTGTGCCTTGGCGTTGAGCGACGGTGGGTGAACTTCGCGAGGCCCCTTTCAGGGCCCAACGGAAATCGCATGACACCCGATGGCCCGGCTTCCGAAAACGATGATCTGAACCAGCCCGAGGAACCAACGCATTCCCTCGAGGGCGAAGAGAAGGGTCCTGAACCGTCGAGCTTGGAAAGGCGGAGCATCGACACGCGGAGCTTCTACATTCAGAGCGGCGCGGTTTTGGTTGCGACGATACCGAGCCTCGCGGATGTCGTCGCTTGTTTGGGCGACTGGCCCGTCATTGGCCAGTCCGATGCGAGCTCCGATTGGACGGTGCGTGGCGAGGCGGTGCGAGTCGAGTTTGAACCGGAACTGCGCGGATTCATCGAGGTCGACATCATGGCTCGACCATGGCCGGATGATTGCGGCGAGTCGTCGAGTGACCGGCGGCTGTTTCGCGCCTGGGGAGCCGGCATGCTGGGGCCCGCCGTTTATCCGGGGGCGTTGCAACGCGCGATGGAGCAAAGCTGGCGCTGGCCCGATGGGCGAGTCGTACCGGCGGAGCACCAAGCGGTTTTGCGATTGCGGTTGGGCTATCAACCGTTGGCGACGTCGGCGGGAGAACAGCTCCAACGCCCCACGACCGATCCGGTGGTGGAACTCGAAGCGCTGACGCGTTTGGCTCAGCGTCTGTTGGACTTGCCTGGAGCGATTTGCTGGTTCAATCCCAATGGAGAGGCCGTGCTCGATCAAGCGAGTCTGCTTCAAACGACGCGGTTTAGCGACTCGCGAAACATTCCCCCACTGGATGCTTGGTGCAATCTGCGAGTCTTTTCGCTCCCCGATGGTCGGACGATGATGGACACGGTCGGCCATGCCCAGCTGGGCTTGCCGGATTTGGAGGCTTGGTTCGACGGAGCCAAGACACCGCCTGCCGACATCGACCAGTTTCTCCGCGACGTTTCGGTGTACCTACTCGAGCATGGCTCGGTCATTGACGACGATGACTTGCTCGACGGTCCTGGCCCGGTTCGTTGGCGGGCCGAACTAGCGGTCGCGAGCCAATGCGGACCACGGCGCTCGGTTCTTCGCTTGACACCCGAGGTGGTCACCGAGGCGCCGAGCTCCACTGATTTTGGTCGCTCTGAATAGTCACACCGCGGCCCAGCGAGGATCACGACCGGCGGCCCGAGACAACGCCCTACTCTGAATGGTTGGTGCCGGCGCGTACAATGGAGTCTTCGCATCGCGTTCGCGGGAGAGACACCGCGTTCGCGTGGAAGACCTGTGCGGGAGAGGCCCTGGAATGATGATCGATGGTCGCGGCAGATTGGGACCGAGTCGAGTCCTTGTGTTGGTTTTGGTCGGCTGCGTCACCGCGTTCGTTTCGCGAGCGCGAGGCCAAGACG
>JAGQPS010000556.1 GCA_020426595.1 Planctomycetales bacterium
ATCGGGAAGTGGCCGCCCCCCAGCTAGTTTCAATTCGGTAATGGGCTGTCCCGCCTGCACAAACGAAACGCAAACCTCGTCGATGGCATCTGCCCCAGAGAGCTCCTTGTCCGTCGATTCGATTCGGTAATGGTCGATCCCAGCTCTCTTCAGTAGGTTGGCGGAAACAACCTGCTGGCTCGCGTTGTGCAAGACGACCTCGGCCCGCTTCGGCAGTCGTGTACCCTCGGGCAAGAGCTGTACGAGCGACCTGCCCGGCAACGCATTCGGAGAGCGGAGCCTGCGAGTGATCCGATACGTTGTTACGTTCTCGTTCGACCGTGAGTCCTCGGTCAACAAAGTAGAGAGTTCGAAACCGTCCGTGGGAGAAGCGACCGGAGGAGTCGTCATTAGCTGGCGAACGAGTTGTTGGGCCGCTTCATCAGCCAGGGACAGAGGCAGAAAAGCCCGCCAACTCTCGTCCAGCGCGTTCAGCGGATCCTCAACATTGGCCGACATGCTCGCCAGGAGACGCCTCGCGGCCGCGATTGCCTGGGCGAAGCCAGCAACAAGAGTGTGAACCGTCCGATTTCGATAGGCCCTAGCAAGTCGGCCGTCGTATTGCCTTGCAATTTCTTCTATCGGAATCCGGGGGAACTGCTCGTGGTCGTTCAGCACGTCAAGGACATACGAGTGCAAGGGATTTCCAGGCTCCGCCATCAACTTGGCCGCTAAGCCTCCCTCGACGATCAACGTGCTGAGATACCGGTTATTGTTCAAGCGAATCACTGTCCGTCGCCAATACTGCAAGCCCTTTGTGATCATCGGCTCACGCTTTGCTGGCACGAACGGCGCATCATCCAGGTCGAAGCACTCCTGCCAAAGCCGGTCCCAGGTAGCAGCCCGATCTTCGAGTTGGCCGAGCCATCCAGCCGCGGAAAAGCAGAATCCCGCGCAAAGTGTTGCGTCTGGGTTCTGAAAGTGCAGTCGACTAGCGACGGCGGCGCGCAAAGCCTCACCTAGTTCGGTCGGCACCGGGTAGGCGAATAGCGGTCGTCCGTCAGGCCGCGTGAGATTCGCACCATGGAGGATCTGCTGGATGATTTCACGGATCGGCATCAAAACTCATCTCGGAAAGCTAGTAACGACGGATATCAACCCATCCCGCCGAGTGTTGCAAAGTTGAGTCGGGGTATTACCGAGCTCGATGTCGAGGTCTTTGGGTCAAGGAGCGAACGCCCAAGCGTCCACTGGCGGGGAACTCACCTTCCTAGCGATGCCTCGGCCATTCCTGTTCATCACCGCGCTTGGTTTTTCGGTTTCCGAGCCAGCGTCACTTCGTGGTAGGGAGAAAAAACGGTGATGCCGAATTCTGAACACACTCAAGTCGATTGGAACCACCAGACCGCCGTGGCCAGGGTCCGGAATATCGGTTGTCTCTCTGATCGTCGTCAAGCATGGAACAAATTACTTCATCAGCTGGCAGCGGCCGAGGGCTGAGGTCGCGCAAGCCTGTTCGTTGGTGGCTGGAGCGATGCTACCTCGCTGGAAAGCCATTTGGCATGAGCGTTGACAATTCTCGCCGCCAGTTGAACCGCGGCTCGTCTCGTGACGCTCTTGAATTGGGCGAGGCAAGAGCGTTGGTCCACTACGAGGAGCTTGGTAATGAGGGTGCTGTTTGAACGGTCGCAGTCCGATCCGTGTCTGGCGCAACTACACTTCAATCGCGCGGTGCCCTTTCTGCCGTTTGTGCGCGATGGCCGATTCGGAGTCCAACGTGAACTCCCCGGGATCTTTCGCGGGATCGATCTTGCTCGGTCAAGCCGAGATATGGCACGTATCAACAATGGCTGGTTCCCGACAGAGTTGGTCCATCCCGTGGAGACCTACCGGACACTCTTGACGAACTTGACGCTGTGTGTCCCCGGCCTCGTCGAGCTTGCCTCCGCGTCCTCTTACCAATGGACTTTGCGCGGGGCGAAGTTATTCTCGCTCGAGGCAGCGGGTGAAAGTGCCGCTCGATTCACTGTGGACGTTCTCTTTCCGGAGCAGCACTTTAAGTTCGAAAGCCCTGTCTCCGAGCACAGCAGGGACTGGGAGCGGGAAGTCGACGACATGCTTAACGGCCTCTCGGCTAGCGACTCGTGACACCATCTCTCATGGGACAACCATGTCGCTAGAGTCTTTGAATCGCGTCTGGACATCCGGGTGTGGAACCAGCCGACCCGTGTTATTTCAACCAGTCGAGAGGTTTCCGCGATTCGACTTGAACCTTAGTCGCGTTGCGGCCGCTAAAGGCTGGGGCGTCGGCCCCGCCGCCATATCATCTGAACCGGAGGAATTCATGCGAGCTGTGGTCGACGTTGCCGCCAACCCAT
>JAGQPS010000557.1 GCA_020426595.1 Planctomycetales bacterium
CAAAGGAAACCCGAAGCGTAAGCGAGGGATTCTTCGACTTCTCAAACCAGCCATCAACTCGTTACACCACCAACACTTCCGCCTGGCGGTATCCCTGAAAGCGCGACTTCTGTAAGCGTGAGCGAGGGACTCGTCGTACTCACATGCCGGCCAACAACTCGTTGAACGGTCGACACTTCCTGGCAGTCACCGGGGTCCACTCTCTGCCTGGAAACCTAACCGCCCCGAGCGAAATGGGCCATCGGTGTTACTCGGCAAGCTGGGCGGTTTTCATGGACTTCGCCGCGGCAACAAGGCTCGCCTATTTCGCGACCAATCGAGGAGGTCCTCTTAAGGACGGACGAAACGAGGGTTTGAAGAGAGCGATTGCGGGGTTGAGACAATAGCCCAATCACCGACTCGCCATCTTTAGAGACCAGCAAGGGACACTTTCAAGCCACTAGAGCACCGCGAGCGGTGTACTCAAGCAATTCCTACGACAGGTCGCAAATGTGGGAAACCGTCATCAAGCCAAGGGGGGTTCCAGGCCGATTCAGAAGACACCGAGCAGCGTTCCTCAAAGTTTCAACCGAGTCTCCGGGGCAGCACCCAAAAGTCTGGGTGGGAGATAAGGTGGGCAGTGGGGAACGCTGCTCGTGTTATTTCTTGACCGAGCAGCGCTGGATCAACCTCGGCCCCACCCATTGGCTCAACCCGGTTCCACCTAGCGTCCGCGCCGTGGATTGGCGCTCCCTTGGTTCCAATTTCCGGTAACGATCTCCGATGGAGTGGCGCCCCACAGAGCCTGAAACGCGGCTTGGAAGTCATCACCTCGACGCAAGGCGGCCATGAGTTGTCCCCAGCGGCGGGAATCGTTGGCCATTTGATTGACCATCCCGCTGGCGACGAGCGCGGCTCGGTCCTCTGGCATCGCTCCCGTGATGAAATCGTCGGGCTTCGCCATCGAAGCGAGCGTGTCCGGTAGGGCGGCCTCCCATTCCTTGATTCTTGGATCGTCACGTACGAGCTTGGTGACCGCCCAGATGCCGGCTCCGTTGGAGAGCCACTGAGGGACGTTCTTGCCGGCCGCGGCGAGGTAGCCGGCCGAGAGTTGCTGGACGAGAGGTCCTTCCAGCGATTCGACATTTTCGCGCGGAGCGAGGATGGCCGCGTACTGGTCGATCACGTCGTATTGCGAGTGGCTCGTCCATTCCACGGGTAGTTGGCGCCGTTCGACCATCTTGCCGAATTCCGAATAGTCATAGCGACCTCGGAAGACGTAGATCGTCATTCTTCCCTTGACGAACGGTTCGCGACTTTGGCCTCGAAAGAGCCGTACGATCCCGGGCGCGAGTTGCTCGGCTCGTTCCGCGACATACTCGAGTGTTTCATGATCGGCGTTACCGACGATCAAGAAGTTCTCGGTTTCGATCTTTTCGTGGCGAACGTTGGGGAGTCCGAGATCCCATTTGGTGTCGGCCAGTTCAATTCGCTCGGCGGACAGTTCCTCGTGGGTCGCCTTGGCCGCTTTGGCTCGTCCGTAGGCTTCGCGAATATCTTGGTCGCCGCTGAGCCCGTCGAATTTCGCTCCCTCTTCGATCCATTTGGCGATCAATGCGATTTGATCGTCGCCCAAGGGGGCTCGGTTGCGCGGCATGCGATCTCCGCCTCCGGTGCCTCGCAGCTTTTGCACCAGCAGGCTGTCGTCGGGGGCTCCCGGAGCCAGAATCGCGCCGCTGTCTCCGCCCCGCAGCCAGCCCGCGAACGTCTCCAGGTTGAGGCGTCCCTGGGCGTTTCGCGCGTCGAGGTGACAGCCGGTGCAGTTGTCGATGATGATGGGCGCGACATCGAGTGAGAACGAAACGGTCCCCATGCCATCGGCGAATTGCAGCATGGGCGCCTCGGCCGGTGCTTCGCCTCCATTGGCGGCGGCGGCGAGAACGGAGAGGTTGGCTTGTCGAGACTCGGGTGCCACTTGGGCTCCCTCCGAGATCCATGTGCGAAGCGCGGTGAGTTCCTCGTCGGAAACTCGAGCCCCTCCGCGTGGCATGTCGCCTTCCTCGATGACCTGCACGATGCGGCTTCCCTCGCCGTTGCCCGGCAGCACGACTCGGCCACCGGCCGTGCCGCGCATCAACTCCTCGAACGTCGCCATCTGGAAGCCACCTCGGGCCGCCGAGACGTGACAACGCCCGCACTTACCGACGAGCATCGGCGCGATTTGGGTTTCGAAGGAAACGGTGCCTTCCGCGGGAGTTCCACCGTCGGCGGAGAAGAGGAGGTCGAGGGCGCCGATATTGGGGACCTCCATTTCCTCCAAGGTGAGGCGTGCATGGACCGTCTTAAGCTTGTCGTAGATCGGTTTGGCG
>JAGQPS010000558.1 GCA_020426595.1 Planctomycetales bacterium
GGGCGTGGAGCAACTCGGTCGACTCCAACGGGTCGTGCGGGAATGGCTGAGTGTGAACATTGGCGAGCCCCAGCGCATGGGCGACTTGCTGGCGAATCAGGTCGTATGCGGCGCCGGGGACGTGCAGCTGCCAATCCGCGTCGCCCACCATGTAGTGAATCCTGACCGGAACTTGCACGAGTTCGTGCCCCGCCATCGCCATGGGATGAGCCATCGCGGCCGGAATGCGAATCGCCCCCTCGCTGGCCAGCGCTCGCAGAATGCGGAGCGAGTCACGGTTCGTTCGCAGCACTCCCGAGACGATCTCGGCGACTCGTTGGGAGGTCTCGCGAGCCCAGGGATCATCCCACGGACGGACGTTGCCCTCGAGCCAGCGGGCGGAGGAAGTCAAATCGAGCACGTCGCCGAGCAACACCAAGTCAATGCGTTCGACCGGCTGGAACCCACCGTCGGCTCGCCAAGAAGCATGGCGGGCCATCTCGGCCAGCCGCTCGGCGAATAGGTGGAATCGGCCGGAGTCAACCGGTTGGGAAATGGAACCATCGTGTAGGTGGAGATCGCTTACGATGACCAACATGGCCGGATGCCTCTCGGATCAAGACGGCGGATACCAAAGCTTGAAGCGCTATTCTCGGCGCATCTGGTACAGGTATCGGATTCGATACACCCCGAACATAAGTCAGGGTTGGGCCATCCTCAGGAAGTACCGCAAGGGGTATGATGCCGGTCCCGGACCCCGTCGGCTCAGGGGAACAACCCGACCAACGGCACCCACCCAGTCTCCCTGGCTTCCCATTCCTGGGCAGTGACGATGACCGAGTCCCGCCGCGAACTTCTCAAGCAACTCCACGACCTCGAACGGCGGGCGGACGCCGTGCGCCAGCGGCTGACCGACGTCGACCCCTCGGCGAGTACGCATCCCCCATTGCTTGACCCACAAACGGTCGACGTGCTCCAGAAGTTGGTGATCGACCACCTTTCCGAGGCACTGTTGGTCGTCGGGCTCGATGGAGTGATCCTGGATGCCAGTCGCCCGGCCCGCTGGATGTTCAACCTCCGTCACCGAAATCTGGGGCATGTGAAGCTCGAGACTCTGGCTCCCGACTTGCTCGACCAGATAGGCGACGACTGGTCTCGCCGGCTCTTGGACGAGGGTGCGATCGGGTGCAGCGGCCGAATCGATATTGGCAGCGCGCGGATGGAAGCCGAAATGCTGATGGTGGCCGTGACCGAGCTCCCTCGTCCCATCCACTGCGTCCTGATCCGTGACGTCACCGCGATCCGCCTCGCGGCAAGAACCAATGAAGACTTGCTTCAACGGTTGCAGGAAAAGCACCAAGAGCTCGAGGCGTTCACGTACCGCATCAGCCATGATCTCAAGAGTCCGCTCGTGAGCATCGGCGGTTTCAGCAAGTTGGTCGACGAGGATGTTCAACGCCTGCGCGGCCTCTTTGATTCCCTGAGTCGCGCCACGTCCGATAGCTCGTTCACGGAATCGCAGGCGGACGTGACGGGTGACGAAGGCTCTTCGTCGAGCGATTCGGTGGCCAATTCCGATTCCACGCGGCCAGAAGCCGACACCGCCTCGGAGCGAGGAGGCGCGTCGCTCGATCCCGCGTTGCTTGCCCAACTGCATGCCCTGGGAGCCGAGATCCAGGACCATGCGGTGGAGATTCGCCGCGCGACTCACAAGGCTCATGGGTTGATCGACCAGTTGCTCGATTTATCGCGCATCGCGCAGAGCACGGTGGAGCTGGCTCCACAAGACATCCGTTCCCTGGTTGAGTTGTCACTCAAGGCCCATGCGCCCGACTTGCGGGACGCGCGAGTCAAGGTGGTGGTCGGCAAGCAACTCGGCACGGCCTGGGGCGATTTTCAGCTGTTGAGCTCGGTGTTCGACAATTTGCTGTCCAACTCGATTCGTTTCCTCCGTGATGTCGACCAGCCCACGCTGACGATCAAGCACCGCATCCTGGATGGTCAGCCCATTTGGTTTGTCGAGGACAACGGACCGGGGATTCCCGAAGCGGATCGTGAGCGCGTGTTCGATCCGTTCGTGCGTATGGACCGGGTGCATAAGGGATCGGGAGTCGGTTTGGCCATCGTGCGTCGGATCGTGGAGATGCACGGCGGCAAGGTGTGGGTCGAGCCGGGCGAAGCCGGCAGTGGAACTCGAGTCGTTTTTTCTCTCGCCCAGCAACCCTGAGCGAACCTCAACACCGCGTGATGGTCTTGCCGTCGCGGTGTTCGAGCCTCGCCCAAATCAACCAATTCAAATGCGTGGAAAACCAAAGGAAACCCGCAGCGTCACGGGCTGTCGATTTAAGCCCAACGGATGCG
>JAGQPS010000559.1 GCA_020426595.1 Planctomycetales bacterium
ACCAGAACGCGACATGCGGCGAGGCGCCTTTCGACACGGCGCCTCGCTCACATGACGCTACGTTCGCCGATCACTCCGGCAGCGGCTGGTCCTTCGTTTCCTTCGCGAAGGGCAACGCGATGATGCCGATCAGGTAGACGCAGCACATCGCGATTCCCGCGTGACGGAGTGGTTCCGGAGCATCCTTGAAGACGAACCCAGTCAAGATGCCGAGTGTCAACGGACCGGTCGCGGCCAGGTAGCGTCCCACGTTGTAACAGAAGCTCGTGCCGGTACTGCGGAGACGCGTGGGGAACAACTCGGGGAAGTAAATCGCGTACCCGGCGAACGGACTCAATACACAGAAACCCATGATGGGGAACATCCAGTAAAGGTCCTCGACCTTCTCGAACGCGTAGAACACAAGGATGGCGCCACCAGCCGCTAGGATGAAGCTGATCAGGAACGTCGGACGACGACCGATCCGGCTCGAAACGGCGCCGAACCCATACATGCCAAAGAATGCTCCCACGTTTAGAAGGATGCCCGCGAGTCCTTTGTTGCGAGTGACAAAACCGTTGATGTCACCATTTCGTTTGGTGATGCTTAAGGCCAGCTGGTTGGCCTTCTTTTCCGCCTCTTCCACATCGGTCGTCGCCGCCGACCCGCCGAGAAGCGCGACCAGTGCGTCCTTATCGACCTCCTTGTCGTCGTCGACGTTGATGGCCTCTTTTATCTCGTCCATCGTGAGCGGCGTGGTGGCTTCGACGTCTGAATCGCGGTCCTTGCTCGCGGCGACAATCGCGGTCCACAACGTTCCGGTATCTTGCAAGCCAGGCTCGGTACCCACGAACGCCTTGCCGTCGATCATCTCACCGATCGATTTGCCCTTGTCGCCGTCCGCGTTGGTCGTCGCCAAGTTGAGCAGGGACGGATTCTGGCTGACCAAGGCGAGCAGTGGTATCTCGCTATTCTCGACCGATTTTTCCTGCCGAACCTTGGCTTCCTCGCCCTTGCGGAGCACGGAACCGACGAGATCGAAGCTAAAGAACGCGATGCCCCAAACACCAATCACGCCCGAGGTCGCCAGGGCGAGTCCAACGAGCGCGCCATGCCTCCACCGCGCGTCGGTGAACAGCTCGGCATACGAGCCCGCGACGACCTTTTTCTTACTCTTGTCGTCTTGGGCATCGTGCACCGTGCGCGACCATTGCTCCGGCTCCTTCAAGCGACCGCGAATCAAAATCGCCAACAAGGCCGGGATCGTGCCAATCATGAACATGAGTCGCCAGGTCGTGATCGTGAACGGACCGACTTCCCAATTGCCAACGAGTCCCGATTGTTCAAGATGCCCGAGATACATCGTGATCGTCGCGGCCGTCACATTACCGACGGCCGAGAGTGCCTGCAGGAACGACAGCGCGTGTTGCCGCGCGCGGTTCGGCATCACTTCCGCGACCAAGGCCACTCCGACCGCGAACTCACCACCGACTCCTAGGCCAGTAATCAACCGATAGAAGGCAAAGTCCCAAAACCCAACCGAGAAGGAGCTCAGGCCAGTACAGAGCGAATAGACCAGAATGGTCATCAGCATCGTCTTGGCGCGGCCAATCCGATCCCCCAGTACTCCGAAGACCAAACCTCCCGAGGCCCAACCCACGAGGAAGATCGCGGTCGCCAAGCCACCATAAAAGTCGACCACCTCCTGCTTCGCCGGTGAGCCGTCCTCGTTTGCCAACAGCTCCTTCATCGCGGGGACGCGGGCGAAGTTGAACAGCTGTTGATCCATCGTGTCGAACAGCCAGCCGAGGGCGGCGACGATCAAGACGAACCAATGGTACTTGTTGAGCAACGTGAACCAAGGACCGGAATTCGACGCATCGTCGTCTTTGCTTGGCGGGACATAAACAGGATCGCCCACGTGGATGACTCCAAGTTGCGAGTGCTGGAAGGGGGAAGATCCGCGGTGCGGGAAGGGGGCATCTTAACCCAAGAATTGCCGAGAGTCAGCAATCGACGCCCCGGCGGCCAAGGAAAGCCGCGAGTTTGAATGGAGGGGTGTTATCGAGGCAGCCGTGGCGGTCGGCACCAACATGCGACTGGCCACGTCTCGATTCGCGACTCTGCCCCGAAGCGGCTCCAGCAAGGTGAAGCGGCTAAGCCAAGATGTCGTGCACGACTCGGCCGTGAATATCGGTCAGGCGAAAGTCGCGTCCCGCATGTCGGAACGTGAGTCGCTCATGATCCATGCCCAGCAGATGCAGGAGCGTGGCATGCAAGTCGTGGTAATGGACCTTGTTCTCGATCGAATAGTAGCCGTAGTCGTCGGTCGCGCCGTACCGCATCCCC
>JAGQPS010000055.1:0-6207 GCA_020426595.1 Planctomycetales bacterium
GACGGATCCAAAAGCTGGGCCTCGAACTCGAAATCTCGGAAGCGGCGCTCAATGGGCTCGCGGCCATCGGTTTCGATCCGCGCTATGGAGCTCGGCCGCTGAAGCGAGCGATCCAACAACGGATCGAGAACCCGTTGGCCACGGAATTGCTCAAACGGTCGGATGAGGAGCAGTCACGAGTCGAGATCGGATACATCGATGGCGACTTCACCTTTGAGATTCGGGAGCAGGCAAGTCCTCGCAAGGAAACCGAGTCGGCGTCGACCGTTTAAGCCCATTTCCCAAGGAATGCGACACGGGAGCTGGACTTGCCGGGGGAAGGTTCGCGGCAGTTGGGCACCTTGCCGCCGCGCGACCTCGATGGAGTGTGGAATGCCTGCCGCCACGGCCGGCGGCGGGCATTTCGCCCCTTTGCCTCCTCAAGCCGCTTTTTGCCAAAACACCTGATTGAGCGGAACAAACCACCTTGGAATAATGGGGCCCGACGAGAGGGGAAAACCCCTCACATTCCACTGTGTTTGCATCCTCAACGATGAAGGTGTGGCTCCATGCTTTTTTTACTTGGCATTCTTTTGATCGCCGGTGTTATTTGCGGTCTCGTAGGCTGGATTTGGACCGTCGTTATTGCCTTCATGAATGAGGAATATGGCTGGGGCATTGCATCGTTGATTTGCGGCATCGCCGCCCTCGTTTATGCCGGAATGGACATGTCGGAACGAAAGATTCCATTGATCCTGATGGGCATTAGCGTGATCAGCAATATTGTCGGGCAAGCCGTGTTGATGTCATTGGAAGCTTAACCGCGCCGACAATCGTTAGGCTCGCTTGAGAAAAAACGTGGCGGGATGCGCGGTGACTCACCGCCATCCCGCCATTCGCATTCCGGCGCCTGTCGAAGGAACGAACAACGGGTTGGCCAGCAGCTACCGCATGCGGGCTCAAGAGGCTCGTTTCCACAAGGGTCCGAGCAGCCCACGATTCCAAGACGTCGCTCGACAAGCAAGCCTAGACGTAGGCCTTCTCAATTCCCTTGAGCGACCGAACGACGACATCGGCTGATTCGGGCCGCTTTTCTCGGTCACTCTCGAGGCACTGCATGACCACCTTGGCGATGCGGGGGTCGACGTCGGGTCGAACCTTCAACAACTCGGTGGGGGGATGCGTGTCATGTTGCAGAGCCGCCATGCCACTGGTGTCACCACCGGCCGACCAAGGATGCTCGCCCGAGAGTAGTCGGTAGTAAGTGACTCCGAGCGCGAACAGATCGACTCGTTTGTCCGTGGGTCGACGGCGGACGATTTCCGGAGCCATGTAGAGTGGCGTACCGGTGCGATTGCCTGGCTGACGGAACTCGGCCTTGTCCGGAACGGTCAAACCGAAATCGATCAGCGTGGCATGAGTCCCTTGCGGGTTGATAATGAAGTTGCGTGGACAAATGTCTCGATGGATATAGCCCGCGGCATGGACCGCCGCGATCGCTTCCGCCATGTCGCGCATCAAGGCGACTCGATGGCCCTCGAGCAACGGTGACTTGTCCTGGATCAGGACGTTGAGTCCTTGCCCCTCGACAAACTCCATCAAGATGTACGGCTTGCCACTGACCGTTTCGCCGAACTCGTAGGTCCGCACGATGCGCGGATGCGAGAACTGCAAACTGATCTCGCCTTCACTTGGTTTCTTGAGCCCCTTGAAGCGAGCCTCGAACGCCTGCAGCTTTTCGACATCGAGGAACTTCAGCCCAAACACCTTGCCGGTGCCGATCTCGCGGGCCAAATGGAAATTGGACATCGTTCCGGAGGTCGCATGTCGGTCGAGCTCGAAGCGCGCCGAAACATCGAGCTTGTTCGAACGGAACATCTCCTTGAACTTGTCAAGAATCCCCATCGACTCCACCGCTCCGCACGAGACCATCGAGAAAGAATCGTTGAGCCAGCCTCACCGCGAGATTGTCCCGACCGAGCCGTGATCCAAATCGCCGTGACCCAAGTCACCATGCTCCGAGTCAACACGACTCAAACCAACACCGTGGTGGTCGGTCACTGGCGGGCTAAAGTTCCGCGGTCGCGGACCATGCCTCGCGAACAAGGGCCGCTGCGGAACAACGCGGGACGAGACGACGATCGATTGGCGAGACACCCTATCGCCCGTCGTCGATCACTCCCCGCTACATGCCACAATAGTCAATGGTGCGGGCAATTTCCGACTTGAGCTTGTCGCGGGGCACAATTCGATCGATGTAGCCATGTTCCAGCAGGAATTCACTTGTTTGGAATCCCTCGGGCAGCTCGATCCGAATGGTCGCCTTGATGGTGCGGGGACCGGCGAAGCCGATCAGCGCCTTGGGCTCGGCGAACACGACGTCTCCCAGCGAGGCGAAGCTCGCGGCGACGCCACCCATGGTCGGGTTGGTCAGCACGCTGATGAAGAGCCCACCCGCTTGGTCATAGCGAGCCAGCGCGGCCGAAACCTTGGCCATCTGCATCAGTGAAAAGATGCCTTCATGCATTCGAGCTCCGCCGCCGGAAGCCGAAATGATGATGAGTGGCAACCGCTGCTCGGTCGCTCGCTCGACGAGGCGAGTGAGTCGCTCGCCGACGACCGACCCCATGCTCCCCATGATGAACGCGGAATCGGTGACTCCGATCGCCACGGGTCGAGCCCGCACGCGACCCTTACCGGTGAGCGCGGCATCGCTGAGTCCCGTCCGTTTCTGTTCGGCGACGATTCGATCGGCGTAGGCCCGCTTATCCTGGAAGCCCAGGGGATCGGTCGGCCGCAGATCGGCATCCCACTCCTCGAACGTCCCTTCGTCGAGCACCTGGGCGATTCGCTGGGGCCCGGAGACATAGAAGTGGTAGCCACATTCGGGACAAACGTTGAGCCGCTTTTCGGCTTCGCGACGAAAGACCGCCGCTTGGCAACCGGCACAGCGGAGCCATAGCCCCTCGGGAACGCCTCGCTTCTTGCGACGGGGAGAAGATTCTTCGGTCATCGGCGTGGCGGTTTCAGAGGTTGCAGGTTCAGTGCTCGACATAGACGCTTGCCATCCCGCTAGGATCGTTGAACTCACCGTCGGCCCATGGAGAGATCCTGGAGCCAGAGCGGCCTCCAACGAACTTCCACGAACCCAACAGGGCCGACCGCTGTCGGTCGAGCCATCTCGCTCCAACCTAGTCGCGCGAATCCCGTGACCGTCCGACACGGTCCGCCCTTCCGGGGTCAGACCCATTTCGGGGTCGATCGAGTCGCGGAAATCTCGCAGCGGCAGCCCCATGTCCGGCTCAAGGGAGGATCGCCGTCCGGTTCACGGGAGGACCGCCATCGAACACGACAGGCTCCCCGAATCAGGAGCGTCACATCGAACGGCGGTACGCCACCGATTCGCCCGCGGGCTAGTCGTTCCACGGGAACGAAAGCCGGGAACGGCCCGACCACGAACCTGGGTTGCGGAGTCGAGATTTCCACGAGAAACGACCTACGTTGGGAGGCGTTTCTAGGCGTTGCCCATCGTAACTGAAGGCAGCCCTTAAGTGGAAGAGGAAACAGGGCTTAGCTGCGTGATTCGATCGGCCCTGATCAGGCCAGTCGGGGAAGGAACGCGGCGCGTGCTCCGTGAGTGTCCGAGCCCCGCGTAGGGTCCGCCCGTGGGCAAGCGAGCGAAGGGAGCTGGCATCTGGGCAACCCTTGCTACGGAACCAAGATATCGCCACGGGATCGAAGCGATCGCCATGGTTTCGACGGAGCGAATCAGGAACGTCAGCTCATCGAAACCAAGCTCATCGAAACCATCAGCGCATGCAAAACGCGTTAGCGACCAGTAGCCGCCAACGCGTCTTTTTTGAGCATTCGGTCCAGCAAGGAAGCCGGCACCCAGGCGACCGCGTTCCGGGGAGCACCCCAGGGCAGGGCGCCTAACTTGGCTCACCCAACCACGGTTGGCCCCAACGTGGGCCAACGAGTCGAGCGGCGAAGCGGCGCCCCAGCGGCGGCGGCGAGGTTCGTCGGAGAAAAGCCGTTGGCTTCTCCCGACTACTTCTTCTTCTTGCCCTTGGTGTCGTCGTCTTCCTTCTTTTCCTTCTTCTTCTTCTTCAGCGAGAGTTTTTGGACGCGCACTTTCGGCATGCCCAAAACCGTCGATTCTTCGGTAAACCGACCATTTTCGGTCAGCTTCGCAATTCGCTCGACGCGAGTCAGCACGTTGCGCACCCGCACGCTGCCCGCCTTGACCTTCAAACTCTTGTCGATCGTCATCGGAACCCTCGTCCGCTTCCGACCGGCCATCACTCCCCAAAGGGTGTAATCACCGGAGTCGGACTCTTGTGCCCAAGTTGGTTGAGTCTTGCACAGCCACCCCGCGGGTTGCTTCCCGAGGACAAGTCCCCTAGGGAGCCCCAAACCGGAGTTGGAAACCTCGGAGTGTAGGCGAAACCCCGCCCGGCTTCAATGGCATCGACTCGCCTGGATTGAAAGTCTCCTGAGTCTCGACGGATTAGGCGGCTGAACTAGCCACCAAGTCATGGCAGCAAGTGCCAGAGAGGTCTTTCCCGCACGTGGGCAAGGATTCGCCAGCGACCACCAACCCAAGCGGCTGGTCTCCCTATCGCCGGAAGTCCGTTTGTGCCAACCGAATTCCAGCGGCGGTGGAACTCGTCATGCCGTCTGTGTCCAACAGCTGGGAAAGTAGCGAGCTTCGGCTCTTGCCTCCGTCGTGCGGAAACGCTCGTCAATTATCCCTTGGCGGCTTGAGTTCGGGTACAATCCGGCCACCGAAGCGTGGGATACATCTCCTTCAAGTGTATTGAGTCTGGAAGACCGCCAAGGTCGTGCATCGGCGATGGAATCCCGACGTCGGTTCTTCCAGGCTAGCGACGAAGCGTTTTCGTTGGTTCGTCGGCGCGGAGTGTGTGGAGTCCGGTCGAGCAAACCCTCCACTCAAATTCGGCGAGCCAGACATTTCCGAACCGGAGCGAGAGACGACATGTGGGGATTGGATGTTTCATTCGATGAACCCCTGTGGCTGTGGGCGCTTCCGTTCGTCGGTCTCTTCGCGATTTGGAGCTATCGGTCGCTGCTCGGACTCGGGCCGTGGCGGCGGGCCTGCGCGGTCGGTCTGAGGGCTCTTCTGCTTTCGGCCATTGTCCTCGTGTTGGCCGAGGTTCAGATCGTTCGCCAGTCCGACAAGGTCACCGTCCTCTATCTGCTCGATCAGTCCGAAAGCATCCCCCGCGATCGACGACAGTACATGCTCGAATACGTCGTTCGCGAAGTGGACCGGCATCGCCGTGAAGTCGCCGAGGATCGAGCCGGAGTCATTGTGTTCGGCGGGCGGGCTCAAATCGAAATCCCGCCGATCGACATGTCGCTGCCGCTCGTGTCGCGAGCCGAAACCGTGGCCGATTTGCGCGAGGACATCACCAGCCTCGAAGCGGCCTTGCAGTTGGCCAAGGCGACCTTCCCCGAGGACTCGTCTCGCCGCATCGTGATTGTCACCGACGGCAACGAGAATCTCGGTGACGCCGCGCAGACCGCTCGTGCCCTGGCCGAGGATGGGATCGGCATCGATGTCATCCCCGTGCAACTGCAGCAGCGCAGCGAAGTCAGCATCGAGAAAGTCGTCGTCCCCGTCGACTTGCGACAAGGACAGTCGTTCGAGGCCAAGGTGGTCATCGAGAATCGATTGCTCGCCGAGGGACAGCCGGGCGACCCGCAATCCTCCACGCGCGGGCGACTCCGACTGATCGAACGCGAGGGAGGCGATTCGCGACTGATCTCGGATCAAGAAGTCGAACTCCAAGCCGGCACGAACGTGTTCAGCTTCCAGCACCGCATCGAACGCTCGGCACTGCTAACGTACGAAGCCGAATTTGTGCCGGAAGATCCAGAACGGGACTTTCGTCTACAAAACAATCGCGCGACCGCCTATGCCCATGTCCGCGGTCGAGGCCGAGTGCTGTGGATCACCGACGCGAATAACCTGGCCGAATATCAGCCGCTGATCGCTCGGCTCAAATCGACCGAGATCGAAATCGACGTGATGACCACGAACGCGTTGTATGGCGACGCCAGTCAGTTGCTGGATTACGACTGCGTCCTGCTCGCCAACGTCGCGCGAACCACCGACGTCGACGATATCGACGCGAGTCCGGTCGCCGAGTTCACCGACGCCCAAATCGAGATGCTGGTGAACAACACCAGCGAGTTCGGCTG
>JAGQPS010000055.1:6307-22430 GCA_020426595.1 Planctomycetales bacterium
GGTCTGGTCATGCTCGGAGGGGACCAATCGTTCGGTGCGGGCGGCTGGGCCAACACACGGCTCGAGGAAGCGATGCCGGTCGACTTTCAGATCCTCAATGATCGGATCGAAGCGGTCGGTGCGTTGGCGATCGTGATGCACGCCTCGGAAATGTCCCAAGGCAACTACTGGCAGAAAGCCATTGGCTCCGAGGCGATCGAGGTGCTCGGTCCCATGGACTACTGCGGAGTCGTCGTGTGGGAGGATTTTGGCGGAGGCGTGAACTGGCTCTGGGGTCAATCGCAAGGTGGCATGATTCGAGTCGGTCCGGCTCGCCGCCCGATGCTCGCCGCTCTCAACCGTATGACCCCCGGGGACATGCCCGATTTCGCGGCCTCCATGCAACTCGCCCACCAAGGGCTCAGCAATGTCGGCGCGGCGGTCAAGCACTTGATCATCATCAGCGACGGCGATCCAGCTCCGCCGCCCCAAGGATTGCTCGACCAGTACATCGCGGATGGGATCGAGATCTCGACGGTGGCGGTCGGCACGCATGGCCCGGCCACCTTGCCTCCCATGCAGGACATCGCGGACCAAACCGGTGGCAAGTTCTACAACGTCTCGGACCCCCAAGCCTTGCCGCGAATCTTTCAGCGTGAAGCGCGACGCGTGGCCAAGCCGCTGATCATCGAGCGTCCCAGCGGCATGGGAGTCCTGGCTCGTCCCATCGCTCCGGCTCATCCCACGCTGCAAGGTCTACCGGTCAACCAACTGCCGCCGATTCGAGGCTACGTCGCGACCACGATCAAGAAGAATCCGCTGGTGGAGCAGTTGCTCTACGCTTCCCTGCCCGATGACGGTGGAGAAAACACGACGCTCCTCGCGAGCTGGCAATTCGGTCTCGGCCGAGCCACCGTGCTGACGACCGACGCCGGCGGTCGGTGGAGCGACACTTGGCTCGATCAAGGCCACACCGACCGACTGATGGCCCAGATCATTCGTCACGCCATGAGGCCCGTGGACGAGTCGGCCAACTTCACCGTGGCGAGTCGACTGTCGGACGGTCGGGTCCAAGTCATCGTGAACGCGCTCGATGAGAACGACGATTTCCTCAACGGGCTTCCCATGGTCGCGCGGACCGTCGGTCCCGATCAGCAGGGAGCGCCGATCGAGATGCGGCAGACCGCGCCCGGGCGATACGAAGGGAGCTTCGCGGCCGACGAGGCCGGCAGTTATCTGTTCTCGATCATGCCGGGTGAAGGATACGATCGGCTGTCGGGCGGCATCGCGGTTCCGGTGTCCGGCGAATTCTCCGACTTCCAAACCAACTGGCCGTTGCTGGAGACTCTCGTCGCGTTCCGACCGCAAGATGGAGTCGATGGAGCGTTGATCGGCGATGATGTGACTCCCGATTCCTATGGCGATCTGCTGGAGCACGATACGTTTCGTCGAGGGTTGCGACGAGCCGAAAGCGTGCGGGACTTGTGGCCCTGGATGCTGCTCGCCATCGGGATCGCATTCTTCGCCGACGTGCTGGTTCGCCGGGTCAACATCGACCTGTTCGCGGCGGCTCGAGTCGTGCGCGATCGCTTGCGTCGGCGCGCTCCCGAACCCGAGGCCCCCGCATCTCGACTCAGCCGATTG
Source organism: Planctomycetales bacterium (assembly GCA_020426595.1). Taxonomy (GTDB): domain Bacteria; phylum Planctomycetota; class Planctomycetia; order Pirellulales; family Pirellulaceae; genus UBA11682. Next base: position 7,931 of record JAGQPS010000055.1, read on the forward strand.
CAGGAACGCAAGTCCGACGTCGATCGAAGAACCCAAGCCAACGCAACTCGATTCGCCGAGCCGACAGGCAAGCAGGCTCCCTCGACTCAATCACTCGATCAGATGTTGAACACTCCCGCGGCGGCGCCAAAACGTCCCGCGCCGACACGCCCTGAAATGTCCAACGAACCACCGAGCTACACGCAGCGGTTGTTCGCCGCCAAGAAACGGGCTCAGCAAGACCGTAAGGACGAGGAAACGTGAGCGGATGCGGCTCGTTCTAGCCTCGCGTACCAAACGATCGACTCCGACGACAACAGCTCGAACAAAACAGACTTGATGACTTCGCCACCAGGAAAATCGGCATGACGAACACCTCGGAATTGGAGAGCCAGGCACGACAGTTTCGCGAGCGGTATCAAGCAGTTCGCGAACAGATCGGCCGAGTCATCGTGGGTCACGAAGATGTCGTCCACGGTGTCCTGACCGCGATCCTCGTGGGCGGTCACGTGCTGCTCGAGGGCGCCCCGGGTCTCGGCAAGACCATGCTCGTGCGAACCCTCGCTCAAACACTCGACCTCGACTTCAAGCGAATTCAGTTCACGCCCGATTTGATGCCCGCCGACATTCTGGGGACCAACATCATCGTGGAGGATCCGGATGGCCGGCGGAAGTTCGAGTTCCAACCCGGTCCGATCTTCACGCAGCTTTGCCTGGCCGACGAAATCAATCGAGCCACGCCGAAGACGCAATCGGCCATGCTCGAGACGATGCAGGAAGGGACGGTGACCGTCGCCGGTCATCGCTACGAACTCGACCGGCCGTTCTTCGTGCTCGCCACGCAGAATCCGATCGAGCAAGAGGGGACCTATCCGCTCCCGGAAGCTCAGCTCGACCGCTTCCTCTTCAAGCTAATCGTCGGCTACTCCTCGCGCGACGAACTCTCGACCATCGTGGACCGCACGACTCAAGGCATCCACATCGAGCCTCAGAAAGTGATGAACGGGAGCGAGATTCTTCGCTGGCAGCAACTCGTCCGCAAGGTCGTGTTGGCTCCGCATGTGCAGGACTACTTGGTACGGCTGGTCATGGCGACTCATCCTGGTGGCTCGCACGCCGCCCAAGCCGCCGAGCGCAGTCTGACGTGGGGGAGCAGCCCGCGTGGCGCCCAAACCTTGGCCCTGGCGGCCAAGGTGCGAGCGTTGCTCGACGGCCGAGTCCATGTGGCGTTCGAGGATGTGCGACGAGTCTATCTCCCGGCGTTGCGACATCGCGTGATCTTGAACTTCGAGGCTCAAGCCGAGGGAATGACGACCGACGACGTGCTCCTCGAGATTCTCGAAAAAGTCCCGGAGACGAGCGACGACATTCCTTCCGCCGCCGTGATTGGCTAGGTAGGTGAATCGCACGCCGCGAGTCGCGAGCGGCCCCCGCCGTTCGTCCCGCTGTCGTCATCCGTTGCTGGGGAACCTCGCGGCTCCTTGAAACCCGCTTTCGATAACGAGTCCACTGAATGGCCTCCACGACTTCCAGTCCGTTGTTATCCAACGAGCTCTTGGCTCGGCTTGAACAACTGGAGCTCGCCACGCGCAAGGTGCTGACGGGGCATCTGCAAGGCGAACGGCGATCGAAGCGCAAGGGTCATAGCATCGAGTTCGCCGACTTTCGCGAGTATGTCCACGGCGACGACCTTCGGTTCCTCGACTGGAATCTCTACGCGCGACTCGACCGCTTGTTCCTCAAGCTGTTCCTCGACGAGGAGGATCTGCACTTTCACGCCTTGGTCGACTGTAGCCGCAGCATGGACTTTGGCTCTCCCACCAAGCTGCACTTCGCCAAGCAACTCGCGGCTGCGTTGGGAGTCATTGGGTTGCAGCGAGTCGATCGCGTGCGAGTCGATCGACTCGGATCGGGCATGCGTGAACTGGCTCCGACCTGGCGAGGCCGAAGTCAGATGCGGCGATTGATCGATCATGTCGACCAAATGGAGATGTGGGACTCTGCGCCCGACTTGCGTGAATCGATGAAGCGATTCCTGCTCAAGAACCGCGGCACGGGCATCCTCGTGATCCTCACCGACCTGATGGACAAGCAAGGTTACGAGGCGGCTTTGCGAGCGATCGCGGGACGGCGCCTGGACGTCTACCTGATCCATATTCTGTCACGTGAGGAGATCGAGCCACCGCTGCATGGTGATCTCAAGCTGGTCGATGTGGAGGATGCCGATTTCGCGGAGGTCTCGATCTCGCGTTCGCTGCTGGAACGTTATCGCAAGACGGTCGCCGCGTTTCTCGAGCAAGCTCAAACGTTCTGCGCGGCTCGTGGCATCACCTACGTGCGAGCCCTGAGCGATCAACCGGTCGATAACCTGGTCTCTCAAGTCCTCCGACGTCGAGGGCTCGTGAAATGAGTTTCATCAACTCACTGCCGTGGGGAGCCTGGGTGGCGCTGGCCGCCGTGCCTCCCGCGATCATCGCGCTCTACTTCCTCAAGCTCCGACGTAAACCGGTCGAGGTGCCGAGCACATTCCTGTGGACGCGCACGCTCGAGGATCTGCACGTCAATTCCTTTTGGCAACGACTGCGGACCAACTTGCTGTTGCTGCTTCAGTTGGTGTTCCTCGCGTTGCTGGCGGTGGCCCTGCTGCGTCCTGGCACGGCGACCGAGGCGGGAACGCTGCAGCGCGTCATCTTGCTGATCGACAATTCGGCCAGCATGGGAGCGGAAATCGACGGCGAGAGTCGCTTGGCGAAAGCCAAACAGCGTGCGACCGAGATCGTCGACGAACTGCCGGCCGGTAGCGTGGCGATGGTGATCGCGTTTTCGGATCGAGCCCAAGTCGTGCAGTCCTATACCGATCACCGCGCCCTGTTACGCAAGAAGATCGAAGGGATCGAGTTGACCAACCGTCCGACTCGAATCGCCGACGCGTTGCAAGCGGCCAGCGGACTGGCGAACCCGCCGCAAACCTACGAAGAGGGAAATCCAAACGCCCTGAAACTCGCCGAGGCCTTGTCGGCCAAACTCGTGTTGCTCACCGATGGCGGCTGGCAGGCTCCCTCCGATTTCGCCTTGGGCAACTTGATTCCGGAGTACGTCCCGATCGGTCGCGAACGACCGGCCTCGAACGTGGGCATCGTGGCGTTCACGACCGCCGAGAACCCCGAGCAACCCGGCAGCTTGCAAGTCTTCGCGCAACTGCTCAACAGCGGTCCCAAGGAGACGGCGGTCGACTTGCGATTGGAAATGGACGATCGCCTGTTGGACGCGCGCAACGACTTCTCGATTCCTTCCGGTGCGACTCGTTCGCTGACGTTCGACATCGCCACATCCCTGGAGGATTCGGTGGTCGGTGGGAAGCTCCATCTCGAGATCATGACGCGAGACGACTTCTCGGCCGACGATCATGCGTACGCGGTCTTTGACACGCGCCGGCAATCACGCATTCTGTTGGTGACTCCAGGCAACGAACCGCTTGAAATCGCGCTCGACACGGAAGAGTTGGTGCAGTTCGCGGAAGTACGAGTCGAAGCTCCCGAGTTTCTGACCACCGATGAATACCGTGGCCTCGCCGCCGCGGCTGGATTCGACTTGATCGTCTACGACCGTTGTCAGCCCGAGGAAAGCCCGGCCGCGAATACTTGCTACATCGCGGCTCTGCCTCCCGACGAATCGTGGAGTTGGGGCGAGACTCAAGAGCCGGTGCTGATCGTCGATACCGATCGCATCGATCCGTTGGTCGAATGGCTCGAGCTTTCGCAACTGCTGATCGCCGAAGGGCGTGCGGTCCAAGGACCGCCAGCGTCGCGTCTCTTGGCTCGATCGGCGGATGGCCCAGTGATCGCCGTTGGCGATCGGTTGGGTTTCCAGGACGCGGTCATTGGCTTTCCCATCGTGATCGCGCAAGAGGATGACGGTTCGGTTCGAGCCAACACGGACTGGCCTCGCCATGCCAGTTTTCCGATGTTCGTTCAGAACCTCGTGCAGGTGCTCGGCAACGCGGCTCGACTCAACGAAGTTCCCTTGAGCCGGCCCGGCGAGATCGTGGAGCTACGATCGGTCGTCCCCTATCCGCGACTCACCGTCGAGACACCAAGCGGGACCAAGTTCGACGTCGATAAGGGTCGACAAAATTCGTACTTCGTGACCAACGTCGAGGAGTTCGGCATCTACTCGGCCAAGTCGGACGACATACAGGTCCAACGATTCGCGGTCTCGCTGTGCGATAGCCAAGAATCGAATCTCGTGATTCCAGAGAATGTTGAACTCGGTTACGAAACGGTCACCGCCGAAGCGGGCAAACGGTTCGGGCGACAAGAGTACTGGAAGTGGATCCTCTTGGCGGGCGTCGCCATCTTGATGATCGAATGGGGCATGTACCGACGGCGAGCCGTTTAATCCGGCGAACGTTGGCCTACGTGCCGGTCGAAGAACCTTGCCAGAGGCCGACGAGCCGTTCCTGCTCGGGAACCGCGAGGGGAAACCGTTTCGCCGCCTCGTGCTCGCCGATGCCAGCCAACTCGCGAAGCGATTGGTGAATGTGCTCGGGCCGCACTCGTATGCCTCCTTCGTCCACCGCCGTCAAGGTGGTCGGATCCATCGGCCGAGCGAACTGCCCGTCGTCGGTTCCCCCGACCACTCGATTGCCCGCGATCCCCGGGCCGAGGAACATGATCGAACCGATCGACCAATGATCCTTGCCTTGCCCGGAGTTGTAGTTGGGAGTCCGCCCCATTTCACTTTGGGCGACGATGATCAATTGTTCGCGGATCCCCAGCTCCTCGGCTCGTCGCAACACGTAGTCGATACCCTCGAGCAGTTCGGGAATCAGCTTCATTTGATCGGCGTCGTTGTTCGCGTGGCTATCGAATTGCCCGATCGACAAGTTGGCCGACACGCAAACTCCCGCCTTGAACGAAGCCAAGGCGATCTCGGCTTGCTGAGCCAAACGCTGCCGCGGTATCTCGTTGGGGATGAACGGTGTGATTCGCTTGAGAGCCTTGGAATTGACCTGAGCCGCGTACAGCATGTTCTCGGCTCGTTCTTGTCGAGGGAGCAGCGGCTGGTCGGAGCGACTCGAGCGTCGCTCGGCCAGCGCTTCCTCGATTCGCTCCAACGCGAAGTCCTCGTGGTAGGGCGACCGCGCGTTGCCTTCGATCGAATCGGCGTTCGCGATGCGCTGGAGACTCGGCAGATACGGCACGCGCGACATCGCCACCAGATTTCCGGTCGCCGAGTAGTTGCCAAAAGTCAGGAAAGCGAGCGGACAACTCGCTCCTTGGCAAGCCGCGACGAGTGCGGCGAAAGTCGGGTACGCCAGACTATCGAGTTTGCCGGTCGCCATGTACCGCGCGCCGGGCGAATGATTGTTGACCGAGTAATCGAGTCCGTTGAGGACGAGCAGTTCATCGCCGTAGGCCGCGAAGAAAGCCTCGTTGCTCATCCCACCCTGGGCGTGCTCTTGATTGGGAGCAAAGCGGTGCTCGCCCGCGATCTGGATCTCGTCGCTGGTGTAAAGCCGATTGATCCCGTCGATTCCCTTCGGATCCATCAGGTAGGTCGTGTCCCACCCTCCGGATGCGTTGAAGACGACATAGTAAGGCCCGCCATACTCTGGCGGTTCGTCGCGTTCCTCGATCGACGCCCGCGCTCGCTCCGACGAACAAAACGTGGGAGCGGCCAAGCCCAGGCCAACAGCGGTACAACACTTGAGGAAATCGCGGCGCATGGTCGAGGTCCCGGAATCGTTTCATGATGATCGCTGATGACGGCTTGCTTGTCCCACACGAAGGACACTTGAACAACGGAGCGGCGTTCTACTCGTACAGAAACTCGGGCTGACGGAGTAAGTAAGTCACGACCGATCGCCAAGCTCGGACCGTGTAATGAGGATCGGGCACTTCTCGGAGCAATCCTTGCCGGCAGTGATAGATCTCTCGGCCCTCGCCCTGGGAGCGCGTGCGAGAGTCCTCGAGAATGATGCTCAACAGCCGGTAGGTGCGCGCGACCTCCTCCGAATCCGGCGAGTCGGTTCGCCCGAGAATTCGTTCATGCAAATGCGAGATCGTCCGACGAATGCGTTGGTCGGCTTCGGCCGAATCACCTGGGAGAACATCGGGCTCGACTTCCGCGAACAACAGCCGCTCTTCCGCGGGTCGACTGAAGTCGAGCGCGACATGCCGACACGCGACGTCGTTGGCGAGCGTCCGTTGGATCGCTCCCATGGCTCCGCTCGGATCGGTCGCCCGCTGCGTGACCTCCTTGGAATCGATCGCGCCGTAGAGCATCGCCGTCTGTTCCGTCAGCCGGCCCCACCGCTGCCCGAAGACCGCTTCGATCTTTCGTTCAAGTTGTTCGGGTGAGAGCAGGCGCACGATTCCTAGATCGATCAACTCCGCCTCGCGCTCCGCCGACTCGAGCGCCGCGGCCAATCCGTCGGCTCGATAGAAGTCGGAATCGATCCAGCCCTTCAAGGCTTCCTTGAAATTGAAGTTCGAATCGATGAACCGCCGTGTGACGAGGTCGATTTGTCGTTGTTGCGCGAGGTAGGCGCGACGTCTTGATTCGTGGAGCGGGTCGGTCAAATCCGTGGGGGGCAACATGGGACGTCGCCCCGTGAGCAAGTAGTAGGCATGTCCCACCATCGCGCGAGCGAACCTTGGGTCGCGCGAGGTTCGCTCTCCCAGCCAGGCCAAGGCCCGCCAACGGTCGTCCGCCGGCAGATCCTCTCCTTCAAAACCGGCCGCGAACATATCGGTGAACCAACCCTCCTTGCGTCGTCCGTAGATCGCGAAATTCGGATCGTGTCGCCAGTAGTCCTGAAACAAACCAGCCACGGGATCCAACGTTCGGTGACAGACCACGCACTCCGCGGCCTGCATCGTTGGATTCTCGAACCGCGCGGTCACGGCCGCGGCATCGGAGACTCGAGCCGCGAGTTCTAGGACATCGACGTCGAGAAAATGTTGGTAGTACATGCGGGCTCGCAGCCGATTGCGGTTCGTTTCCGTCGTGCCATATCGGCTGAGATACTGAAACGTGCTGAGCACGCCAGCATGGGGATAGAAGCCGGTGTCCGACTCTTGGTTCTCACTTTCGTTGCGGCCTCGCAGGGCCTTGAGCTGGACAGGGATAAACTCGAACGGATCCTCGGGATCGGCGAACCGCTCACGCAGTTCGTCAAAGATGCCGTAGCCGCGCGCGGTATACGGCGACACCATGATGTAGTCGGCCGTCACGATTTCCGTGAACGGTCGGTTGTCGCGCACGATGTGATCGATCAGCCAAAGCGGTTCCTCAAGAATCGCTCGCCGATAATCGTTCGCGAGTTGATAACCGGCTCGGCGGCGTTCATCCTCGTCGGCGATATGACTCAGGTCATGATGCTGATACCAGTGCCGTGTCTGTTCGAAATGCTCATACGAGATGACCGTTTGGTCGGGGTTACCGTCGACACCGAGAAACAGAAAGATGTCGTTGAAACCTTCGCGAAGTCGGACGTAAAACGACTCCTCGGTCATGACGCCATCGAGCACGGCATCCAGCGCCGCGGCCTCTCCCGTCGACACCGCCGCCAACTCGGCGGGCGTGGGGAGGCGACCGGCTAACGAAAGCGTCGCTCGCCTGAGTAATTGCCGATCGTCCAAACGAGTCACGCCGGCGAAGTACGCGGTCGAGTCACTCTCGCGATCATCTGGCTCGGACGCTTCGATACCAGGCGAGTCCATGTTCCCAGGCGACTCGAGCCGCCGCTGCCACTCGAGCAAGATGCGATACTCAACCGAGTCACGTTCCAACACCTGCTCTCCGCCATGCTCCAATTCTCCGAGCGCCTTGAGCAGCAACCGCGATTCTCCACCGTCGCGGTCGATTGTCCGTGCGAGGAACTGATCTTGGTTCACGGCGAGAAACCGATCCCGCTCCTCCTCGACGGCTCGCTCCGGGTCGAGCAACACAAAGCGACTGTCGCCCGCATCGCCGCCAGCCTTGTGGCAGTTCAAGCAACGCGCGGCTCCAACGTTGGCCCAAACCTGATCGACGAAGAAAGTCCGCAGCGATGCATCATCCGTGGCGGGGCAGGGGAGCGATGGTTCGTCGCGATTCTGGGTCGGTTCCTCTTGCCCAGGCAGTGGACCGCTCACGCCGAGCGTACAAACGCAGAACGCTCCCCAAATCGTCAATGAACGCGACAGCATGAGCCCAAGGTCCTAACAGATAGAACAGAGAAGGGACTGGCGAGCGGTGCGACTTAACACGGTCGGCGCATGCCGAACCGCCCTTCGAGCGTTGCTTCATTGTAGATACTCGACCGGTCGTTCACGCAACTAGTTGGCGTTACTCCTGAGTGACGGAGTAGGGGGCGTCTCGACCGGGTTGAGGCAGACGTGCTTTCGCGGAGCGAAAGCCGACACTCTTGCGGCTCTGTTCTGGAGGCCGCGGATTGCCCGATTGCCGGCGTGCGACAGAGTCGGCTTTTGCTCCGCACAAGCAGGTTTCGAGTACCTAATCACGGAATGACAACGACCCAGGAGAGGCGCGGCGTGAGCGAGTGCCGACACGATGGATTCGCCAATCGTTGTCGTCGTTGCCATCGTCAAGGTCGCGGTGTCGGCGGGGCGCGAGGGGGCTGACGCGAGGCTTGGGGCAACCTGCTCGACCCGAACAACACTCCCTCCGTCGCTCCTGGTTCGTTCCGCGCGAGCGACGGTCGATAACGAGACGGTCGTGAAGTCCCGCGCGAACGGAGTTGCGAAAACGTGGTGGTTCTGCTGATTGAATTGGCGATAACCGGCGTGCTGGTCGTCTTCTTGCTGGCCAAGAAGGGGACGCTCACGACCGATGCCGCCATCTTGCTCACTTGTGGCACGATCTTCGGCCACGCGTTCTACTCCGTCGCCGCGGGTCCGCTCCCCCTGACTTTTCCCCGCCTTTGGACCGGTTGGATTTTCGCTCGCTGGTTGTGGGACTATGCCCGTGGTCGTCACGCTCTCTCGCGCTGGGGTGTCGCGGAGATCGGACTCTATGGCTTTCTGTTGTTCATTGCCGTCCAGCTCTCCCAGACTCATTGGCAGTACAACGAAAAGAAGCCGTTGGCGTTCTTCCTGTTCTTTCTGCTGCTACCGGCGAGCGTTTACTTCGCGCTGAGCAACTCGAGGATCTCCATCGCCGAGCTCAAGAAGTTTCGCTGGATCATCGTGGCGTTTGGATTGTATCTGGCGGTCACCGCGATTCTGGAAACCAAGGGCCCGTCCGCACTGGTCTTTCCGCGATACATCATGTCGTCCGAGTTCCCCACCTACCTAGGTCGAGCGCGCGGCCCATTTCTGAATCCCGTCGCCAACGGAGTCGCGATGACGATGGGCATCGCGGCGGCCGCATCGTTCTGGCCGGTGGTCCAACGGCGAGGCAAGATCGCCATCGCCGGTTACATCGGCGTGGCGATGATCGGTGTGTTCCTTACCTACACGCGCAGCTGCTGGGCGGGAGCGGTGCTCGGGCTGGGTGGGTTCATCCTTTGGCATCTTCCTCCGCGCGCCCGCGTCGCGACCCTCTGCATCGGTCTGGTCGTGGGATTGCCGGTCCTGATCAAGGTGAAGGAATTCTCTTCGTCATTCAAACGAGACAAGGAAGTGACGGTCGAGCAGATGGAGGAATCAGCCGCGTTGCGTCCCCTGCTGGCTCGCGTGGCGTGGGAAATGATCCGCAACAACCCGTGGACGGGCGTCGGATATGGACAACACGCCGAACACAACCAGTTCTACATCCAGAGCGCCGAAACCGACCTGCCCATCCAAAAGGCGGCGCCCTATGTCCAGCACAACAGCGTGCTTTCGCTGATGGTGGAGACCGGAGTTTTTGGCACGAGTCTGTTCGCGCTGTTCGCGTTCGGCTCCGTCGCCACCGCCTTGCGAGTCGCCAGCAACGTCTCGATTCCATGGGAAATGCGGTGCGTCGCTTGGATCCAGTTAGCCATGCTGGCCAGCATGGGCTTCAACTCGGCCTGGCACGATGTCCTTGTCGAGGATGGAGCGTTTCAAATTTGGACCGTCTTGGCGGGGCTAACAATGGCCGTTCAGCGAACGACTCAAGAAGTTCCCCAAGCCAGTCATTCGTCGACTCAGCCGACCGCGCAGGCTCCAACCGCGCGGACTCCGGCCGCGGAAGGCTCGCCGCCACAAAAGAACGCGGCTTGGCCGGGACCAAGAGCCGCGCTCGGTTAGTCGATTCGCGGAGCTCAGAACGTGCCGTCCAAGGCTCCGACCTCGGGATCGCGCTGCCGACTCAGGAACTCCAACAAGTCGGCGGCTTGCTGAGGCGTCAGCCCTTGCAGCAAGTCCTCGGGCATGAGCGACGTGTTGGATTCAACGATCGATTCGATATCCTCGCGGAACACCTCGATCGTCTCGCCGCGCACGTCCCGCAGCTTGAGTGTTGAGTCGAATTCCTCGACTGGAATCCCTTGCACGACGCTACCGTCGATCAGGCTAATCGTGACGGCTCGAAATTCAGGGGCGATCTTCAATGATGGCTGCATGATGTGCTCCAGGAGTTCGTCTCGTTTCATGCGGGCTCCCACGCCGATTAGCGAGGGGCCAAGCGAGGGTTCCCCAGGCTTCATCGCATGGCAATTGGCGCAGGTACTCAGCTGCGAATCGAAGAACACCTGCTCACCCCGAGTCGCGTCGCCCGAGTGTTGCAATACCGACCAAGGATCGAACTGAGTGCCGAGGCGTTGCGTTCGTTCCTCGGCGTCGACAAACCACTCAAACAGATCTCGCACGGCTGGAGTCCCGGTCGCGAGGGCTTGTTCGATCACCTCGGTGCGAACAGGCTCGGTGATCTCCGCCTCGAGCACCGCTTGCCAGAGAGCGAACGCTTGATCGGTTTCAGCGAGCAGCGTCGCGATCGTCGCCGCGCGTGTCTCTTGCGAGGGTTCCGCGTTGAGCGCCACGCCAATCGCTCGGCAATCGTCGCCGCCGTCTCCGGTACCGAGATCGGCGATCCAATCATGCACGAGTCGAAGCGACTCATGATCAAGATCGTGGGCCCCCACGAACGGCATGCGTCCTTGGCCGAGCTTCGACATGCGGTAGTACAGCACCGAACGATGCGGGGCGCCGGGCGCGACCAGTAGGCCATCGCGAATGCCGAAATCCGCCTGCAGGGCTCGGACCGTTAGCTTGTCGAGTTCTTCCGTTTCGCGCAGTTCCGCGTAGAAGTTGGCGCGAGCTCCACCTTCGCGGTGGCAAGCGGCACAATTGGTCGCCAAGTACGAGCGTGCTCGCGAATCCAACGGTTGCTCGGTATCGCGGGGGTCGACCATCGTCGCGTGACCGGCCAATTGCTCCCAAGGCAAGGCATCCCGGAAGTAACCGCGTCGCTCCATTTCTCGCATCGGATCGATCGAGTCATGGTCGTTCCATCCCGCGTGCAGCAACTGTCCGGTGTTGACACCGAGCACGAAACCAGCATTGGGATTGTGGCAGGCGAGGCAGGCTTGTCGTTCGAAGAACTGCCAGTTCTGAGTCCGCGAAGCATGCGGGTCGCGTTCGTCTTGTACTTCAAACGACGCCAATTCCGATCGGCTCACGAGCGTCGCTTCGGTTCCTTGTTCATTCCAGCGATAGGACAGACCGTAGACGCCTTGTCCTTGATAGCGGACGAGCACTCGCGTCTCGATCGGCATCCAACGAGTCGCTCCGTCGCGCTGAATGGGCAGTTCGAAATGCTGCACGAACGTGGAGCCGGTGGGGAACTTCCAGGGACCCTCGGCGCGCCATTCGATGCGATCGACGGTCGGGTCGGGATCGTGGCCATTGCCGGGAACGCTCAACCAAGTTTGTTCGCGAGCGGCTCCCATCGCTTGAGGAGCATGCCCTTGGTATTTCACGAACCCAGGATGCGTTTCAAGTGAGGACAGGTCGGCGAAGATGCCCGTTTCCGAGAGCAGGCTGGGGAAGACGGCGGCGGTTTCCTCGGGGGCGGGCACCAACCGCACCAACGTGCCGTCGGTCGTGCCGGACTCGCCCAGGATCACCAGCATCGGTTCTCCGTTGGCATCGGACTGCACCGATGCGATGCCGGTCTTCGACGACACGGGCAAGGCAACCAGCTCTTCGTTCGACGCACCCGTGGCTTCGTCGTAGCTGAGCGCCCAGACGCGTCCCGAGCCGTTGTCGGCGTAGATGAATTTCCCCTCGAGACTCGCGTGTACTCCGTCTCGATAAACAAAGCCACCGATCACGCAGGTGTTGCCATTGAGGTGCGGGTATTCCCAGACCGGATCGACTTCGGGGCCTGGCAGGTCGGCGGGGCGCCGTCCCTGAAGATAGCTCTCGTCGAAAGCCAATGACCCTTCGCGATAGCTCCAGCCGTAGTTGCCGCCACGCACGATCAGGTTCACTTCCTCGCGACGAAGATGTCCCACATCCGCCGCCCATAGTCGCCCGTTGGCCGAGTCGAACGCGATGCGATACGGGTTCCTGAGCCCATGAGCCCAGAACTCCTCGAGCGCTCCGGCGCGTCCCACGAATGGATTGTCGTTGGGAATGAAATAGCCCTGCGTTCGTCCCGTCGCGGGTTGCTTCACGATCGGATGGCTGACGTCGCCACCACGTTGATCGACGTCGAGACGCAGGATGCCGCAATACAAATCGCGGTCGATGCGTTGGCCGTTCTGGAGACCGTCGCCGTTGGTTCCTTCGTCGCCGATGCCGACGTACAGGAATCCATCGGGGCCGAAGGCGAGGCCACCTCCGTTGTGCCAAAGATTCTCGTTGAGCTGATCGATCAGGACCAACTCGTCCACGACCGTCTCGCCTTCGAGCTCGAATCGCGAGAGCCGGTTGTATCGCTCATCGCCTGACTTGGCGGTGTAGAGCAAATAGAAGTAGCCGCGGCTGGGCGAGTCGGCTTGGCCAAACTCGGGGTGCAACACGAGACCGACGGCGCCGTCGTCTTCGTACGGAGTTCGCAGGACCGTATCCGAGATATCCAATACGCTGATGCTCTCCGACGTTTGGGCATCGTCCACGAACATCTTGACGACGCCGTGTCGCTCGAGCACGAAGACTCGGCGACTTCCGTCGTTGGCGAAGGCGACACAGGTCGGCTCGAAGAACTTCAGTTCCGGGTAGGCATTCTCGGTGGTCCACGCGGTATCGCTGGGAACGGACCAGGGGAGGCGAGTCGTCTCGTTGGAAACACGCAGTGGCGTCTTATACCAGCGGTACCAAGCCAAAGCCGCGCAGGCCATGAGGCCTAACACGAGCGTGAACGCGAACAACTGACGCGCGCGAAGAAAAAGGATGCTGCGGGTATCCACCTGAACTCGCGGAGCGGCACCAACCGCGGCACTCTGGCTCATGACTGCCTCAACGAAGAGAGAACGTCTCGAAAGGCGAGCCCTCCCCCTAAGCAGCCAATGTCGGCGCCGGAAAGGGTCCCTGAGCCGAAACATAGACCACGATCCGCGAGCCACCCGAAAAGCGGCGATTTTTTCGACCTCATGCGGCGATCGATTGGGGAACCGGCTCACCCAACAAGCAAGCCCCGTCGTCCATTGAGAGCGCGGCGCGCCGACCGTGGCGGTTGAAGACGCATAGGAAAGCGGTGTGAAGCCGCTGGTTACGCCAGGTCAGAGAAGCCAATCCCCGCCACTGCCGCCTCGACGTGGCGAAACGACGACAGGACGCGCCCCGCGTGCATGATTTGCAGTTCGAGTCGAGGGGGGTGGGGCGCGAGCCTACGGCGTGAATGTCGCTGGCCTCATCCCGGCGGCCACTGAAGCGGTCGGCCGCCGAGCACATGCAAATGCAGATGGTCGACCGATTGACCGCCGTCGGCCCCAATGTTCGTGACGACGCGGTACCCCTGTTCGAGCCCCAATTGCCCCGCGACGACGCGCACGACCTTGAGCAAGTGCCCCAGCAGCGCGACATCGTCATCCGTGGCGGTCGCGATGCTGCGAATCTCGCGTTTGGGAATCACGAGCACATGGACGGGAGCCTGCGGATTGACGTCATGAAAAGCAAGACAGAGTTCATCGTCGTAAATGATCTTGGCCGGAATCTCGCCATCGATGATCCGCTTGAAGATCGTCTTCTCGGACATGTCCAAGCTCCTGGAGTTCAGATTTTGATGGTGCGTTATTCGTGAGTCGATCCAAGCGGTGCCGTGCGAGGCACGAGAAAACCACAGGAAACCCGAAGCGTGAGCGAGGGATTCTTCGCGTTCCGAAACCCGCCAACCTCGGCCCACATCATCAAGACTTCCGCCTAGCCCGACACTGAAAACGCGACATCAGCCATCTCGAGCAAGCGTCCGCGCCACTCAGACAAGTCGACGGAAAGTCGGCGCGATCACTTCGGTGAAAACCCGACCGCGCCCCAGTGCGACCAGCGGCGACGCTTAGGACGTGAGCTCAGGGACGTCGGCCAACAAGATGGCCTCGTCGGGCAACAGAGTCGGAATGCTACCCCAGCACGGATGGACCACCGTTCGACTCTTGTCCACGAGCGCC
>JAGQPS010000560.1 GCA_020426595.1 Planctomycetales bacterium
CCTCGGTCAAGACGCCGCCAAGTTGGCCGCCGCGGCCGGCAAGAACGCGGCTCCTGGCACCGAGCTCGTGTTCGCCGAAACCGACGAGTTTCACCCGTTCGTCTCGGTCGAGCAGATGATGCCATTCGTGCCTTTCGTGCGTTGCCGCAATGTCGATGAAGCGATCGACAAGGCTCAGCACTACGAGCATGGCTTCCGCCACACGAGCATCATCCATTCGCACAACGTGCGCAATATGACTCGCATGGGCCGCATCCTCGACACGACGCTGTTCGTGAAGAACGGACCTTGCATGGCGGCCTTGGGCTTGGGCGGCGAGGGCTATCTCTCGTTCTCGATCGCCGGGCCAACCGGCGAAGGAGTGACCACGCCGATGACCTTCACGCGGGAACGACGCTGCTCGATGATCGACGACCTGCGAATCGTCGGAAAACCGGCTGAATGATCCCAACTCGGTCCAGCCGCCGAGGCTGGACAACGTAGTTTTGTGTGAACGATTTTTTCCGTCCCTTCCCTGCCCCACTTAGCGAGCCACGAACGTGCAATTGGCCACCGTGATTGGACGAGTCACCGCGACGCTCAAGCATGAAAGCATGCGTGGGGCGAAGCTCATGCTCGTTCAGCCACAAACGATTGCCGGCACGCCGGATGGCGAGCCGTTCGTGGCGGTCGATGCCGTGGGCGCGGCGATGGGACAACGAGTCATGTTGACCAGTGACGGGCGGTTCAGTCGCTCGCTGCTCAAGGTCGACGCGACTCCCGTTCGCTGGACGATCATCGGCATTAAGGACGACGAATGAGCCTCGAGCGAATCAATGCGATCGATGAACGCATGATCGTCGAAGTCGTTCGACAGGTCCTGGAGGCGATCGCGCGCGAACAACAAACTCGAGGCTCTTGCGGGAGCTGCTCCAAGTCGCGGACTAACGCGACCGACAAACCAAACAGCAAGGCCGCTGACTGCGGCTGTGGCTGTGGAGGAACGGGAGCCTGCCGACCCCAGGTCGAGTCGGCGCCCAAGCCGGCCCAGCCGACGGGCGACTGGCCCTATCAAGGTCAGGTGCTGAGTGTCCGAGACATCGCCGGGCGTCCCACCGGGACTCGGCGCGTGCTCGTGACCGCGCGGACCATCGTGACTCCGGCCGCCCGTGATGAAATCAAGGACCGTGGGTTGGAGTTAGTGCGAGTCGCGCCCAGCAACGCTGCGGCGAACGGCTCGCTAGATCGGGCCTCGGGAGCCGACCAGCAACGGCGCACGCCCTGCTTCAGTCAGGCTCACCCGGGCAAGTTCGATCCTCAGTTGCTTGGGCTCCCCTTGCAGGTCGTATCGGCCGAGGGGTGGGCCGACTCGGATTGGGCCGAACGAGTCGCTCCGCGAGTCGCGCTCGACGGACAAGCGATCGTGATCGCGCTCGAGCCCTACGTGGCCGTGTGCGAGCTGAATCGGGCGGCCGGCATCCGAGCGGGTTATGCCCCGACGACCACCGCGCTCGGCAAGCTGATTCATCAGCTGCGACCGAATGTGGTGGTGGTTGATGCCCGACGCTTTACCCATGCGATGTTGCGTGCGGTGCTCGAGGAACTCGAGTCCCAACCGCCTCGCTCGTGTGGCGTGTCGGCATCGATGGGCGGCGGACCGAACGGCAAGGAGGCGTCGTCATGAGAATCGCCAAGGTCATTGGTTCGGTCACGTTGGCTCGTCCCCACGCGAGTTATGTCGGTAGCCGTTTGCGATTGGCGATCCCGAT
Source organism: Planctomycetales bacterium (assembly GCA_020426595.1). Lineage (GTDB taxonomy): Bacteria > Planctomycetota > Planctomycetia > Pirellulales > Pirellulaceae > UBA11682. Next base: position 1,749 of record JAGQPS010000560.1, read on the forward strand.
GAGCTTCGCCGAGCTAGTCGATGGCACGGAGCCGACCGGCGACTCGCTGGTCGTGTGGGATGAGTTGGGAGCGGGGCTTGGTGACTTGATCCTGATCGCCGAAGGCCCGGAAGCGTCCCAGCCGTTTCGCCCAGCCGAGAAGGCGGTCGATGCGTACTGCGCCGCACTGTTGGATGACGTGAGCCTCGATCCCAAGGCTGTCGCGATGGTTAATCGAGAAGAGTCATCCGGCAAGAAGACCAAGAAGAAATAGCCCGCGTTCCCGAATTCACGGAACGAGAAACAAGACAACATGCTGGGCTCGGCCCTCGGGTCGAGCGAACTGACCAAGCGACTGATGGGGTGGTTGTGATCACCCCATCGGCGCTCCCCGCGACGAGCGAAGACGACTTGTCGCCCACCTTTTCGTGAGAACGAGCGAGACGATGAATAACATGCATCGCATCAAGCAAGACATTTGCGATATCGGACGCCGCATCTATGACAAGGGGTTCGCCGCGGCCAACGATGGCAACATCACGGTCCGCGTGAGCGACAACGAGGTGCTATGCACCCCGACCATGCACTCCAAGG
>JAGQPS010000561.1 GCA_020426595.1 Planctomycetales bacterium
TGTCGTTGGTCTGTTGCTCGAAGCCCGTGGCCGCCTTGAGCATGACGCAGTTTTGCACACGCAAGTCCGAGCGAGCCGCATCGCTTCCGTTCACCAGCCACATGCGAAACGCGACATGGTCTCGCAACGGCCGAGCCTCGGTACCGAACACGATCCCATTGGGCAATTCACGCTCGAATCGCCAGCCGCCCACCTCGGTGGCTTGCCATTCGAGACGCGGAAGTTCAATCCCGTCCTGCTCCCAGATTGTCTCGACATGCGTATGCGCGAGATACGTCAATCCGAGGTCGGACCAAATCGCTTCGGGAAAATCACAAACCACATAGCTCGTGCGGTCCCATGGCAGGAATACGCTGAGCTTCGTCTCGCGCTGCGGTCGAACGGCTCCGTCGAGAAATCCGATGCGCGGGTGCCGCCCGCCCGGATACGGCCAAACCGAAAGGACTCCCTCGGCTCCGGTAGCTGGCTCACCGAACGGACGAATGTTCCATTCGCGAGCCAAAGCGACAATCTCTTGGCGATCGAGCCCCAAGGCCGCTTCGACTTCCTCCAGGGAGAAACCATGAGCACCAATGGCATTGCGCAGCCAGAACCGAGTCTCCGCTTCTCCGTCGGGCCGCCGTTCGGCGCCGCTAACGACGTCACCGAGCGATGCACGAGATTCGACCGTGGGTTCCTCGTCGCCATCGATCAGCGGCAGCGAGACAAACCGCGGCATCGCGTAAGCCAACGACTGAATCGGCGCCGTCGGCTCGAGCGACCGATGCCCAGGCACGCTCCATCCTTGAGGATTGGCCGGTGTTTCCGGAGTCACGATCGCCGGAGGAGTGACTCGGCGCGGTTCGGGGATTGGCAATGAGACTTGCCAATGTTCGTCAAAGAAGTCGGCCGCTGCGATGCCGCCGGGGTACACGTAACCGGCGGGTTCCGAGAGATCGATCATGGCCCAGTCCGGCAATACGGGGACTTGTCGCGCGTTATTCAGATAGGCGTAGTCGCGAAAGGTGAAGCTGCTGTTGGCGACCACGTACTTGTGCAGCGCGAGTGGGTTGGGATAGATGAAGATCGGCGCGTGCGACTCGGCGGAATACTGTTGGTCACCGACATGCCAAGCGCCGTCAATGAGCTGGATGGGAAGTTGTTCCGCCATGCGTTGCCAGAGCAGATTGCTCTCGGCATCGCCCCATAGCACGACATGGTAGTTTCGCAGGTCCTCGTCGCTGACTTCCGAGTCAAGTTTGACTCGAGGCTCGCCGCGAAAATGCCTCCGCCAATGTTCCACCGCACGATCGAATTCCGCTTGGCTCCAGTTTCCCGCCTCCGTCCACGAGGACTGACCGCTCGGCTTGACGAAAAGGAACGGCCCCATGAAGGCGTCGTCGACGGGCCCTTGCAGTCCCGGACGCTTTTGAAGCGGTTGATCGTCGGCCGCGGTACGCAAGCGCCAACCCTTGGCGTCCGACACGAGTCGACATTGCCACGAGCGATCGGTCGGAAGTAAGCCATTGAGTGGCTGTTGATCGGTCCCTGGTGGCAACGTCGATTTGATCCAGCGATCTCCTTGTCGCTGCCAAATGCGAATCTCAGGCTCGAAAGGATAAGGAAACGTTCCCGGTTCGAAATTGAGATCGAGGGCCGTGATACCATCGACCCGGATTTCAATCGAGTCGTTCAGCAGTTGTGCCCGAACACGAGCCTTGTTCCAGTGCGTGGCGAGACCAGTGATCGTGATCCAACGCATGGTTGGATAACGCAGCGTGTACGTGGTGAAATCGATCGAGGTTGGCGTGATCTCGCGGCCTCGCTCCGACAGTTCCCGCACACGGCGTTCGACTTCGGCCGCGGTGGCGGGGTGATACGAGTGGGCGGTTTCGGGACCAATCAAGTGAATCAGAGCCAGCCCTTCGTGGGCCGCGGCACGCTCCATGGCGGTCGCCGCTTGAATCTGCCGGTCGACCTCGCCCGAGTAGGCGATCGTCGGTACGTGACGAAGATTCGAGGCCCAATCGGTCGCGTCGTACCAGCGCCACAGCCGACGTTCCCACCAATACGGCGCGAGCGTTTCGTCTTGGAACGTCTGGAGGAATTGAGGCGTTTCCGAGAATCCGGCTCCCGGATTGGCGACCGCCCAACGACCTGGATCATGAACGGCCAAGTGCCACGCCGACGCGCCTCCCATCGAGAAGCCTCGCTCGGCGATACGGTTCTCGTCGATCCGATAGGCGCGACGGACCGCGTCGAGCGATTCGTAGACGTCGACTTCGCCCGCGAACTTATTGGCGTTGCAGTAGCGCCCATACGGATGCAACACAATCGCCT
>JAGQPS010000562.1 GCA_020426595.1 Planctomycetales bacterium
CTCGGTCGGTCAACTCCCGAGGCCCAGTCAGGAATCTCGCGATTCCCGCCAAGCGGCTCAGGCGAATTACCAATCCTAGAAGATCATGCCAAAGTCCTTGCGGACACCCGGCACGGCCACGTAGTAGTCGCCATTGTCGTTCGGGGTGAGCGGAGCGGCGTCCTCGAGCGTCTTGAGCGAATCGACGTCGCAGAGCGTCAGCTCGGAAGCGAGCGCTTGCTCCATCGTCAGCTCGACACCCGAGTAGGTCGCCATGCGGCCGATGATCGCGGTCATCGTGCTCATCGCACCGTACTCGCCTTCCGCGGCCAGGATGCCCTTGCGCAGATCGGCGATCACGTCGTGGTGCTCTTGTTGCCACCCATCACGGCCGCCACGAGTCTGCCAAGCGAGGTCTCCCTTGCCGTCGTAGATCTTGCCGCCGCTGATATCGCAATGGCCTTGCGAGCCGTGAGCGAATTCAGAAACGCTGTTCCAGCAATCCGCGATGTGCCGGCATTGGCTCAGCATGACCGTGCCGTCGGCGTAGGTGTATTCCACGAAGTGGTGATCGTAGATTTGACCGTAGTCCTTGCCCTTGCGGACTTCGCGTCCACCTTGGCCTTGGCACTTCACGGGATACGAGCCCTTGAGCCAGTTGATCACGTCGAGGTTGTGAATGTGTTGCTCGACGATGTGATCACCGCAGAGCCAGTTGAAGTAGTACCAGTTGCGCATCTGATACTCGAGCTCGGTTTGACCTTCTTGTCGCGGTCGCACCCAGACTCCACCACCATTCCAGTAGGCCCGGCAGAAGTTGATGTCGCCAATCGCGCCATCTTGCAACTGCTGGATCGTTTCCTTGTAGGCCACCTCGTGGTGTCGTTGCAGACCGCAAGCGACGGAGAGACCCTTTTCCTTGGCCTTTTCCGAAGCCGCAAGCACGCGTCGCACGCCCGGAGCGTCAACCGCCACCGGCTTCTCCATGAAGATGTGCTTGCCAGCCTCGACCGCCGCCTCAAGGTGCAGAGGGCGGAAGCCCGGAGGAGTCGCCAGGATCACCATGTCGATGTCCGAGGCGAGCACCTTCTGGTAGGCGTCGAACCCGACAAAGCGGTTTTCCTCGGCGACATCGCACTTGTCACCATGTTGGCTCTTGATCGCTCGGAACGCGGTTTGGACTCGATCAGCAAACGCGTCGCCCATGGCGGTCAGGCGGATCGGACCGCTTTCGGTATTCAGGGCTTGCACCGCGGCACCGGTTCCACGACCACCGCAGCCGACCAAGCCGACCTTGATTTCATCGCTACCAAACGAGTGAGCGGCTTGGGCGATGTTGAGCTGACCGCCGACCAGCGAACCGGCGACGCCTCCCGCGACAAGCCATGATGAGCCGGTGCGAATAAAGTCGCGACGCGACTTGTGCCCTTCGTTCGAGGACGGGGTCTCGGATTGACTCATGGTCGTGATCTCCTGAATGCCAAAAAGGAAAGTGTCTCGGGCTGCTGTTGGGCCGGATCCCGCCATGATCCTTGATCTCCCACCAGCGAGGGCTCGCTCGAGGGTCAGGGCCGAGGCGAAATGTCGGTTGCGATGTACTTTGGCTCGCATCGTCCGGCCAAACCGTCGGGGCGCATCGTCAACCGAACGGGTCGATCGAGCCACCACGGCGGCCGTCGAGTCATCAGCCCAACGGTTTCATGTCCATGGAACAACGGACGTCATGTCCGCCGTCGTTTCGCGTCACAAGTTTGCCGGGCCCGTCGGTTGTCAAAAGCCGTCGGGCCGTCAAATGATTGTGTTCGTTGCAGGTCTACCACCGCTGACGTTCTCTCCAGGCGAACGGTCGCCTCACGGGAGAAGCATCTGGTGGAGAACTCGTGAGCCCGTAAGATTGAACAAGCCGTGTCTCGCTTGGCCGAGGCGGCGAACCACGCGTGTTCATCTTGCTCCCCGCACCGAAGCTCCGTTTCATCTCGCTTCTCGCTCGTTCGGCCTCCCATCACGGAAGCCGACCGGAACGAAACAGTCGAGGATGTCGCGAAGCAATCAAAATGCGAGATGGGCCGGGCCCGGATCCGCGATGATCCGGATTCAACCCATGGACTCCTGGTGGACCAGCCAGCAAAACCGGTCCCCTGTACGCTGCTCAGAATACTCCCAGCCAGGCCGAGGATCAATCATGTATGGCGACTCGAGCAACCTAAGTGACCTCCCAAGGGGGCTCGAGTCGGAACAGTCGACCACCGGGACCGATTCGCCTCGTTCGCCATCCTCGGCGGAGCGAACGACGCCCTCCTGGGGTTTGTCTCGGCGGGCCTTCGTGTTGTTCGCCCTG
>JAGQPS010000563.1 GCA_020426595.1 Planctomycetales bacterium
CGCGGGCTTGGTTGAGCGCCGAGATCAGTGACAAGTCGCCTGCGGGATAATCCTCCGGAGCGCCGTCCCCCAGCAGGTCACGCCAAGTCAGAGGCGGATCGCTGTTCTCTTCTCCTTCGTCGCCATCCTCGTCGCCAACAATCGGTTCGAGCCAAACCAGGGTTCCCGACTCGGAACCGGAGGTGGGCAGTTGAGCCAATCCTCCCGCCGGGATGTGCTCTCGTTGCGCCAGCCACTCGCCAGTCTTGAGATCAATAACGTAGGCCGCGAACCGCCCCGTTTCCTCGGTCAGGTCAATCGTCGGTTCGGCATTGGACTCCAGCCAAACAAGGAACACTCCGCCCGCTCCACGCAGCGTGGCGGTGGAGGCGTTGGAAATGGGACGCATCGATGCACGAACCGTATCGAAGTGCGCTACCGCCTCCTTGTAGGCGCCAATGGACTCCCGGACTTCAAACAATTCGGTCAGCGTGTCGCTCTCCGCATGGAGCGTTTCGAGCCGAGTCATTTCTGGGGCGTCACCGTGCTGTGTCGACCGACTACCTAGTTCCTTCCCCAGCCGGTCGATCTCGATGGCGAGTGGAAGCAACGGTTTCAATGCGGCGCGGGCTTCCGCGTCGGACATCCGACGCGGCATGGCGAAGAGGACATCCCGATAGGTCGATGCGAAAAGCAGCTGAAGTTCTCGCAAGCGGACAAGATGCGGATCGCTGTCGACAGCTTCGTGGTCCTCCGGCGAAGCGGCGCTCAATCTCCCCTGATAACTCGAGATGACGGGGACACCGGAACCAAACTGTGTCAGGGTCACCGAGATTGGGTCTCTCCGAGCCAAGACACTCACGCGGGCCGGAGTCAGTGAGTCACCATCAAGTCCGTCCGCGAAGTCGTAAACCAACGCGGTGTCGGATCGATCCACGAGCTTGCCAACGCCACCCATCGAAACGAGTTCCAGCGTCTCCAAGCGATTGGAGAATCTGACGGACTTTGACTCAGCCAGAATGACGGTGTATTCAGATGTCGCGATGTCGTCCGTCGGTAGATTGACCAGCGGTCGGTTGGCTTTGCGCGTAAGCGTTAGGACGTATTCGCCATCCGTTAGTTCTCGCATCGCGGTATTGTCTTCACCGTCGCCATCGTCCCGAGGATCATTCGGATCACTTCCGACCTGGGACGCCACACGGCTTACCACGAATCGAGCTTCCGGCGAATCGAATGGCCACGCCGCGTGTCCCTCCTGAAAGCGAGGAATGACATAGTTGAACGAGGGGCCGCGGACCCCAATGCCGCTGAACGACGTCGTATCAATCGAGTTCGTAATCGGGTTGGCATCGAGCAGCATCACATAGTCGCCAGGCGGTAATACCGGCAGCGAATCAGCGTTGCCCCGTACCATGGGAAGTGGGTCGGCTTGCGCCCATTTATGGGCGAATACCAACGGAATGCGGTGATTCGCTCCTCGGTAGTGATCGTGAACCACGACTTGGTGGACGAACATCGAACCAGTGTAGGCACCCTTCTCGACCGTGGCATGCACGACGATCGGATGTTGGTTCACCAGTTCCCCCAGGAGTCGCTGTGTCTGGTCCGATAGCTCAGCGGTGTTATCCGTCTCTTGTTGTTGACCCGTGGTGACGTCCGATGCGACAGCCGATTCGGCATGGCTGGTCTCGGGTGGTGGTTGCTGGAATCCGGTCGACAAAAGCGACCAGAGAATTGCTCCGCCGATTGCTGAAAGGGACATGATCGCTCCCGCGAGTACAAGTTGGGTTGTTCGAGTCCGCTGGTGGGGACGTGGACGAGGTATTTCGGGCAAGGGTGTCCGCGTCGGTTGCTGCAAGTGGCCCAAGCAGGTTTCCAGAAGACGATGCACTTCCGACGCCGACGAAAAGCGATCGGCCTTCCTTTTGGCCATGAGTCGCTCGATGATCGCGCATAGCCATTCCGGAATCTCCGGGTTCAGTTCCCTAATGGGAAGCGGGGATTCATCGGTGATTTTTCGCATGACCGCCAACGACGATTCAGCTCGAAAGGGAGGGCGTCCCGTGCACAACGCGTAAAGCACGCAGCCAAAGCTGAATAAGTCGCTCGTTTGATCGATGGGCTCACCGCGCGTTTGCTCGGGCGACATGTACTGCGGGGTTCCCGCGATCGATCCTGGCTGCGTGACCGAGGCGTCATCGACGGCTCGTGCAAGTCCGAAATCGGTCAATGTCACGCGTTCGATGTCTTCCTCGAGCAGAATGTTCTCGGGTTTCACATCTCGGTGAACGAGCCCCTGCGCGTGTGCCGCCGCGAGTCCCGCGGCAACCTGTGAAC
>JAGQPS010000564.1 GCA_020426595.1 Planctomycetales bacterium
CGCGCGTGCCGCTCTTTTCACGCCGCGAGGCGTTCGCCGATCAGGTCGTGGCAGGACATCCTTGGGTCGCTCGGGCCATGGTCAATCGCCTTTGGTTCATGACGATGGGACGCGGACTCGTGCATCCGGTCGACAAACTCGACTCGACGCATCCCGCTTCGCATCCCGAACTCTTCGCGTGGCTCAGTCGTGATTTTGAAACGCATGGCTACGACATTCGTCGCACCCTGCGCGCGTTGGTGTTGAGTGACGCTTATGGGCGAGCCGCGCAGCGGCCGACTCCGAGTACTCCACCCGATTCGTTCGCTTATGGGCTCGAGAAACCATTGACCGCCGAGGCCTTGGGACGAAGCGTGGCCGTGGTCCTCGCGGGTGACCCGGACGCGACGGCCGGACAACGAGGCCGGATGTTGGCCGAGGCATTCCCCGAGGTCTTTCCCGAAGTGACGATCACGACTCTGTCGCAAACGTTGTTTCTGACCAACCATCCCGACTTCAATGCTTGGCTGGGACCGGAGGACGGAAATCTCACTTCGGTGTTGGCGGGGATCGAGAATCACGATCAGCAAATCGATGTCGCTTTTCAACGTGTGTTGGGACGCGTGGCGAGTAGCGAGGAACGCGAGGCCGCGCGGCAATTCCTCGCGGCTCGCGCCGATCGGCCTCAACGGGCCGCGACCGACTTGGTCTGGGCGTTGATCACCAGCGCCGAATTTCGGTTCAATCACTAGAGTGCCGACAAGCAGAACTCGACTCGGCCGATCCGATGATCGGAGTCGTTCGCGGGAGAATCGCGTGGTAAGCAAGCAACAGCGAGATTGCGGCGGCATCGACCATCGTTGGCATCGACGCAGTTTTCTTGAGGGCATGGCGGCCGGCGGATTGGTGTCGGCATTCAGCTTCGCCGGCTTGATGGCCCAGGAGCAGGCGGCCGAGCAGATCGAGCAACGCGGCAAGAAGTGTTTGCTGCTCTGGCTTTGCGGCGCGCCGAGTCAATTCGAGACGTGGGATCCCAAGCCGGGCACGGCCACGGGCGGACCGTTCGGCAGTATTCCGACGGCTCTTCCCGGCGTTCATTTTGGTGAGATGATGCCCAAGTGCGCGCGCATCGCCGATCGGCTCGCCGTCATTCGCTCGATGAGCACCGAGCCGTCCGAGCATTTTCAAGCGATCGATATGCTGACGCGCGGCGAACCCCCGCGTCCCCCCTTCACTCGCCCGATTCTCGGCAGCGTCTTGGCCCAACAACTCGCTCGCGCCGACGAGAAGATGCCTCCCTTCGTGTTGCTCGATCCTTGTCCCGAGGGGAATGAGTTCAAGGCGTTCAAGGCGGGCGACTGGTCGGGGTGGCTGGGCGGTGAGTTTGCTCCGGTCCGCAGCGGTGGCGAGTTTCAATTGAAGAACGTGACCTTGCCGCCGGGGGTCGAGGATCTCGATCACGTCGAGCGAGAAGCACTACGGCGATTCTTGAGTCGGCGGTACGAGAACGAACGTCGCAGCGAGGCGGCGGGTGGCTACAACGCGGCCTTCGAACGCGTGCGCGACCTCATGAGCTGTGCTCCGCTGTTCGACCTCGAGAATCTGCCCGAGCGAGACCGCGAGCGGTATGGGCCAGGAGCGTTCGCCCAGCACGCGCTGTTGGCTCGGCACTTGCTCGAGAATGGTTCGACTTGCGTGATGGTCGCCAACGGCATGCCCTGGGATTGCCATGTGCTCAACCATGAGATTCATCAAATGCTCGTGCCGGAGCTCGACCATGTCGTGTCGGTGCTGCTGGATGACTTGGCCGATCGCGGCATGCTCGAAGACACGCTCGTGTTGATCATGGGTGAGTTCGGTCGAACTCCTTGGCTCAACGATTCACGCGGTCGCGACCACTACCCGCGGGCTTGGAGCATGGCGATGGCCGGCGCCGGAGTGCGGCCAGGCGTGGTTTATGGAGCGACCGATCCCCTCGGCTTCGACGTGAGCGAACAAAAGGTCGACCAGCGTCGCCTGTTCGCCACGATCTATCGAGCCTTGGGCATTGATCACACGCAGGGATACAACATCCCCGGCTTCCCTCAGTTTCATCTCGTGGAGCAAGACGCGCTGCCGATCGACGAAGTCCTGCTCTAACCGACCGAGTCTGGCGGCCCGATCGTCCCTGGCGGTCCGATCGTAACCGGCGGCTCGCGAGAGATTCGACTTGCCCAGGTCATCGCCGCTTGAATCGCCAAGCGATGGCCCACATCCCGAGGAAACCGCCGATCGCGGCCAGGACGATCAATGGCTTGCGCCAGTCGGGCGTCTCGTCCGAAAA
>JAGQPS010000565.1 GCA_020426595.1 Planctomycetales bacterium
TCGGCGACGATCCGGCCGAGCTTGGTCGCTATGCGTGGTTCTACGACAACGCCAATGAGAAGTACCAAAAGGTCGGGCTCAAGGAGCCGAACCCGTGGGGGCTCCATGACATGCACGGTAACGTGATGGAATGGTGCGCCGACCAGTACGTGCCCGACTACTTCGCTCAAATCGCCGGAGCGACCGACAACCCGTTCATTCGGCCCACGACGGTCTATCCACGAAGCGTGCGGGGAGGCGGCTGGGATGATGACCCCGACAAGCTCCGCAGCGCCGCCCGGCGAGGCTCGGATGCGTCTTGGAAAGCCCAGGATCCGCAGCTTCCCAAGAGCATGTGGTACCATACCAACGCTCGTTGGCTCGGGTTCCGCATCGTCCGACCCCAGGAAATTCCGAGCGTCGAGGAGATGCACTTTTACTGGAACAGCGCCGATCAGTGATCGGGCTCCCGGGGCGACGGTCAATTGACTCCCCTTGCAATCGTGACACACATCTTTCCCGCCGGGGCTCGGCGTGCGAAAATGCGTGTTGGTTCGTGGAGCGGCGAAGACGAGTCTCGTCCCAAGATGGGCGCCCTGCGTCACCCGCGATTCCACGGCCTCCCCTTCCATCCTCGCACTACCCTGCTCCAACCTTGATGGGATTCCAACCATGACCCAACCGATCTTTACTCCGTCGACGCGACGGTCGTTCCTACAAACCACGGGAGCGGCAGGCGTCGCGGCTTCGTTTGGCTTGGCCGCCATGCCGAGCGTCCATGCGGCCAACAAGAACGTCGACACGATTCAATTGGCTCTCGTCGGTTGCGGTGGTCGCGGAACCGGTGCCGCCGCCGACGCGCTGAGCGTCACCAATGCTCCGACCAAGTTGGTCGCGATGGCCGATGTGTTCGATCATCGTCTCAAGGGAAGCCACGCCGCGATCACCCAGAACTTCCAAGACCAGCCGGACAAGGTTGTCGTGCCGGTCGAGAATCAGTTCGTTGGGTTCGATGCCTACAAGCATGCGATGGACGCGCTCAATCCTGGCGACATCGTCATCCTCGCGACTCCCCTCGCCTTCCGCTGGGTGCACTACACCTATGCGATCGAGAAGGGTTTGAATGTCTTCATGGAAAAGCCGGTCATCGCCGACGGCCCTTCGGCCAAGCGCATGCTCGAGCTCGCCAAGAAGGCGGACGAGAAGAATCTCAAGTGCGCTGTCGGTCTGATGGTTCGCCACTGCCGCGGTCGACAGGAATTGCATCAGCGAATTCAAGACGGCGAGATCGGTGACATTGTTTGCATGCGGGCCTACCGCATGCACGGTCCGGTCGCGACCTGCTTCTCGACCAAGAAGCCGGACGATCGTCCCGAGACGATGTGGCAGATCGAGCGGTTCCATAGCTTCATCTGGGCGAGCGGCGGTCTCTTCAGCGATTTCTACATCCATCAGATCGACGAGACGAGCTGGATGAAGGACGCGTGGCCAGTGAAGGCTCAAGCTCTTGGTGGTCGTCACTATCGTGGCGAGTTCATCGACCAGAACTTCGACACCTACGCGGTCGAGTACACCTATCCCGATGGCTCGAAGTTGTTCTTCGACGGCCGCACGATGCTCGGTTGCCGCAACGATATGTCGAGCGTCGTGCACGGCTCGAAGGGTTCGGCGATCGTCAGCACCAGCGGTCATACTCCGGGCCAAGTGCGGACCTTCAGCGGCCAGCGTCAAAACCGCAACGACGTGGTTTGGGCCTTCCCGCAACCCGAGGAGAATCCGTACCGCTTGGAGTGGATCGATCTGGTCGACGCCATCATCCGTGACATTCCGTACAACGAAGTCCCACGCGGCGTCGAAGCGAGCCTCGTGACCAGCATGGGCCGCATGGCGGCTCATACCGGCCAGGAGATCACCTACGAGCAAATGCTCAATTGTGATCATGAGTTCGCGCCGAACGTGGCCGAGCTCACCGTCGATGGCCCGGCTCCGGTCACGCCGAACGAAGACGGAACCTATCCGGTGCCAATGCCTGGTATCAACAACGAGTACGAATTCGAGCGCCAAGGCTAAAGCCACACGCGTCGTCAACGGCTCATCAGAGGCCGTCCGCTGGAGTCATTCGGCGGACGGCCTTTTTTGTTGTTCCGCGCGAATGCTTGAGAAGGTGCTCGCGCTTAAGAAGACTCTTGCAGGAACTCGGTTGGCCCCGATCGAGCCGCTTCGGCGCACGACTCCGTGCTCTCCGGCTCTCCGTGGTGACCTCGACAAGTCCCGCGCTCACGCGTCCGACGGTGGGACTCGAAAATGAAGGTACATGCGC
>JAGQPS010000566.1 GCA_020426595.1 Planctomycetales bacterium
TCACGTTCGCACGATGCGGCGAGTCTGATGACATCAACAGCCCGGTATGCGAGGGATTCTTCGAGTTCTCGAAAAACCCATCAACCCGTTACGCGGTTGTCACTTCCTGCCAGTCAATTCCCAGCGGTCGCGCCATCCACCTAGACCCGAACGCCTTGCGGCAAGTTGGGCCGGTAATACACGCTCTTGCAATGGAGATGTGGCATGAAACGCGGGCCGAGGTCCGACAGTGACTCCGAAGAGCCGACGAACAGGTAGCCTGGCTCGGTCATGACCTCCGAGATCCGCTGGAACAGTCGCGCCCGAGTCTCGGGCGTGAAGTAGATCGCGACATTGCGGCAAAAGACAATGTCGAACCTGCCGAGGTGGTTGAAGGGTTCAAGCAGATTCATGTGCTGGAACTTCAGCAACGATCGCACCTCGTCGATGACTCGCCAGCCTCCGTTATCAGGACGGAAGTACTTCGCGATGATTTGCGGCGAGAGTCCGCGTTGGATCTCATGTTCGGCGAACCAACCACGACTCGCACGCTCCACGGCGCGTTCCGAGATATCGGTGCCGACGATCTGGACATCGAAACGATGCGAGTCGGGAAGATGTTCGAGGATCGAAATCCCGATACTGACCGCCTCCTGACCGGTACTCGAAGCAGCCGACCAGATTCGCAGCCGGTTGGCGAATGGCGATCCCGCCTTCGCGTCCATCGTTTCGGGCAACGCCTTGTAGGCGAATGCCTCGAACGGTGAGTTATCACGGAAGAACAGTGTTTCGTTGGTCGTGATCGCATCGATCACTTCGGTGCGAAGCGCGAAGCTACCACTGGTTCGCACCTTACGGGCCAATTCCTCGAAGCTCTTGCAGCCATGCTTCTCGGCGATCGAACCCAAGCGGCAGTCGACGAGATACCCTTTGGACTCGTCGAGATAGATGCCACAAAGATCGATGATCAACCCGCTGATGGCGTCGATATCCGCTGGTGTTACCTGCATAGCACACCTCGATGTCCAACGGCGCGCAGGAGGCTATCCGCCAAGTCGTCGAGCGGACAGATCTCATCGGCCAATTGATTTTCGATGATGACTCGAGGCATACCGTAAACGGTACACGACGATGCATCTTGAGCGATGACACGTCCCCGCGCTTGCTTGATGATACGAGCGCCGTCGCAACCATCGTCTCCCATGCCGGTCATGACACAGGCGGTCACGCCTTCGCCATAGAGCTTCGCCGCGCTGCGGAACAGGTAGTCGACGCTGGGTCGGCAGTTCTTCTCCGGCGCGTCGTCGGTGATCTCGACGGTCGGAGCCACGAAGCTCCCCGCGATTCGCATTTGCTTGCCACCCGGCGCGATGAACACCGTCCCGGCTCGGAACTCCATGCCGTGACTCGCCTCGACGACTCGCAGCTTGGAGGCGCGATTCAAATCGTCGGCCAGGCTTTGAGTGAAGAGGGGGGGCATGTGCTGTACGATCGCCACGGGTACCGGGAGATCGGCTGGCAGGGTTGGAATCAGCCGGCTCAGTGCCGAAGGGCCTCCCGTCGACACTCCGATCACGATCACCTGTCGTTTGTCGAAACAAGTCGCCAGGGTTAATGGAGTCGGCGTGCGTTTCACGGGCGGCACGTTAACGGCTGTCAGAGGGCACGCTCGCACCGGCGCCGCCGTCGGCGTGAACGTCGAGGTGCCGGTGAACGCGTCGATCTTCGGCAACAAAGTCCCTTGCAGCTCGGCGATGCTCGCTTCAAGACTCGCGGTTCGCGGCTTGAGAATGAAATCGAAGGCTCCCAACTCCAAGGCTTGGAGAGTCTCTTGGGCTCCCTGCGCCGTGAAGCTGCTGAGCATGATCACGCCGGTCGAGAGGTTCTTGGATTTGATCGAGCGCAGCACTCCCAATCCGTCGACGTTGGGCATCTGCATGTCCAACGTGACCAGATCCGGCTCGAGTTGCTCGATCTTCTCGATCGCCTGCTGGCCATCGGCCGCGACTCCAACCACATCCACGGCTGGGTGAGACGCGACGACATCACGAACGACCTTGCGAAAGAGCGTTGAATCATCAACGACGACCATGCGCACACGTTTCATCTGGACCTCTTTCTGGGGCGCCCCGCCGATACCCCTTGCCCAGCGCGGGTGGAGCGAACAAGGCGAGCGGCGCGACGCAACGTCGGCCACCCAAGCCCAGACTCACTCCGTTCTTGCCGCGAACCGATGGATCCGCGGTCATCAAAATGAATGGGTTAAATCCCAACGGCCTCACCGAGCCCTGGTCGCCCAGGACTCGGTGCATGACC
>JAGQPS010000567.1 GCA_020426595.1 Planctomycetales bacterium
AGAGTCGAGTCGCCAGAAAATGGCGAATGCCAATTTCCAGAATCTGGCTCTGGCCAACGCCGAGGAGATTGAACGGGCGGCGCTCCAATCGGTTTATGGTCTCAACGGGGCCCGCGGAGTTTACTCAGCCAGTCAATCGGTCGAGCGCGCCGAGTTCGCGGATTATGTGGCGTCGCGAGATCTAGCCACCGAGTTTCCTGGGGCGACCGGATTCGGAGTAATCCAAGTCGTCGCGGCGGAAGACCTCGAGCGGTTCCTTGCCGCGGAGCGAGCGGACGACGCGCCCGATTTTCAGATTCAATCGAACGGCATGGGCGACGTCGCCATGATCGTGCAACACGTTTATCCGTTGGAGGCTAACCGGCCGATCTGGGGCTTGGACGTGAGTTGCGATTTGGCTCGCGCGACCGCCATTCAACGGGCGATCGACACCGGTCGGCCCTCGCTTTCGTCGCCCCTTCAACTGCTCCATGAAGAGTCGCACCTCGGTTATTGGCTTTGCGTGCCGCTCTACCGAAATCACACGGTAACTGAAACGGTCGAGCAACGTCGGCGAGAGAATGTGGGAGTGTTGTTCGCTCCCGTCGATTCCTGCCTCACGATGCAACAACTCAGAACGGCTCCCGATCAACTGAGTTTTCGGATCTATGACGAAGGCGAGGATGGCAACCGCCATCTATTGTTCGAGCCGTGTGCCCATGCCTCTTCCCCAGGCTCAAGAGCGGAACGCGAGTTGGCACCGTCGTTTTCCAATAGTTCTCGCATCGTACTGGGCGGCCGAACTTGGGTGATCGAATCGACGTCGACTCGGTTGTTCGAGGACTCCATCGACCGGCGAGGGCCCACCTTCACGATCATCTCGGGGCTACTCATCACCTGTTTGTCGGTGGGAGTCGTCTGGTTGCTGAGTCTGAGTCGAGCTCGGGCGATGGCGATCGCCACCGACATCACGCGAGACCTTGAACAAGCCAAACACAGCGCCGAGTCGGCCAATCGAGCGAAATCCGAGTTCCTAGCGAACATGAGCCACGAGATTCGCACTCCGATGACGGCGATCCTCGGCTACTCGGGCATGCTGCTGGATGACAATTCATCCGAGCTGTCCCCCGGCGAAGCCGAACACGCGATTCGAGCGATCCGCCGCAACGGAGAACATCTGCTGAATGTCATCAACGACATCTTGGATCTTTCGAAGTTGGAGGCCGGCAAGTTTGGTAGTGAGGAAATCGCGAGCTCGCTACCGGAGATCCTGCGCGACATCCGAGCCTTGATGCAGGTCCGGGCGGACGAGAAGTCGATCGATTGGAGCATCGTCCTCGAAACTCCCATCCCCTCGCTCGTGAACACCGACCCGACACGGCTAAGGCAGATCCTGATCAACTTGGTGGGCAACGCGTTGAAGTTCACCGAGGCGGGCTCGGTCTCGCTGATCGTGCGGGCCCAAGCGATGGACGATCGAACCCGTTTGGAGTTCGACGTCGTGGACACGGGAGTCGGTATCCATCCCGACCATTTGCCTTCGTTGTTCGAACCCTTCCAGCAAGCCGACACCTCGACGTCGCGACGTTTCGGTGGCTCAGGTCTCGGGCTCACGATCAGCCGTCGCTTCGCGCGATTGCTCGGCGGTGACATCGTTGTCGAGAGTCGCCTGGCGCGAGGCACGACGTTCCGACTAACGATCGACGCGGGAACCAACCCTCAAGCTGAAATGACTGACTGCCTGGACGGTGATTTGCGGGAGCCGGAAAAGTCGGTCGCGGCCTCGGACGAGCAAAGGTCGGCACTCGCCGGTCTGCGTATCTTGCTCGTGGAGGATGGACCGGACAATCAGCGGCTCATCTCTTACTTGCTTACCAAGGCCGGAGCCGATGTCACGGTCGCGGAAAACGGACTCGTGGGCTCGGAATTCGCGTTGGAGGCCAAACGTCTCGACCGCAGGTTCGACGTGATCCTCATGGACATGCAGATGCCCGTGATGGATGGCTATACCGCGACGCGTCGACTCCGCGACGAAGAATACACCGGCCCGGTCATCGCCTTGACCGCCCACGCGATGAACGAGGAACGAGACAAGTGCCGCGAAGCCGGCTGCGATGATTTCGTGACCAAGCCGATCGATCGGGCCACGCTATTCGAGGCGATCGTTCGTTTGGTGGCGGAATCGTTGACGTCCGCCCGCTAGTCGGCCCCAGCAAGATCGCCCAGCGAGAATGACAATCATTGGACGGAAGAAGTGGACCGACGCCCCCCGGCGGATTCTCACCACCGCGGAACGGCTACCAG
>JAGQPS010000568.1 GCA_020426595.1 Planctomycetales bacterium
TGCACCCAAATCGCCTTTTGTTTGGGCACGAATCGCATTCGGTAGGCTTAAATCAACAGGCCGGTGAGCGAGGGATTCTTCGAATCCTCGAACAAGCCAATCACTCGTTCCATCGGCGGCACCACCGGGCAGCAACCGAGCCATCGCGCGATCAACGAAAACGGCCCGCCGAGCAAACGCTGGGCGGGCCGCTGGTTGATGGACAGGTAAGTCACACGGTCGATTTACTTCACGCGGACTTGGATCTGATTCGACCAATCGGTGAAGTCCTCGCCTCGGAACGCTCGGACTTGGAACTGCCAAGTGCCGCGCCCCATGGTTCGTTGAGCCGATGTGGCATCGGCTCCCACCGTGAAGGAACCTTGCCAAGTCGTGTTGCCACGGCGCTTGGTTCCGTAACGGATCTCAAAGCCTTCCTCGACATTGGAGTTGTCGGTCCAGTTGAGCGTCACGACTCGTTGTCGATTCACTGAGCCGGTCAAGTTGGTTGGCGGATCGAGGATGTCTCCGCCGCCTCCACCTCCGCCTCCACCACCACCGCCGCCGTAGAGAGCCGCGGCGAGGGCGTCGGCTTGAACCAATCCCGCTCCGTACACGTTGTCCGTGCCGGCGGTTCCGAGGTCGAGTGCCGTACCGATCAGGACCGCTTCGACTTCGTCATTGATGCGACCGTTTTGGTTCTCATCCGTGATTCCCGCGGCGATCGCCAAGGCGGCGGTGCCGGCGACGTGAGGCGAAGCCATCGAGGTTCCGCTCAGGGTCGCATAACCGCCACCTGGATACGTCGAGTAAACGCTCGAGCCTGGAGCCGCGATCGTGACGTCGGGGCCGGTGCTTGAGAACGACGAGCGAGCGTCGGTGCTGGTCGTCGATGCGACGGCGATGGTCGACGAGTATCGAGCCGGATAGCCGACGTTGTTGGCGGTCGTATCCGCGGTGCCGGCGTTGCCAGCGCTGCAGACGATCACGACTCCCGCCGCGGCGGCTCGGTCGAAGGCGTCGTGCACCGTGGTGCCTGGATCGCCTTGGCTACCGAGGCTCAGGTTGGCGACTTGAATCTGATTGCGCACGCACCAGTCGAGCGCGCTGATGACGTAGCTCCAGCTACCGCTACCGTTGGCGGCTAGGACCTTGACGCCGTACAAGTCGACTCCCGGAGCGACTCCAACGACTCCGGTTCCATTGCGGGCGGCGGCGATCGTGCCGGCGACGTGCGTGCCGTGGTAGTGATCGTCCCACGGGTCGTCGTCGTTGTTCACATAGTCATAGCCGCCTCGGAAAGCGCCCGAAAGTTCGGGGTGGTTGTAGTCGATGCCGGTGTCCAGCACCGCCACGCTGACGCCCGCGCCGAGCAACGGCGAAGCGCCCGAGACATAAGTCCCGTCGTGAACCACTTCGCAGCCGATCCGTCGCACGCCCCAAACGTTCGCATAGCTATGAGCCTCGACGGTACCGTCGACCTCGATAACCGCAATTGCGGGATGGGCGATGAGTTGAGCGACGGCGGGAGCTGGCAATGACGCCGCTACCGCCGGAACGATATCGAAGGTTCGTTCCACTTGGCCGCCATGTTGCCGCACGAGTCCAATCTCGGCGGCTCCTGGTGGCCCCTGAAAGGCAATGATGACGCGGAGTAGTTCTTCATTCTCACCCGCGCCAACTCCGGGGGCTCCACCGGCCGCGGGCGCTCCGCCGGGACCGAGTCCCTGTGCGGAGAGAGGTGTGATGTCGATCGCCAGGCCGCCAACGACGGTGGCTAGGCCGATCAAGAAGTGGGGAAGAAACGAGGCTCTCATAGGCGCGCGCTCCCTAAGCAGGGACAAAGAAAAGAAACCAACCCATCGGACGACAAGTTGGCAAGGAGACGAGCACGCGGCGTGACGATTGAAAGCGATTCCTCACGCCCTCCCCAGGGCGCGGCGATCAATCTTCGGGTGACCAAGAACTCGACACTCATGTCGTTCCCGGTGGCCACCGCGACTCATGCTCCCCGCACGAGCAAAGTTCTACCGCTCGGCGATTCGACAAACAACATTTTCTTGTCGACTCCAGGGAAACTGCCATCGCAATGCCCCGTGAATGTCGCGTTTCCAGGGGATGGGGCTAGTCGGAATTCTGGGTGGCGTAACGCGTTGTTGGCTTGTTTGGGAAGTCGAAGAATCCCTCGCTGACCGGGCTGTTGATTTAATCAGACGCGCCGCATCGTGCGGCCGGAAGACGCCCATCGAGGTCGTCTCCCGGATTGGAATTGGGGTTGGGTGCGCGTTGACC
>JAGQPS010000569.1:0-1581 GCA_020426595.1 Planctomycetales bacterium
GCCCAGGCCAATCAATTCAAAAGCGTGGAAAACCAAAGGAAACCCGAAGCGTGAGCGAGGGACTCTTCGAATTCGTGAACAAGCCAACAACAAGTCACACGAGCAACTCATCCAGCCTGTCGCTTTCCCTGCCAGCGCGACATCAATCAAGCCCAACATGGATTAACGGAAGTATTCAACCCGAGTTGCCACGATGGGCGCCGCAACGCACGACGATATCGTCACGATCGGTCGGCGTTTCCTAGTCTCGCCGCTAAGTGCTGTTTGCGGGTCTAACGCTCTCGGGAACGGTTCACCGCATCCGCTCCGCGTTATCCCATCTCGCCCTGTCCCATTCCCGTTCCCGCCCCCTCGAATGACGGCCAAGAGGACCAGTTCGGAGTGGCAATTGGCCCTCGGGCTTCGTAGGATAAAGGTCCCTCCTTGCACGTCGCATTGGGTTTCACGGTCGAAACCCTCGACGTCCCACCGCTGAGATTTCGTCCCTTCCCATCGGCTCGCCGTTTCAACGCGCGCCGGAACGACGCACTGCGTTCATGAGGCTCCTCCACGATGGCGGCTCCCGGATATTCGCAGGTCAAACTGAATTCGCTCATGGGTGGCTTCCACCAAGCCCTGGTGATCCGCGCGGCGAGTGCCTTGATCGCCGGTCTGCTTGTGATTGGTTCTTCGCCATCGTCCCTGATCGCCCAAGAGCCACCGTCGGAAGAGACCGAAACAGCAGAGCTCGATCCAGAGGCTGCCGCGTTCTTTGAATCGAAGATCCGCCCGGTGCTCATCGAGCGTTGCTATGAATGCCATAGCCAGGAAGCCGAAGCGGACGAGGGTGGTCTGCGAGTCGACGATCGCGAGGCGCTGTTGGCGGGCGGTGATTCCGGTCCCGCCGTCGTGCCGGGCTCCCTCGAGCAATCGAAATTGATCGCCGCGATTCGCTACGGAACCGACTTCTACCAAATGCCTCCTGACGGGCGACTCGACGATGCCGTCATCGCCGACTTCGTGACTTGGATTGAACAGGGTGCCGCCGACCCACGAGATGCGATGGGCGAGACAGCGGGGCCAGCCAAGCCGACCATCGATTGGGACCGCGCGCGGGAGCATTGGGCGTTTGTTCCGCCGAGCCGTGACGCCGTTCCTTCAATTCAAGCGGCAACGGTGGTGGACAGCTCGGGATTTCCCGTCATCGCCGAAAATCCAATCGACGCGTTTTGGCTCGATCGGCTCGGCACGGACGCGGGGCACCCCAGCCGAGAAGTGACTCGTCGCGAGTTGCTGCGCCGAGTCACCTATGACTTGACGGGGCTGCCTCCCACGGCCGAGGACTTCACTCGATTCGAGCGGGACGAGCGACCAGACGCGCTCGAGCGCACCGTCGATCGGTTGTTGGCTTCGCCGAATTACGGTGAGCGTTGGGGACGCCACTGGCTCGATGTGGCGCGCTACGCCGATTCCAATGGACTCGATGAGAACCTCGCGTATGTCAACGCGTTTCGGTATCGCGATTGGGTGATTCAGTCGTTCAATCGAGACTTGGGCTACGACGATTTCGTGCGGTGGCAAATCGCGGGTGATCTCGTTCCC
>JAGQPS010000569.1:1591-2261 GCA_020426595.1 Planctomycetales bacterium
GGGTGATTCAGTCGTTCAATCGAGACTTGGGCTACGACGATTTCGTGCGGTGGCAAATCGCGGGTGATCTCGTTCCCACTTCCGATCACGAGGAACCGACGGCCTCTCTGGATCGACTGGTCGCGACCGGGTTTCTCTCGATTGGAGCCAAGATGCTCGCCTGCGATGACGGGCATAAGATGCAACTCGACATCATCGACGAGCAGATCGAAACGACGGGCAAGGCGATCCTGGGGATGACGTTTGGTTGTGCTCGGTGCCACGACCATAAATTCGACCCGATTCCGCAGCGCGACTATTACGCGATGGCCGGCATCTTCAAGTCGACTCACACGATGGAGAACTTCAACGTCGTCGCCGTGTGGCATGAATACGAACTGGCTCTTCCCGAACAACGAGCCGAGCGTGATGCGATCAAGGCCGAGGTCGCGGATCTGCGAGCCCAAGCGGCCGCCGCGGAAAAGCAAGCAATCGAATCGCTCACGGCTCATTGGCAAGCCAAGTCGGCCGACTATGCCGTGGCACTACTGGAACTCGGCGCGCTCGATCCTCGTGAGATCGCTCATGGCAATTGGCCTCTCACCGAGTCCCTGGGCTTTGACCAACTCGCGGCTCCCGATTGGGCGCGCGAGGCGGAGGCCTTTGATCGAGGCACGCTCACCAAGGACGA
>JAGQPS010000056.1 GCA_020426595.1 Planctomycetales bacterium
CAGTACATGGAGGAAGTGCGAAGCGTTTTGTTGGTAGTCCCAGGGGGAGCGAATAATCACCGCGTCAAACCGGCTCCAATCAACACCCTCTTCATCCCACGGCACATCAATGACTTCCCATCCGCGTTGGGACAGCGGAGCGACGAGCAGTTGATCGTAGACAAAGAACCCCTCGGGATTCTTCATGGTGAGGAACGCGACTCGCCGCATGTTTGAGGCTCTAAAAGGAAAATCGCCAGGACCCGACCCAAGGATGGAAATCAATGGCGTGGAGAACCAAGGAAAGCCCGAAGCGTGAGCGAAATGTTGATTTAATCACACGCCGCATCGTGCGGCCGTGAGACGCCCATCGAGGTCGTCTCACGGATTGGATTTGAGGTGGAAATGCGTCGCCCTAGGGCTGCGTCGCCCCCAGGGGGGCTTAGCAGACGGTGGTTCGACTCTTTTGCACCCAAAACTTCGATCGTGGAGGCATGAACGCAATTCATCGGGCTTAAATCAGCAGGCTCGTCAGCAAGGGATTCTTCGCCTTCTCAAACAAGCCAACAAATCGTGACACCAACCACGCATCCGTCTCCAACCTTGAAAACTCGACTTCCCAGACTCGCGGGCAGCCAACTAAACCAAACGCTCGAGACGCCCCTTACGGCGAACCAGGTTCTTGTAATCCCATTGGATGGTTCGAGCCTTCTCGAGCCAGCGCACAAGATCGTCCGTGTCGATCTGCCCGACCTCGGTATAACGAGCCTCCGCGGCCTTGAACTTTCCTTCGGGATCCAATCCTGGCTCGTCGAACGACTGCCCACTCCAGAACAGCAATCGCATGCAGTTCTTCAACTTGCTGTAGCCGGCGACCGGGTTTCCATCGAGAAACCACACCGGATGCGCGTGCCAAATCTTGTTCTCGGCTTCGGGCAGACAGCGGTCGATATATTCGGCGAGTCGCTCACCAATCTCGCGATCGGTCGCTTCTAGCGAGGCGTTGTACTGTGTGACATCGGCGTGCATGCTGGTGCGTCTCGCTCAGGCTCATCGTCGCTGGGAACCAACTCAATCCATGGCGTCCATCCGAGCCAACCGGTGGCGGTGAACTCCACCGCCAAGGCGTCGACTCGATGGCTTCGACTACACCAGGATTTCGTTCACGACGCGAGCCGGCTCGACACCGGTGAGTCGCGAATCGAGCCCCTGGAACTTGTAGGTGAACCGCGTGTGGTCGACGCCCAGCTGATGCAGCAAGGTCGCATGGATGTCGTGCACGCTGACCTTGTCCTCCGCGGCATGGTAGCCCAACTCGTCGGTCGCCCCGTACGACATGCCGGGTCGAATGCCGCCTCCGGCGAACCACATCGTGAAGCCCGCCAGATGATGATCTCGGCCATTACCCTGAGCCATCGGCGTGCGGCCAAACTCACTGCCGAACACGACCAACGTGTCCTTCAACATATCGCGTTGCTCGAGATCGGTGAGCAACGCCGCGGCGCCTCGATCCACCTCGGCCGCCGTCCCCGCGATGTGATCCTTGATCGCTCCGTGATGGTCCCAGTCGCGGTGATAGAGCTGAATGAACCGCACGCCACG
This sequence comes from Planctomycetales bacterium, assembly GCA_020426595.1. Classification (GTDB taxonomy): domain Bacteria; phylum Planctomycetota; class Planctomycetia; order Pirellulales; family Pirellulaceae; genus UBA11682. The sequence continues at coordinate 1,582 of JAGQPS010000056.1, forward strand.
TTCGGCCAAACGCCTCGCGAGCAAGCAGTTGGAAGCGAACGTCCCGTCGCCTCCTTGAGTGCCGTAGAGGTCGAGCACCGATTGAGGCTCATCCGACACATCCATCAAGTCCGGCACGCTCGTTTGCATACGGAAGGCCATCTCGTACTGGCTGATCCGAGTCGCGATCTCCGGATCACCGACGCGAGCCTCCTCCAGTTGGTTGAGCGCCTGCACCGCGTCGACGACATCGCGCTGGACCGGCTCGGTCACGCCATCCGGACTTCGGACGTAGAGCACCGGATCACCGACGCTGCGAAACTCCACTCCCTGATACCGACTGGGCAGGAACCCTGAATGCCATTGCCGAGCCGCGATCGGCTGCTTCTGGCCAAACCGACCGGTCGACACCATCACGACGAAACCAGGAAGACTCTGGGTCTCGGTCCCAAGGCCGTACCACAGCCACGATCCCATCGATGGTCGACCACTGATCATCGACCCGGTATTCATGAACGTGTGAGCCGGATCATGGTTGATCGCTTCGGTGTGCAACGATCGCACGATGCAAATCTTGTCGGCGCAGCGGCTCCCCAGCTCCGGCCAGATCGAACTGATCCGCTGACCCGATTCTCCGTAGTTCTCAAACGGGTGTTGAGGAGCGAAGCAGGTTAGCTTGGCTCCTTGTAGCTGCGCGATTTGCTGCCCGCTCGTCACGCTCTCGGGCATCGGTTGGCCGTGCATCTCGACCAGCTTTGGTTTCTCGTCGAACGTATCGAGATGGCTCATGCCGCCCGCCATGTACAGCCAAATCACTCGCTTGGCCTTGGGCGGATGATGCAACACACCGAGCGCTCCATCGACATTCAAATCCATGTCGCTCGGCATGAAATGGTTGGCGCCACGAGCCGCCGATCCATGCAGTAGCGAGGCGAGCGCCATCGATCCGACGCTCACGCCGGAACGGGCCAGAAACGTGCGGCGTGCGATTGAAGCTGGCAAAGTCATGACCGAATTCCTTGTGATCGTCGATGCCGCGATGAGCGGCGGTGCGTGGGAAAAGCGTCGACGGCTCGACGCGCCCGAAGCCAGGAACACCTGCTCAATTGCGAGTAATCGTCTCGTGCAGGTTGAGCAGCGTGCGCGTGACGCTGGTCATCGCCGCGAACTCGCTCCAGTCCAAATCCTGTGGCACCGGATACTGTCCCACACTCACCAACTTGCGAGCCGCTTCCGGGTCGGCTCGATAGATTTCCAAATGCTGTTCGAACAACCGACGCAGCACCGACATCTCCTCGGGGCGCGGCGGACGAGCCACGGTCCTGAGATAGGCCCAGTTCATTCGCTCCTCGAACGTCGCGCCTCCTTGGCGAAGGGCGTTTTCGGCGAAGACGCGAGCCGCCTCGACGTAGATCGGATCATTGAGCAACACGAGCGATTGGAGCGGCGTGTTGGACCGTGGTCGATCGGCCGCGCACTCTTCTCGATTCGGCGCGTCGAAGGCCAACAACGAAGGATGCAGGTACTGGCGTTGCCAATGGGTGTAGACCCCGCGGCGATAGAGTTTCTCCCCCGCGTCGTTCTGCCATTCGCGGGCCGGGAAGTTGAGGTAGGCCCAGTATCCAGGCGGTTGGTAGGGGCGAACGCTCGGCCCGCCAAGCTCCTCGACCAACAAGCCGCTGATCCGCATCGCGTTGTCTCGCACCATCTCGGCCTCCACGCGGAATCGGCCTTGTCGCGAGAGCCACCGATTGAACGGGTCCAACTCATCGCGGCGCGGGTTTGAAATCGAGGATTGTTGATAGGTGCGGCTCATCACCATCAGCTTGACGAGCCCCTTGACGTCCCAACCGCTTTCGATGAACCGGCGCGACATCCAATCGAGCAGCTCGGGATGGCTCGGCCATTCGCCTTGCGAGCCGAGATCGTCCAACTTGCGGCTCAAACCATATCCAAACATCTGCTTCCACATACGATTCACGAACACTCGGCTCGTGAGCGGATGTTGATCGTCGACCAACCACATGGCGAGATCGAGCCGCGTGGGTCGTCGATCGGTGGGAAGCTGATAGTCCGTGAGGAAGTCCGGAAGGCTCGGCGTGACGACCTCGCCGGTCTCGTCCATCCAGTTGCCGCGATTCAACACACGGACCATCCGCGGCTCGACCGATTCGGTCACGAGAGTGCGCGTGATCTGTCGGTCGAGGCCGTCGCGTTGTTGGACCAACGCCGCTTGTCGCTCTCGCAGGGGTGCGAGCGATGTCGCGATCGAGCGGTGGTATTCGTTGAGCCGTTTGACTTGTGGTTCATCGCGATCCGCGGCGGGAACGGCGAGAATGGCCGAGATGTCCGCGGGGAGCAACGCTCCGGCAAGCGTCGGCTCGGCGGTCGTGAAGCTCACGCGAAAATGCCCCAGCGTGTGCTGTGGATTGTCGAGGTTCTGGCGCATCTCGAGCACCAGCGAACTACCGGCTCCACCCGCGATTGGCTGAGCCAAGACAAAGATGCCGGCGTTCGGGCTACCCGCTTGCTCCATTACGGCCCAACCCCAGGTCGGCCCTTTCTCGTCGTTGTCGATCGCCGCCGCGATCGCCCACTTTCCGTAAGGGTTGTCGCCAGCGGCGCCCGTTTGTTCGTAGGTGGCGACCGCCGAGGCGAAAGGAGCGACCTCGGTGGCGCCATCGGCGGCACCAACGTGCGCGACCAACTCACTGAGCACGAAATTGCCATTCCCCGCGCGGCCCGGTCCGCGACGCGGCAACGAGTCATGCGGCAAGACTTCGATCCGCACGCCGGTCACATGTTCCGGCAGATCGCGAAAGCTGAGCCGATAAACGTCGTTCGCCGGATTCTCGCCACTCGCGAGAATCGAACCGTCGTCCTGCAAGGTCAGCGTGACATTTTGCTCACTCGTCATCTCGGCGGGCGTCGCCGTGAGCCAGGTGGGCAGGGTCGCGATCCAAGCGGCTCGCTCCTCGGCGAGCGCGTCGGTCTCGGTATCGAGCGCTTTTTGCACATCGGCGATCTCGCGATTGAGTTGCTGGAGCTGTTGGCGTTGCTCGTCACTCGGCACGGGAATATTGGGTCCCCAGTTGCCGGTTTGATGAGCTCCCGAGTAGAGCCCCTGTTCCTTGATGTCGGCGAAGAACGCCTCGAACGAATAGAAATCGTGAGTGCTGAACGGATCGTACTTATGGTCGTGGCACTCGCAGCATCCGAGCGTCACACCCATCCACGTACCACCCAAGTTGCGCACGCGTTCGGCGATGTACTTCGACAAGTACTCCTTCGGCTGGACACCTCCCTCGGCACTCATCATCCCCAGTCGGTTGTAACCCGATGCGATGAGCTGTTCGGTCGATGGATTGGGCAGCAGATCACCCGCGAGCTGTTCGACGGTGAACCGATCGAACGGTTTGTTTTCGTTGAACGAGCGAATCACGTAATCGCGAAAGGGAGAGATGCTCACCTCTTGGTCGCCGTGATAGCCGACGCTATCGGCGTAGCGCACCAGATCGAGCCAGAACATCGCCATGCGTTCGCCGTAGTGAGACGACTCAAGATACGAATCGACGAGCCGCTCATACGCCTCGGGACTGGAATCGTTGACGAACCGCTCCACCTCCTCCGGAGTCGGCGGAAGCCCGGTGAGATCGAGACTGAGCCGTCGAATCAACGTGCGACGATCGCTCACGGGACTAGGCTCCAAACCCGCTTCCCGCAATCGACTAAGAACGAACAGGTCGATCTCGTTTCCCACGAATTGATCCGCCGCCTCCACCGCTGGTGGCGCGATCCCAGCGACCGGCTGGAACGCCCAGTGTCCTTCCCACTGAGCGCCTTGCTCGATCCAGCGCCGTAGGACATCAAGCTGCTCGGCCGACAGATCCTTGCCGAACTCGGCCGGCGGCATTTGCTCGTCATCGTGCGTCAAGGCGACCCGTCGCCAAAGTTCACTCGCCTCGAGACTACCGCCGGTCACGACACCGGGCTGTCCGTCGATCCCCTTGAGTCCTTGTTCGGTATCGAGTCGCAAGTCGGCTTCACGCCGAGCCGCATCGGGACCATGACAAGCGAAACAGTGATCGGAAAGTATGGGGCGAACATCGCGATTGAAGCGGATCACATCCGGATCGTTCGTTCCTTGGGCTTGAGCATGGCTGGCGATCGCCAACAACAGGCCACCCATCAAGAACCGAATCGACTTGGATCGCGAGACAACCATCGATCGAAACATCAGCTCAAACCCTTCGAGCTTAAGGCGGGCCGAAATCGTCGCGCGATCGCGAACGAAATCGGAGTGCGGGAGGGGGTCTTTTCAGGCGATCGTTATTGTACCTGGACAACCACAGCCGGACATCTCTACGCTGGAGCCCGTCGACTCGAATGTGGGCTCGGGCCGCGATAAACGTCCCCCCCTGGAACAAGGCACGCCCTGATCCCGCCCATCACGTCCACCCTGTTATTCCCAGAGACGATATGAACGCTGTTCCCGATGACGCGCCCGCCGCTCGCCGAGTCCTCTTTGTCTGCATGGGCAACATCTGCCGCAGTCCCGCGGGAGAGGGTGTCTTTCGCGCTCTGGTCGAGCGAGAGGGCTTGTCCCACCTTATCGACATCGATTCCGCCGGCACCATCGGGTACCACTCGGGGAAACCGGCCGACGCTCGCATGCGACAAGCGGCCAGCACGCGCGGCTACGACCTCACGAGTATCTCGCGTCAGGTCCGAGCCTGGGACCTCGACGAGTTCGATCTCGTCATCGCGATGGATCGAGACAACTTGGCCGACCTACAGTCGCTCTCCCCGAGCCCCAAGGCGCACGTTTGTCTGCTGAGCGACTTTCTCGAGCCGCGTTGGCCGCGCGATGTTCCCGATCCGTACTACGGTGGCGAACCGGGATTCCACGAGGTACTCGACATGATCGAGGCGGCTTGCCCGGCGATTCTGGCTCGCCTTGTGCCGGACCGAGTCCCGTGAGCGCCGTGCCTCACGCGGCGATCGAACAGTTGCTGAGCAAGTCCATGGGACGCGCGGCGAGCGTCGTTAGCGAACGCGCTCTGGGAGGCGGCTGTATCCACGCGGCGGTCCGTCTCGAACTGTCCGATGGCTCGATGGTCTTCTGCAAGTCCAACCCGCGCACCGGCCGCGAGATCTTCGAGCGAGAAGCCGAGGGACTGCGCGAACTGGCCCGGTCGCGCGTCATCCCCGTAGCCCAACCCATCGCGGTCGGCCAAGCCGGCGCGACGGCCTTCCTATTGATCGAGTGGATCCCCACCGGCTCGAGAACCGCCACGACCTGGAGTGACTTTGGTCGCGATCTCGCCCAATTGCATCACGTGGCTCGCGCCGATCGATTTGGCTTCGCGCACGACAACCACTGCGGAGAAACGCCGCAATCCAATCGCTGGCACGACGAGTGGATTGAGTTCTGGCGTCAAGAGAGGCTCGAGCCACAACTGCGCGCCGCCCAGGAAGCAGGGCTGCTACCGCGAGACCGAACAATCGCAACCTTCCTTGACCGACTCGATCGGATCTTGGCTGGAGCCGACGAGGACGGTCCACCGTCGTTGATTCACGGCGATCTGTGGAGCGGCAATGTTCTGATCAACGAGCAGGGGAGGGCGGTCTTGATCGATCCGGCGGCTTACTTCGCGCATCGCGAGGCGGAGTTCGGCATGATCGACTGGATGGGTAACTTTGGCGATGCGTTTCGCCGCGGCTACGAAGAAGTTTGGCCGCTGAGTCCCGGCTCCGAGCGGCGCATTGCTTGCTACCGGCTCTACCACGAGCTGAATCATCTCAACTTGTTTGGCGGTGGCTACCGTTCAAGCTGCCTGTCGACGATCCGTTCGTTGCTGTAAAGCCGCGGCGGGCTTACGAGCCTCAATGAAGAGAGAATCAGGTTTGCGAGTTTGCCCGTCCTGGGCGTCGAGTCCGAATGACGCGAAGTTCTCGATCGCGCTTTCTTGCGCCCCAACGACTCGCACATCCACGAAGCCCAGTTCGGTCAGCAGAGCCGCCAAGTCGAAACGGTCGTACATCCAGCGATGAATCTCGCCACGACCACGAAATCGGGCTTCTTCCCAGGCCGAAACCGCGGCATCGCCGTACAGGCGTTTGATGAGCGAGTTGACGAGTCGATCCCGGAGACGGGCGAAACGTCGCTGCCGTCGACGCCACCATGATTCCCGCCTAGGGGCGACGGTGGCGGCGGGCTTAGCCCCAAACATCTCGCCGCCCATACGCTGGGAGATAAAGGCGCGTTGTCGATCGTTCGCATCGCGCATTGCGACGCCCATCCGCCCGCCGGACTCGGTTCTCACGAGCTGATCGAGCAATTCGAGTTTCATCCAGGCGTGGCGATCGCCTGATTCCGGCGTTCCCGCGACCGCCTCTTCGAGCGCGACGAGGTACTGTCGGGCGATCTGTTCGACATCCGGAACCGCGACGCGCAGGACTCCGCCCGGTGACAGTACGCGATGGCATTCGCGCAAGAAACTGCGTCCCGCTTCCTGGTCGAGATGCTCTAGAACGTGCGAATGATAGACGGCGTCGAATCGACCTTCCGGGAAGGGAACTCCGCGCGTGAGATCGGCTTGCATCACGTGCGGATCGCAGGCCACGAGATCGACATTGAGCCAGTCGGCATGAAAATGACGACCGCAACCCAAGTTGAGCAAACGAGATTCTTGATTGGGGGCGGCCGAGTTCATCGAAGTTCCATCCCTACACGTACGGACAGGTCGTCGGGCGTGCCAAGCCGTTCGGCACACGCCGCGAGAGAATCGCGTCAGGCGGCTCGACGGACACCCGGAGCGCCAACGATGGCCATGCGGCCGGTGTAGTCGATGCGATGAAGCAGCAAGTGCAGTCCGTGCTCGGAAAGATACTCATCCACCGCGCGGCGACACCCTTGCCAGTGCCCATAATCATCGATGATCAGAACACCGCCAGGACTGAGTCGTGGCATCAGGTGTTCGAGTTCGTGCCGAGTCGACTCGTACCAATCCGTATCGAGTCGAAGCAGGGCGATGGTCTCGGGGACTTGGGCCGGGATGGTTTCCTCGACCTTGCCGACCACGAAATGAACTTGATCGGCGGGATAGCCGGTCCGCCGCATGTTGCCGCGCACCTCGTCGAGCTGCGAAACGCACCAGACGCTCTTCGGATCGTTGGGGTCTTGCAGCTCCAACTGCGCGGCGGCGCTTTGACCTAGGAAATCGCGGTCGTCCTCGGTCGGTTCGGACATCCCTTCAAACGTGTCGTAGAGCCACAACTCGCGACCCATATCGCCTTGTTCGATGAGAGTTAGCGCGGAGGCCATCGAGCTTCCCCCTCGCCAGACTCCGCATTCCACGAGATCGCCGGGAATGCCTTGGGAGACAACGTAGCGAACCGCGTCACACAACGCCGAAACCCGTTCGGGGCTCGTCATCGTCGCATGGTTGACCGATTGAAAGATCTCGACGTTCTCGGCCGACAAGTCGGGAGGAATCGCCGGCCCGCTGGGCATGGCCACGGTCCGCTTGCCGCGCAGTCGTCGAGACCATTTCTTAATCGTTCGGAGCATCAGTCCATCCTTGGAAGTGATTCGCCAACCGCCGTTTCGGCCGCGGCGACACGTCAGTCTCACCGCGAGCCGTTCAGGCGGCCCGCGCGGTTCGCACATCATCCAACTGCACCGGCTGATGCTTGTGGATGGGATGCCGCAAATGGCTACCGATCAACAACAGTTCACAGCCGGGAGGCAACCCGCTGGCGGGTCGCATCCAAGTCAAGTCTTGGGGTGTGATTTGGTGTCCCTCGGGCAGGTCGTGCGCCGCGACGATGGAACGTCGACGCTGCCGCAGCGACAAACGTTCTCCCTCTTGAACCCGTTTGCGGCCGTCGCCGAGCCAGACCTCGGTATTGCGAATTCGCTCGACCATCTCGGTGAACTCGACAGGCCCCGCGGTGGTGGTCTCGCCTTCTTGTGCCGCCGCGGTGATCGCGAATTCCTTCTCGATCACGGTGGCTCCCGCCGAAACGGCGAGCACGCAGGCCTCGGTCCCCGAAGTGTGGTCGGCATAACCAATCGGCAGATCGAAGCGATGCCGCAACGTCGCGATCGCGCGCAGGTTCGTGGCTTGAGCCGGTGTCGGCTCCCAACAAACGGCATGCATCAGGGTCAACGAATTGCGACGGCCTTCGATGAGCCACCGCCCTTGAATCGTATCGACGCTGCGACCGATGCGATCGAGATCGCTTCCACCGGTCGACAACAGAATCGGTTTCGCGGTCGCGGCGATCGATGAAAGCAGCGGCAGGAAGTCGTTGTCGCCCGAGCCGATCTTGAAACTCACCTTGAGGTCGGCGACATCCTCGATCGATTCGAGATCTTGAGGAGCCACGATCAACTCAACGCCGAGTTCGCCGGCGAGGTCGGCCAGCTTGACCAGCTCACCTCGACGCAGCTCCCAGCGTTTCCATCGTGCGAATTCCTGATCGCTGGTCGAGCAGACACAGCGCTCAGTGCGATGAATCGGAAACTTGACGCCGTCGGCTCCCGCTCGAAACGCGGCGGTCAGCAACCGTGCGGCTTGCCCAAAGTTCCCGCCATGGCGCCAACCGAGATCGGCGATGATCGTGGTGCGGCTCGGTCGCTCGTCGCGAGCGCGCGAGTCGACCAGTAGCGTGGGTCGCTGGGGAAGGTTCATGCGGCGGCCTCGTCCGATGAAAGTCGGCTCGCGCCCCAACGCCGAACTTCGGCGGCGACAACTTCCCAAGGCCAATGCCACAACGACGTTCCATGAGCCTGCGATAACCACCGCATTTGCTCGAGGTCCTGCGGCGATTCGATCGCCAGCGATACATCGGACCAGTCCGTTTGATCGCTGAGGGCCAAAGTGGCGAACCGAGGCACGGTCGGCTGGAACCAACTCAACAGCGGTTGCCGTTCATCGGCCAAACGAATCAACGGAGCCCGAGCGATCAACCAGCGCGAGCGGATGATCTCGACTTCCAATCCGAGGGGAAACCCTTGTTCGGCTCCCACCGAAACCAAGTCGTAATCGCCTTCGATGAAACGGCGACGCGCTTGTTCCAGCAAGTCGACGGAGATTAACGGAGAATCGCAACGAATGGCGATAACCGCATCCCATCCCAATTGGGTAACGGCGTAACGCATCGCTTGGCCCGGTCGATCCGCCGGGCTGCGAAAATACGAAACTCCCTGCAACCGCGCGACTTCGACAACACCATGATCGCGTGCGTCGGTTCCGGTCAGGATGGCGCAGCCTTCGATATCGTCGAGACCACGGACCCGCTGGACGACTTGAGTCAACACGCTGCGAGTCCCCAACGTCGCCAAGCGACAGTCAGGTCCGACAGTCGAGCGTTCGCGAGTTTGAATGAGCACGCCGACGCGCACAGAGAGCTTCCTTGCCGTGGGGGGATTCATTCCTTCCTGGAATGAAAGCGAGAGCCGGTCGCGAGGACGGTACCGCGCTGCGTCGAAATAGGTCAACCCCAGTTCGCGGGACGCTATGTCCGCCCCCCGGCCCAGTCACCGCCATCGGACTGCCCCAAGACATCGGCTTGTTCGAAGACATCGGCAAACGGCTCTCGGAACCTCGACGCTGGAATAGGGATGTCGCGTTGTTCTCGAGTGCGACCGCCAGGAAGTGTCGGCGGTGTAACGAGTGGCGGGTCGGGGCCTGTCGTAGCCCCGGGGCTTAAATGCGAAGAATCCCTCGCTCACGCTTCGGGTTTCCTTTGGCTTTCAGGCGTTCGGGGCCACTGCTTGGGCAGCTCGGTTCCGGAGCGCGTCAACCGAAACTCAGGTGACTGGCTCGCCCGCCACGAGACGCCGAGCCGCGTTGCGGCCGAACCGGACGCAATCAGGGATGCCAACGCCATGAAACGCGTTGCCGATTAAGACGAGGCGATCGATCGCGTTGGCACGCTCCTCGATACGCGCGACCTTGGCCAGATGCCCCACATGATATTGCGGCATCGTATCGGCCCATCGAACGACCTTAGTCAGCTCGACTGGGCCCGCGATGCCCGCCACTTCCTGGAGTTCGGATTGAGCCAGCGCGATGAGCTCCTCGTCGCTCCGCCGCATGATCTCGGGATTCAGAGCGCCACCGAAAAAGACACGAACGAGCAAGCCTCCGTCGGGAGCCCGACCGGGGAACTTATGGCTCGTCAGAGCCGCGGCGATCAAGGGGCGACGCTCGACGTTGGGCACGAGCACACCGAACACGGGAGGCGGCGTCTCCCTTGGCTTCATTCCCAAAACCACGACCGCACAACTCGCATGCTCGATCGAATCTAAATCGTCGGCCAAGAGAGCATCGGTTTCGCGGAGCAGTGCCGCGCTACCAGCCGCCTGCGTCGCCACGATGACTCCGTCGAACGATTCGGTGCCGGAATCGGTCGTCACCCGCCAACGCGTCGCGCCGTCACGGGACTCGCGGCACAGCCGAGTCACTCGTCGCCCCAACCGAATCGCATCGCCCAGCGACTCGGCCAATCGATCGATCAACGTTTGCATACCATCGCGCGGGGCGACGAACATGCCATAACGGGCGCCGGTGACTTGCGACTCGCGCCCCTTCGCGTCGCCCGTGGGTGGTTGCTTGCCGCGACGCTGAAGCGCTTCGCGGATCACGCCACGAGTCATGCTCCCCCAGCGCGACTCCATGTCGACAAACCGCTTGAGGCTCGTGGCCCGCATGCTCAATTGCCGCGGGTCCGCGGTATAAATGCCGCTCACGAGAGGCTGAATCAGTCGCTCGTAAGCCTCTTGTCCACAGCGACGAATCGCGAACGACTCGAAGTCCTCATCGGTATCGCCCGCGCGCGGTTTGACGAATCGCTCACGCAGGAGCCTCAGTTTGCCTCGCCACGTCAACAGTCCGGTCGAGGCGATGGGCCACCAGGCGGACGGCGCCATCAACGAGAAGCCTTCCGGGATGCGATACATGCGCTTGCGGAACGCGATCAAGGCGCCGCGTTTGTCGGCGTTCGTGGCCAACAGCTGATCGGCGATGCCCAGCTCTTGGCAGAGCTCGACGGCGTCGGCCGGGTCGGTGACGAACATATCGGCCGCTTGTTCGACCAGCCAATCACCAAGCCGATGCGTGCCTAGGATTCCGCCGAGCCGTTCGCTCCCTTCATACACCACGACATCGTCGTCGGGCCGAAGTTGTCGGAGCTGCCATGCGGCGACCAAGCCACTGATGCCTCCGCCAATCACGGCCCAGCGGTGGGGAGCGGCGGTTGGGTTCGAGTGGGGCTCGAGCGACATGCGACTTCCTTCCGACGTATTTTCCGCGTTTCGTCCCACCGCGACTCATTGCCTCAAGTTGGGACCTTCTGGTGAAATGGCCCAATCCTTCCTTGGGCGAATCGTTGATTTCGCACGCCGGTCAGGTCGATCCTTGTGAGACGAATGACCCGTCGATCGAATCGCGAGGTAAGACTCCATCATAGGCCGAGCTCTCAGTTCGAGGAACGCGGGCGAACGTGGCCAGTCGCCCGAAATGGACAGGGCGACGACCGGACTTGCCTCTTACGTCTTCCCGGAACGCGGCATTCACTGTGCGACTTGGATCGCGACCGTGCCGAAGTGGTGTATCACGCGACACCACCCGTCGTCCTCGAAGTTCGAATGAAAAGCGCATCCACCTGGGGAGTGCCTGGAGTGACCAACCGTTCCTCGCTGCCAAGTTTCGATGTCGACTGGGCCCGCTTTGTTCGCGTGCTCCGCGAGTCATGGATCGCGCTGTTGGCGATCGCGGGCATCGTCATCCACCTGGCACTCGGTGGTTGGACCGATTCTCCGTCGCCCCATGCCGACTGGCCGCTGTTCGTGGCTCTCGCCTTGGGCGGGTCTCCGCTGTTGTGGGAGCTGCTGGGCAAGCTGTTCAAGCGTGACTTTGGTTCGGATTTGCTCGCGGGTCTGTCGATCATCGTTTCGATCGTGCTGGGCGAGTACTTGGCCGGCACGCTCGTCGTGTTGATGCTCTCGGGAGGTGAAGCACTCGAGGCCTATGCCGTTCGCAGTGCTTCGAGTGTCTTGCAAGCTCTCGCCAAGCGAATGCCATCCGTCGCTCATCGGCTCCCCGCCGATCGTGACGCCGGACCATTCGAGGATGTCGAACTGGATGCCGTTCAGGTTGGCGATCGCCTCGTGGTGCTCCCTCACGATATCGCACCGGTCGACGGCATCGTCATCGCGGGGCAGGGAGTGATGGACGAGAGCTTCCTGACGGGCGAGCCTTTTCAGATGCGCAAGACGCCTGGATCGAACGTGATCTCGGGCGCGATCAACGGCGAGACCGCGTTGACGATCCGCGCGGTGCGCCGCGCCGAGGATTCTCGCTACGCCAAGATCATGCGAGTGATGCAGGACAGCGAACAACGGCGCCCCAACATTCGTCGCTTGGCGGATCGGCTCGGCGCGTTCTACACGCCGATCGCGATCGTCGTCGCAGCCTTGGCTTGGCTCATCAGCGGCGATCCCATTCGATTCCTCGCCGTATTGGTCGTGGCCACGCCTTGTCCACTGCTCATCGCGATTCCCGTCGCGATCATCGGTTCGATCTCGTTGGCCGCCAAGCGAGGCATCATCATTCGCAATCCGACGGCCCTCGAGGTCGCCTCGACCTGCCGGACGATGATCTTCGACAAGACCGGCACGCTGACCTACGGCTCGCCGCAGCTCTCGCTGTTCGCGGCGAGCCGCTACTGGCATGACGAACTCGGTTCCGACAGCGACCTGTTGCTCACACTGTTGATGAGCCTCGAGCGATACTCCAAACACCCGCTGGCCCATGCGATCGTGCAGGCGGGCGAGGAACGCAAACTCGTGCCGGTCGAAGTCGAGTCGATCTCGGAGCGTCCGGGCGAAGGCTTGACCGGTCAGGTGCGAGGTCGTGAGGTTCGCATCATTAGCCGCAAACGCCTGAAGGACGTCGAGCCGACAGCGGTGGATGAGCTGCCGGAATCGGCGGGACTCGAGTGCGTGGCATTGGTCGATGGGCGCTTCGCCGCGTTACTCCAATTCCGCGACGTGCCTCGCCGAGCCAGCGCGGCATTCGTGAAACATCTCGGCCCCCAGCATCACGTCAATCGCACGATGCTGCTCAGTGGCGATCGGGCCGGTGAAGTCGCCTACTTGGCGGATAGGGTCGGCATCGATCAAGTGCTGGCCGAGCAAAGTCCGGAGGACAAGGTCGCCATCGTGCGGCGGGAGACCGAGCAAGCCCCCACGATCTTCGTTGGCGACGGCATCAACGACGCACCGGCGCTCACCATCGCCACCGTCGGAATCGCGTTTGGCCAAAACAACGAAGTCACGTCGGAAGCGGCGGATGTGGTGGTGATGGACAGCACGATCGAGAAGGTCGACGAGTTCCTCCATATTGGCGCCCGCATGCGAAGCATTGGCTTGCAAAGCGCCGTCGGCGGCATGGCGATCAGTATCGGGGCGATGGGCATCGCGGCCGTCGGCTTGTTGCCACCGGTCGCTGGAGCGTTGGTCCAAGAAGTGATCGACGTATTCGCCGTGCTCAACGCGTTGCGAGTCGCCTTCGTGCCGAAGAACCTGCGCGACTTCGAGATCTAATCTCCAGTGACTCGCTCGGTGTCATCGCATCATGGATCTCTCGAGGCAATACGCCCCGAGCAACGGCTCAACCACCGTGCTTGAGCAAGAAGTCTTCCTTGGTCTGAACTTGCGTGCAGAGTTCGCGGAAGGCCTCACGCGTGAGCACTTGAACCCCCGGCATCGTGAACTCCGCGAATTCATCCACGGCGATCAGGTACTCCGACTCGCTCAGCAGATAACGCTCGGCCTCTTGCCACTCTCCCGTCGGCTGACCATTCTCATCGAGCGGTCGTACGCTGGGAGGCGTGAGGTAGCGGGCGTCGAGTTTCACCAAACGAATGCCGATCGTCCCCCAGTAACGCGTTTCGTTCTTGAGAGGATCGATGTAGATCGGCACGCAGACTCGCGTATCGACCGCGAGGTCGGGATCGACGGCGAAGCCATCCAGCCATTCGAGCGCCGCCGCCATGGCCGCGTCGGTATCAATCATTTCATCGGCCGCGAATTCGGGACGCATGCCGATGTCCTCGCAAGTCACGAGGTAGAAACCGTAATAGCGTAACTTGAGCGTCTCGAGTTCCTCCCCCAGCGACAGCGTGCGCTCACCGTCGGCGGTCACCCCGTGCAGCTCGCTTAGCTTCTCGTTTCCAATCGTCGCGACCAACAGGGTTTGAATGAAGTCGTAGGCGCGGGCGGTGCGGAGGTAGAAGCTGGCGGTCGGCTCGAGTCTGAGTCGCGGATGCACCTCGCCTTCCATAAGCGCCGCCGATTCGGCCGTGGCCACGTCGAGGCTTCGCATATGCGTCTCGCGCCGCTTGGTGACCAGGGCCTTGAAGGCTTCCAGCAAACGGCGTTTGTAGGCGGCCGTGAGGACGAGCTTGCTCGACTCTTGATTACCGTCGGTCAGCAACAAGGTTTCGAGCGCGTACACCTGGTGTTGATACCAACCTTCATCGTCATGCGGGGAGAGATCGACATCGCCCGAGCGAATCCGCTTGATCAGCTCGGTCATCAGATCGGCTCCAGCCGGAAGTCCGAGTGGAAAGAGCTGTGAGAACAGCTCCGTTTCACGGCTCGTCGAGACCGGCAGGCAAGTGACTGCTCCTTGCCGCCCCGAATCGCCCGCGATCTCGCTCAAGGGACGATCATCCCCCGCGATCTCAACGAGGCTCAAAGCGCGTGATGGATTGCTGAGATGGTTATAAAAGTCGAACATCGCCCGGTAATCATTAGCGAGCGTTTCGTCCGCGGCGAGCACCTCGGCCAATTGTCGGACGACCGGTTCATCTTCTTCGCTGGCGAACTTGTATTGCAGAGCCCGAAAGGTGCGCCAGACCGACTTGAGTTCTTCATTCCAGGTGTAGAACCCCGCCGGAGAACTCATCGGTTGAGCTTCCAGTTTGCGGCGCCAACCCTCGACCGCGGAAGTCGATTCGACCGACGCTCCCGATAGCAGCAACACCGCTTCGAGATATGCACGAGCCTCACTTTCGGCTGGTACGACGGCGTGCAACCGATTCACGACATCCATCACGGCGGGCGTTTGTCCGGCGTCGCCACGGAACATGGCCAACTCGAGCGCCGCGTAGAGCCCGTCATCGAACTGTTTTCCAACTCCGTCGATCAGGTTCGCGCTCGGCAAGATGACGCGGCGTCTTGGGTCCTCGCTCAGCGCGGCGGCGTAGGAAGGTCGGAGCCGAACGAGATAGGGCTCACGATCCGGACGAATCATGGGGACATCAATGCGGAGGATCGCGGCGCTGATGTTTACTTGCCAGTCACCGATGGGGCGCGAGTCGATCAGATCCGGATCGAACGTTGGCATCCGATCCTCGAGCCGATCGTCGACCAGTTGGACCGCCTCGTTGATGGGCGGCTGTTTCACATCGGTCTTCTCGATCGTCTCGAATAGAGCCCCTGGGTGATCACCGAACAGGACTCGGTAAACGATCCAAGCGGCGAGGATCGCGATACCACCAAAGATGCCAAGGGCTATCAAGGCCCACTTGCCGACTTTCATCGTTCCCATCTCCTGAACCCGGTGCCGATCGATCGCGGTGTTCCCGCGGTCAACTCCACGGCTCGCTGGTCGATCCGAATCGCCGCACGTCATACGATCGACGCGGAGCGCGGCTCAAAGTTCCTGCTGGGCCGGCGGTTTCTCTTGGCCAGCTCCCTCGCATGTACTGGGTAACCACCGACCGGCGAATCCCACGAGCAGCACGAGTCCGGCGACCCACTGCAGGCTGGTGAGCCACAAGTACATTTGGTGAACACCGTAGAAGTGAGTCTCGTCGAGCACGGATTGGGAGCGGCCATCGAGCATCTGGTCGAGACGCTGATGAACGACGAACAACCCAATCAGCGACAAAACCGCCACACCCCAGGCCGTTCGCCCCCACCATTTCCCGCGAAGTACCGCCGCCGGCACTGTCAGCAGTAAGGCGACGAAGGCCAAGCCGTTGAGGACCACCGTGACTTGTTGAGTCACGAAACCCTGGGTTCGTTCATCGGTCACCGACGCCCCCAACGGCACGACGGCTCCGGCATAGAACGTCAATCCGCCCCACCAGAGCGCTAGTGACATCACTTCCAGCACTCGGATCAATCGCGACATGCACAACTCTCTCGCGAAGCGTCAGTTTTGGTGCTGCGCTTTTCACGCATCGCCCAGTCTACCAAGCCAAAAGCGTGGAAAACCAAAGGAAACCCGAAGCGTGAGCGAGGGATTCTTCGGCTTCTCAGACAAGCCAACAACTCGTCGCACCATCCACACGCTCGTCGTCTCGCCGCACGGCCCGAGGATTATCTCGCGGCCAAGTATTTCGGTTCAAAACAAACGGAGTTGCCCGGAGTCGGGCAAGGGTGGTTCGAACAGCGACGTATCGATGGGCGGCAGTTTCTCGGCGAGTCCCAACCGTTCACGAAACACGCGAAACATCTGTTGTACTTGAGACGCGAGCGGTCCGTCGCCCACCATTCGTTTTTCGAATTGAGCCTGATTGAGTCGGCCTCCCCGCGCGTCGCGAATCCGCTGTAGGACTCGTTCCGCCTTGAGTGGTTGGGTCCGCTCGAGCCACTCCCGAAACACGAGCTCCACCGTGAGTGGCAAGCGGAGCAGCACGTAGCCCGCCGCTTGGGCACCCGCTTCCTTGGCGGCCGTTAGGATCGCGGGGACTTCGCTATCGTTGAGTCCCGGAATGATCGGCGCGACCATCACTCCCACCGGCACCCCCGCCTCGGCCAACATCGAAATTGCTCGTAGCCGCGCCGCGGGAATGCTCGTCCGAGGCTCCATGTCACCGGCGAGTTTTGGATCGAGCGTGGTGATCGAAAGGAAGACTCGAACGAGCTTCCTGGCCGCCATGGCCGAGAGCAGGTCGAGGTCGCGGACGATGAGCGCGTTCTTGGTGATCAGGCTCACCGCTTGCTGGCAACCGGCGACTACTTCGAGGCACTGACGAGTGAGGCGGAACTCACGCTCGGCCGGTTGGTAACAATCGGTGACGCCCGAGAACGCGATCGACTCGCCCTGCCAACCTTTTCGTCCAAGGAAAGCTCGGAGCAGGCGTGGCGCTTGCAGCTTCACCATGATCTTCGTTTCAAAATCCAAACCGGCATTGAACCCGAGATACTCATGAGTGGATCGCGCGTAGCAGTACGCACAGGCATGCACGCAGCCTCGGTAGGGATTGAGGCTGTAGCGGAAAGGAATGTCGGGCGAGTTGTTTTCGGCGACGATGCTCTCGCTGCGATCCTCGAGATACTCGATTGATCGATGAGTCAGATCGCGGAGGTGCTCTTGGTCCCACTCCCAATGCTCGAGATCGAGTTCCTGACGAACTCGCTCAAACCGGTTCGGCGGATCGAGGTTCGATCCATGACGCATGGGAGATTGCCTTTCGCGTGACGTTGGGAGCGTTGATTCTACCGCTCACCGTGGTGCAAGTGAGGAGTCCCCAGCGAATGGTCGCCAGACGACGGGGCGATGGGTAGCCGCCTGA
This sequence comes from Planctomycetales bacterium, assembly GCA_020426595.1. Taxonomy (GTDB): domain Bacteria; phylum Planctomycetota; class Planctomycetia; order Pirellulales; family Pirellulaceae; genus UBA11682. Next base: position 19,165 of record JAGQPS010000056.1, read on the forward strand.
ACGCGAACCTCGGCTTTCGGAACGTGTCTCAAGTACGTCCCAAGATGAGCTAGGAGGTGCGCCATGCATAATTTCATTAACGAACAGTGCGGCGATGAAGACCGCGACGATCGTCCATTTTTTCGAGACGATGAGTAAGCGTCGACGAGGCTTCCCGTCGGAAACGCACGTGAAGCGTGGAGTCCGCGTGGTTCATGGCGACAAGCTGTTGGAAGAGAAGCTCGGTCGCAACGACCCATGCCCTTGCGGTTCCGGCAAGCGGTTCAAGAAATGCTGCCTCCGAAAGGGCCGCTTTTGAGGGCGTGAACCGTCATGTCTATGACCGCGAATGAACGGTTGACGTGGTTCGGTACGGCGACTCCGGCTTTCCATCGGGACCCGCACGCACTACGTCGGCCGAATGCCTTGCCGATTCGCGCGGCAGTGAGGGAGGTGGGTCATGGAGGCTGTCATATTCGTTGGGCTGCAAGGCTCGGGAAAGTCGTCGTTCTTTAGGGAGCGATTCTTCTCGACGCACGTCCGCATCAGCCTCGACCTACTCCGTACGCGGAACCGCGAGAGGCGGCTGCTGGCGGTTTGCCTCGAGACCTGTCAGCCTTTTGTCATCGACAATACGAATCCGACTTGCCTGGACAGATCTCGGTACGTCGCAGCCGCGAAAGCAGCTCGGTTCTCGGTGAGTGGTTTCTACTTTCGATCCAAGGCCGAGGAGTGTCTCGTTAGAAATCGACGGCGCGCGCGCTCGGTGCCAGAGGCCGCGATTCTGTCAACGGCCAAGAAGCTCGAAATACCTAGCTGGAATGAAGGTTTCGATTCACTGAAGTATGTCCGACTGTCGGAGACCGGCTTCGTAATCGAGGAATGGAACGATGAAGTTTGATGAACTCGACAAGAAGATGCGGGTCTTTGAGACGTCGGCTGATCTTTGCGTGCTACCTGGCATGTTCATGGTCGCTCGCCTTGACGGACGGAGTTTTACTCGGTTGACGAAGGAGGTCTGCCAATTCGAGGCTCCATTCGACGAGCGTTTTCGTGACTTGATGGTGTTCACCGCCAAGTCGCTGATGACCTGCGGGTTCCGAGTGTTGTATGCCTACACCGAAAGCGACGAAATCTCGCTTCTATTCGATCCGGCCGAGCAACTCTTCGGACGCAAGCTACGCAAATACAACTCGACACTCGCTGGTGAGGCCAGCGCCCAGTTCTCACTTCGTCTTGGGAAACCGGCATGTTTTGATTGCCGGATTTCCCAGTTGCCGACGTCGGATTTGGTCGTGGACTACTTTCGCTGGCGGAACGAGGACGCCGCTCGCAACGCCTTGAATGCTTGGTGCTACTGGACGCTTCGCAAGGATGGCCAGACCGAGCAGCAGGCGGCAAATCGACTGCTTGGTTTACCGGTGAGCGAAAAGAACGAGTTGCTATTCCAGTACGGCATCAACTTCAACGATCTCCCAAGTTGGCAGAAACGCGGCGTCGGGCTGTACTGGGAGGAATTCGACAAGCCTTCGGTGAATCCGGTGACCAATGAGGACGTCACGGCTCGCCGTCGCCGGATTCGTATCGAATTCGACCTACCGATGAAGGATGATTACGGCCAACTCGTACGGTCGATTATTTCCCAATGCCAAACACTAGGAACCTGACGATGGGGACTTCCCATGGTGATTTCACCAAGTACCCTCGCACGCCTCATTTGTTTGGATCGAAGGGAACGGAAGACGACAGGCATCTCGGCGAAGCGGAATCGCGCGAGTTCATCGCGGCGCGTGCCAAGCGGTCACCACGGAGCTCACCGAGAGCACGGAGAAAGACTGTGGTCACTTCGCGAAACCAATGCGTGATTTTTGATATTGCGATCTTCACTCTTGGCCCCAGCCGACCAAGTCAAGACCGTGGAAAATCAAAGGAAACCCGAAGCGTGAGCGAGGGATTCTTCGACTTCTCAAACAAGCCGCTAACTCGTTGCGACACGAACACTTCCGTCTAGCCCCATCCCCGAAAGCGCAACACCTAAGAGCGTCAGCGAGGGATTGATTTCGTCAGACGCGCAGCATCGTGCGGCCGTGTGACGTCCATCGACGTAGTCTCACGGATTGGAACTGGAGCACGAAACGGTCGGATCGCCGACACAGATGGCGGTTTTTGAAAGGATGAAGGGTGAAGGATGACATCGCGCAGGTCGATTTGAAGACACGAACGAAGCCATTCGCACTGCGTGTGATTCGTTTGTACGGCGCTTTGCCAAAGACACCTGAGGCACAGGTCATAGGCAAGCAGTTGTCGCGGTCTGGCACGTCCGTCGGCGCACACTATCGGGAAGCAACTCGTGCCCGGTCCGATGCCGAATTCATCGGCAAGATTGAGGGAGGGCTCAGGAGCTGGAAGAGACTGGTTACTGGGTCGAACTCCTGATCGAATCATCTATCGTCAAGGAACAGTTGCTGTCCGAGCTGCTTGGTGAGATTGGCGAACTCACGGCCATTTTGGTCACGTGTATTAAGAATGCGAAGGGCCGGAAGTAATGACCGATTTCACTCATCCTTCATCCTTTCGCGTTCAGCCTTTCCCCGTCGGCACGCAGGTCGTGACGCTGAAGGATGTTGTCGGCCAGAATGGTCGCACTCTGCATCCTCGTGGCGCGGTCGGCGTCGTTGTGAAATCACCGTCTGATCTCGAACACTCGTATCGAGTTCGATTCCCTGATGGAGTCGAGGAGGCACTGAAGTCCGGTGATCTCACTACCCTCGCCAAGTTCAAGGAAGGCGATATTGGAGAGAGCGGCGTCATTCTTCGTCGTCACGACCTCTTTGAGAACGTGATCTTTCAGTGCGTCATTGGCTCGCAGGCATACGGCTTGGCCGACGGTGAGTCCGACGTGGACCGTCGAGGGTGTTACCTCCCGCCGGCCGAA
>JAGQPS010000570.1 GCA_020426595.1 Planctomycetales bacterium
CCACCGCTCACGCGCGACACTTCGGCGAGCGCCACGACTCCTCCCGCCGGTCCGCTCAGCAAACTGTCCTTGCCCGAAAAACGCTCTGGGCTCACGAGGTCCCCGGCGCTCGTCATCAGGCTCAGTTGGCTCCCCGCGCCGAGCCCCTGTTCGATCGCTCGCAGGTAGTCCCGCAGCACGAGGTCGAGATAGGCGTCGACCAACGTCGTGCGGCCGCGGGCGACCAGCTTGATGACCGGCGCCGATTGATGCGACAGACGGATCGCGGGGAAGCCGAGCTCGCGCGCGATCCGCGCGACCTGCAGTTCATGCTCCGGCGCGAGATACGCGTGCAGCAGGCAGATCGCCAGCGACTCGATTCCCTCGGCGCGCAGTCGCTCGAGTTCGCGGCGCGTTTGTTCGAGGTCGATCGGGATCAAGACTTGGCCATGGGCATCAAGACGCTCGTCGATCTCGGCGGTCGCGGCGAAGAGTTCGCTGGGTTTGCGAATCGCGAGTTCAAAGAGCCGAGGCCGCTGTTGATCGCCGATCGAGAGCGCGTCGGCGAAGCCACGCGTCGTGACCCAAGCGGTGCGAGCCCCGCTGCGCGTCAGCAGCGCATTGGTGCCGCGGGTCGTCCCGAGTCTCACGTCGACCGCCGGAATCGGCTCGTCCCCCGCGAGCCGCAAGGCTTGACGAATCGCGAGCAGCGGAGCCGGTTCACCGCGCGTTAGTTCATAGCTGATCGGCCGATCGCCGACTCCTTGAAGAGGTCGCTCCAGCAACAGGAGCCCGGTGCTCGGGTCGCTCTCCAGCACGCGCGCTTCGTCGTGCGGCATGCCGTTGGCGTCGAGCGAGCGAAGTGTCGCGTCGCGCCAAAAGCCAACCGCATCGGCGCGGCGCATGGGATCGATCCAACGCTCGGCCGCGCCGGTCGCCACCCCTTTCACGACCGAACTGCTGAGCACCTTGAGTCGCTGGCGGCGCTGCTGGGCGTCGACCGCGACGCAATCGGTAAAGGTTCCACCAACATCGATCGCAAAACGGGCTGTCATGAAAACCGATCGAGACCGCGAAAGGGACGGGACGAAAAACGCGCCGGCTCGTCACAAGGACGAACCGACGCGAGTGAATGAAGGGGGCGAAAACCGAGGTAAGGTCCGCCACGCCGGAAGGCGATGGCCAATGACCATGCCGCGGTCGGCTACTCGGCTTTGACCGCGATCAAGTGCCCGACGGTGCGAATCAACAACAGGTCGCCGGCGATCGCCGGTGTGCTGCGGCATTCTTCCTCGAGGTCGGTCTCGCCAAGCAACTTGAACTCCGCCGTCGCGGCGATGCAGATCACCTTGCCGTTGTCGTCCGGGACGAAGATGCGATCCTGGGCGCAAACCGGCGAGCCACTGAAGCCACCGCTCAGTCGCTCCTTCCACAACGTGTCGCCCGACTTGAGATCGACGCAGCTCGCGACGCCTCGATCGTAAAACACAAACAGCAAGTCACCCACGACGATCGGAGTCGGGACGTAACCCGCGTTGGCTCGGAGGCGAAACACTTCCTCCGGATTCTCTCCGCCTCGCACGGCGACCAGTTCATTGTTGCCACCGCCCGAGCCACAGCTGCCGATCACCAAATCGCCAAACAGAACGGGCGAGGCGACGCAGCGCTGCGAGAAGACGTTGATCTCCCAGTTGATGCGGCCGTTGGCCGGATTGACCGCGAAGATACCGTTGCCGGTGTTGCAGGTCACCAACTCGGTCCCTCCCTCGGGCAACTCACGCACGCACGGGACGCTGTAGCAGACTCGCGTCGTGTTGACCGGCGTCTCCCACAACGTCTCACCGCTCGCGCAGTCGAACGCCATGATCTTGCTCTGACCCGGAGTCTCCTCGGCGGGCAGCTGGTCCTTCTGCTGTTCAAAGAACAGAACCAACCGACCATCGACCACGATCGGCGAAGTGCCGAATCCGTGTTGACTCACGAATGGACCGAGGTCGCGCGTCCAGCGCTCCTGCCCGTCATGATCGAGCGCCTTGAGCAACGTTTGATCGGGAGTCGACCACGCGACATACACACTCTCCGCGTCGACGGCCGGTGTGCTGCTCGCGTAGGTGTTGCGCGCGTGCAGCGTGTGAGGCTCACTCTCGTACGTCCGTGTCCAAACCAGCTCACCATTCGAGCGATCGAGAGCGACGATGTAGCGCCTGGCCGAATCGGCGTCGCCCGACATCAAGAAGATCTTGTCGCCCCAAACCACCGGACACGAGTGACCCTTGCC
>JAGQPS010000571.1 GCA_020426595.1 Planctomycetales bacterium
TTTGGGGATTGAAGTTTTTGGCTGTAGTCGGCGCTTAGGTACTGAAACTTCACGTAGGGAACTAGGTCAGCCGTCTCTCTGTCACGGGCTAGATCTTCGACTGTTTTCTTCAGTCGGTTTACTCCATCGGGGTACTCGCCGGATTGGATGGCCGCACTGACACTGTCCGCAAATTGCCGTGTCCAGGTGGCTCGTTCTTCATTTGAAGTCGATTGATTTGCGATTTTTTCGAGGACATCAGCGCGGCTTTGATTCAGTTTCGCCAGCGAGGTGGAGTCGGAGGATTCGGTCAACTGCTTATCGATCTTTTCTAGCTCACCAATCAACGACTGCATCGCCGAACTCAGGTTTGAACCGTTCCCCTCGATGACATCCGGCGCCCGGTCGACGGAGGTGTAGAAGAAGCCAGCCGACGCTTCGCTCTTCGGTAGGTCAATTAGACGCCATCCATCCCCGAGGCGAACCAGTGTGCCGATGGAAACTTGGCTGTGTTTTCCAGCAGAATCAACGATTGCGGCAGCGTTATCATAGGCGACTAGGTCCTTCGTGGCTCCGTCAGCACCGATGGGAATCACCCCTGGACGTGTGCCCCCAAACTGGAGCCATTTCGAATCGCCCGTGACCATCTTTTGTGATTTGACAAGAGCCGCCGCGCCCTCCTCTGCCGCCTTGATGCGGCTGGCGAGATCTGCTTCCAAGCTCTTGCCCACACCGAGCTGAGCCAGTTCGGCGGTTGTGAGTAACAGTCGCGTAAAACGCCCGGCGTCTCCCTCTCGCAAGGCCGCAACGACTTCGGCGGTGGTCTCTTCCGGCGAGATCACTTTCCAACTGTCGATCACCCCATCTTCGTTCTTGTCGAGTCCCCAACGAGTGCCGCTGGTACCGAGCCAGCGATACTGATCCGCCTTGCCGTTGAAGTTTGCGTCGACGTCCCGATAGACCTCAATCCCGTCCTTGAAATAGCTCCATTGGTCCAGTTTCTTATCGTTGTTGGTGTCGAGAAAGCGACGCAACATTTGGCCCGTTTCTTCGCGAACGATCCAGCCCGAACCGAGATCGCGGGCGGCCTCGATCTTGCATTTTGCAGCCGATTCTGCAGTTGGAATGTCGTAGTCCACGTCAACCTGAATTGGCTTGAGAGCCAGTGCTTGTTCGACCGTTGGAGAAGCCCAAATACTTGTTGGTGAGAACGCGAGTACTGCGGTCGCGACTGCGGCACGCTGAACTTTTTTGAGCATAAGACTGTCCTTCTCGAAGATCGGGCAACGTTTTTCGGCAATGGCGCGGTATCGTCGCTCTTCTTCGACAAAATGGTTGCTCAGTCGCCAGTAAAAATGGGAAGAGTTTTCCGGTTGTAGTGCCCTGGCGCGACCGCACGGTTTACCCATGGCAAAAGGTCGCTCAATCGCCCGCTTGGCTGCCCCTCGCCAGCCGGAATGAGCGACAAATTGCTGGACATTAATGACATTGGTTGCCGATGCTGTCATCTCGCGAGCAAAGTCTGATTTTGGTGGTGTGCCGGTTTGACAGCGAAGCGAGCGTGCCTAGAATAAGGGGCTCGCGAAAACCTGAGTCGGCAAGCGGCTGGCTCACAGAAACGCGGGCGTGTAGCTCAGTTGGTTAGAGCGCGTCGCTGATAACGACGAGGTCCCAGATTCGAATTCTGGCACGCCCACTCCGCCGGCCATTGCTTGTTCAATCGTCAACGATTCGCCCCAACCATTTGGACGGGGTGAGTTCGTCCCTGACCGAGGACAAGTGGCGTTCGAGCCGTGGTGAAGTTCACCACCTTGGCGGTTCGCCCAGTGACGAGTTCGACACGGAACTCCTTCTTGATCACTGGGGCAGGCATTCCGACTCACTGTTACGGGAGTCGAGAATCACAAGGGGACGTAGCTCAATTGGGAGAGCACCGGCTTTGCAAGCCGGGGGTTGTCGGTTCGAGCCCGATCATCTCCACTAGAAGTTGGACCTGTGAATTGCAGGGTAAAACAGTGAATCACAAAAACACTGTTCTCCCTGTTGACAGGTCTGGAGGCCGCCACTAAATTCGTGGTTTCCCATTGAGGGAACCCTGGCAGTAGGGAACTCAGCTCTTGTTTCGCGATGGCGAATCATGAGAGCTGAATTCCTGTCCGCTAGGGCAGACGGTTTGTTCTCGCCGGTGGTGAGGCGGGCCAAAAGATCTTTGACAATTTGGTTGTAAAGGTAGATGGCATCTTCGCGAGAGCGAGGTTTGTCGGA
>JAGQPS010000572.1 GCA_020426595.1 Planctomycetales bacterium
TGGAATTCCGCAAGACATCAGTGAACACATGCGGCTGATGTGCGACATCTTGGTGCTGGGCTTCCAAACCGACACGACTCGAATCGCGTCGTTGAAGCTGAACAACGATCACAGCTCACTGCGGTTCCCGCACCTGGGCGTTGACTACATGATCCACCATCTGCTGTCTCACTCGGATTCCGATGACTGGCTCAAGGTGAATCAGTTCTTCGTCGAGCAGCTTTCGTACATCGCGCAGCGTCTCGCCTCGGTACAGGAAGGCGAAGGGACATTGCTCGACAATACCGTGCTGATGCTTTGCTCGAGCATGCTCAACGGCGGCCATGACGCGACCAATCTACCCGTGGTATTGGTCGGAGGCGGCGGCAACACGATCGCGGGAGGCCGCGTGATCGATCGCACTGGCCAAGAGAACCGCCAGATGTGCAGCCTCTTCTTGTCGCTGATGGACCGCTTCGGCGTATCGCTCGAGTCGTTCGGAGACGCCGCAGAGCGATTGCCGGGACTGTAAACCGCGCGGCGATCCGAGCGTCTGGACGAATCGTCGCAAGCACGACTCGCGGCGAACGACGGCTCGGGGTTTAACTGGCGGCGGTGAGCGTGTTGTGCAGGAGCATCGTGACCGTCAAGGGTCCGATGCCGCCGGGAACTGGCGTGATCGCGGACGCGACTTCACACGCCTCGGCGTAGTGGACATCGCCGACCAAGCCGCGTTCGATCCGGTTGATTCCCACGTCGATCACGACGGCCGAGGGCTTGATCATCGCGCCCCGGATGAACTCGGGTTTCCCGATCGCGGCGACGAGGATATCGGCTCGCCGAGTCACGTCGGCCAAGTTGGCCGTGCGTGAATGCGCGAGAGTAACCGTCGCGTTGGCATATTCCGGACCGAGGTGCGAGTCCTTCTGAGCCAACATCAGCGCGAGTGGTTTGCCGACGATATCGCTACGCCCCACGATCACCACTTCCTTACCAGCCGTGGTGATCTGGTGACGAGCCAGCACTTGAACGACTCCGTGCGGAGTACACGGCAGGAAGTGTGGGCGACCTTGTGAAAGGAGCCCAACGTTGTGTGGATGAAACGCGTCGACGTCCTTGTGGGGAGCGATCGCGTCCAGCACGACCATCGAGTCGATTTGCTCGGGTAAAGGGAGCTGCACCAAGATGCCGTGCACCGAATCGTCGGCATTGAGCTCACTGAGCGCTCCGAGCAATTCCGCTTGAGTCGTCGTGTTCGGCAGAGTGACGTGGCGGCTGATCATGCCCACCCGCTCACAAGCCGCGAGCTTGTTGCGAATGTAAACCTGACTGGCGGGATCCTCGCCGACGAGCACGGTCGCTAGGCAGGGCTGGATACCTCGTGTCTCCTTGAGCCGCGACACCTGGTCGGCGATTTCAGCTTGAATCTGAATCGCGAGAGCCTTGCCATCCAACTTGATCGCGGTCACTGCGAAATCCTCGCGGCGGGAGTCACGGTTAAAAGGACCATGATAGCGGTCTTGCTCGCTCTCGATAGCGGGCGGCAGAGTTGCTCGCAGGTCATTCGTCGCTCGTCGATCGGCCGCCTCAAGAGCCACCACCGGGCCCAACCACTCTCGCGCCAGCAGTGAACGCGGCTCCAAGATCCTAGCCTGCTGGTATCCCGGATTTTTCTTCGGCGCCGCGCCGATTGGCCCGCTCGATTGGTACTTACGAGTCAGGAGATTTCCGAGATGTGCCCACGGCGGGCTCGTCTCTTTCTCGACTCACAAGCCACTTGAGATGGGATGGAGAATCATGCCTTGTATCGACCCTTCGCGGACCTCGTGCCCCGCTCTCGCGCGGCGGGCGAAGCGACCGCGATTCTTCCATGGAATCGTCCACCTCGGCATCGCGGCCGTCTGTGTTGGCGGTTGCTTAAGCCAGGCCGGCTGTGGCGGGGATTCCACTCCGCCTGCGGCGCCCACGCCACCCAATCCGGAGTACGTGGGCGAATCACTCGGCGAGGCGAGCGACCAAGGTTCGGGCGAGGCGGAACCCGAGCTTGAGGAGATCGATCCATGAATTGGGTGACCTGTCCCAGTGATTCCCGCACGGGCGCCGTGCGAAAAGGCCTGACGCTCATCGAGTTATTGACAGTGATCGCCGTGATCTCGGTTCTCTCGGCGTTACTGCTTCCGGCGCTGCAATTCGCGCGGGAAAGCGGGCGACGGACCGTGTGCGTCAACAACTTGAAACAGCAGGCCTTGGCGCTAAGGCTCTA
>JAGQPS010000573.1 GCA_020426595.1 Planctomycetales bacterium
AAGGAGTCGTTCCAAGTGTTCTGGAGCTATGCCTACGCGGGCCATGCACGGCGATACTTCAAGGACTGGTACTCCTGGGCATCGCGATCCAAGCTCAAGCCGATCATCAAGGCGGCCAAAATGATCAAGCGACACCTGGACCGGATCGTGACCTACTTCAAGCACCGCATCACGAACGCTCACGCGGAGGCATTCAACAGCCGCATTCAATGGCTGAAGTCAGCCGCACGCGGCTTCCGCTCCTTCCGCAACTACCGTACTCGCATCCTGTTCTTCTGCGGCCGACTGGACATGCTCCCCGAGGGTTGCCATTAAAATCCGAGAAGAGCCGAGAATCGGAAGAAACAGATGGATACCTCGGACGAATTTACGAATGCCCCGAATGTGGCCGCTTGATGTGGTCAGATCCAACTGACATAGGCTACCGAGTGTTCAGACCCGATGACGGTCGTGTTTGATGATTGCCTTTTCGGTGCGCGGAACCCCGACGAACCATGCCGTGAACCGGAGCGGCGAAGTCGAGCGGTTTTGAAATGGGAAATCTTTCGTCGCCGCCCGGATACGGCGGACGTTATATTGCAAAGGCAAAGTCCGATTGACTCTCACCCGTGAAGAAAGAATTGCTGGTTGCCTTCTTGGCGGCGCTTTCGGTGACGCAGTCGGCGCTCATTTCGAGGGCCGATTTGAGATGGGCAGTTTCATTTTCCCCCAGACTCTTTGTGTTACTGACGACACCCAGTTAACACTTGCAACCTGCGAATCGATCATCCAATCCAACGTGATTTCACCTGAGAGGGTTGCGAAACACTTCGTGCGTTGGTTTCGTGAACGCCGAATCACAGGTATCGGGTCAAGCACTCTTAAGGCGCTCGTCGAACTAGATGCTGGTGGTCACTGGGCCTTAGTTGGCGCAATTGGCGATCGTGCTGCAGGGAACGGGGCGGCTATGCGCGTCGCTCCACTCGCCTTCTTTCTCGATCCAGGCGCCGATTCTCAACGGACGACAATCCGTGACATCTGCCGGATCACTCACCGAAATGACGAAGCGTATATCGGCGCTCTTGCACTGTTACGGGCGATCCGTCACGTCGTCGACCGTGGGAACCTCGCACAAGATTTCCCGGACTTCCTCTTGGACTCACTGCCAGACTCAATCGTGCGCGATCGACTCGCGGAATCCCACCATTACTCGGTCGCCGAGTACTGTCATCGATTTGGAACAACTGGGTACGTTGCCGATTCCGTTCCCCTTGCGATACTCGCAGCGGCCAGGTCAACCAATTTCCCGGCGACCGTTGAACAACTAGTGCGGTGCGGTGGCGACACCGATACAATTGCCTCGATGTTCGGGCAGATCTTCGGTGCCGCTCACGGCGCAGAAGTACTGCCAGTAGCAACACTCAATCGAATAGATGCCGTGGACTTAGTTCGAGAGATGGCCTTGAACCTCTCTCGCACATCAATTGCAAAGTAGCAAACCGTCGCACACGGAGCCACGGTCGCTGCCGGTCCCGAAGCTACGCTGAATTCCGTGGCCCGGTTAACCGCAACGTTCGCCGATTACCCCAAGCGTTGAGCATTGAGCATGACCGTACAAGAAACCGTCCGTGAGCTGGCATCGTACGCGCTTTCAAAAATGGGCGCCGAATTGGAATTCGGTGGCGAGCTTAGCGAGGACAATACGAAACCTCGTGTGAAATTGTCAGGGATTTCGTGGGGCGACTTCTTCGAAGTCAATGACCAGGAAAGCTATAAACCAATCCTCGATGGGACGTTCGCTGAACTGCCGGTGTACGCCGAGCGTTTGGCCGAGCACCAAAAGACATGTCCAGTGATCCGTGAAACTGAATGGATGCCACGTGATGGCCACATTCAGATGGCAGTTCCACTCGACGCGGGTCTTCGCATTGAGTTTCTCAAGTCGCTGATCGACGAGGCGTACGAACTGATTTGGAACAAGCTTGATGATCAACAACGGTTCAAGATCGAGCGGGCCAGTGCGCCGTTCGACGATATCGAATTGATGAACGAGCTAATTGATCTTTACAAGCTGCAGGCACGCCGCAAGGAAATTCACCAAATCGCTCGTCCCGCGATTTTGTTGCGCACAAAGCCCTCGACCGAGGCAGACATACCGTTGGGGGCGACGAAGATAGGAGGCATGCCGGATTTGCCATCCGCAGCCCAATGGCCCGTCTTTCAAGATGGGAAGCCGCTGGCATTTCTCGGCCAGAT
>JAGQPS010000574.1 GCA_020426595.1 Planctomycetales bacterium
GGCGGCGCTCACCCGTGCCACGACCTTCCGGACGCGGTCGGCGCTCACCCATGTCACGACCTTCCGGACGAGGTCGGCGCTCACCCATGCCACGACCTTCTGGTCGTGGGCGGCGCTCACCCATATCACGGCCTTCTGGTCGCGGTCGGCGCTCACCCATGCCACGGCCTTCTGGTCGCGGGCGGCGTTCACCCATATCACGGCCTTCTGGTCGCGGTCGGCGTTCACCCATGCCACGACCTTCCGGCCGTGGTCGGCGGTCACCCATCTCGGACTCGCCTCGGCTCTGTCCCGTCGCTCCCGCGAAGCGGCCGCGGCGCTCGCCGCTCCCATAGCCTTGACTGTCCCGAGCGCCCGGACGGCTCGTCGGGCGACCTCCCCGGTCCCGCGAGGGCCGGTCGTTTTCAAATCGATCGTTCCGACCTTGGAAGGATCTCGGTCCCGACCTCATGCCAGTGCCTCGGTCCCGTTTGCCAGCCGCCGCGCGGCCAGGTTTCTTATCTCGGGATCCGCGGTCCATTTTCGCGGCTAGGTTTTCCAGTCCCTTGATCTCGGCGACGGTCAGTTCGCGATACTCGCCAGGCTGGAGCAACCCAAGTGCCAAGCGGCCAATACCCACGCGCACGAGCTTGACCACCTTGTGCCCGATGCGGGCGAGGAGCCGTCGAATCTCTCGGTTCTTCCCTTCGTCCAGCACGATTCGCAACTGCGTGCGGTCCTTGGATCGCTTGCGAATGTCGAGCTTCTTGACCTTGGCCCAGCCCTCGGCGAGCCGGACTCCGTCGAGGAGCACCTTGACGTCTTCCCAAGTCGGATGCCCCACGACGGTGACGTCGTAGGTCTTCTCGACTCCAAACTTGGGATGCGTTAGTCGCTGAGCCAACGTGCCGTCATTGGTGACGACGATCAGTCCCTCGCTGCTCCGATCCAGTCGCCCCACCGTGTAGATCCGAGTCGTCGTGGGGATCCAATCGATGACTCGCGAGCGACCGTCCGGGTCCTCGTTCGTGCAGAGGACTCCATCGGGCTTATAGAAGGCGTAATAGAGTCGCTTGCCGATGCGGATCTTGTCGCCATCGACGCGGATCTCTTGCGACCTCGGGTCGACCTTGAAGCCGAGCTCCGAGACGACCTCTCCATCGACCTCCACCCGTCCAGCCTCAATCAGCTCATCACATTCTCGGCGGCTGGCGATTCCCGCGGTGGCGAGAACCTTGTTGAGTCGCTCGCTGTTCTCGGAGGATTCGGCCGGATCCAAAGACAGATCTTTCGCGTTCACGTGTACCATTTTCCTGCGGGAGAGAGAGAACTCGAGGCGCGTGTCCCGCGTGCGAAGGATCTCGAGACCTTTGGGGGCAGGCGGAGACGGATTTCGAGAGCCTGCAACCGATGGGTGTGTGGGAAAAGAATCGTCGCACCAAGGACTTAGGTCAAGGGGCAACGTCCCGTTAGAGCCCAACGTTAGGCAGATCGGTCAAACTTCTGCTCGGGAAGCGCCGGACAAGAGTCAGAGTGGCCCCAATTCCCCATCGTGGCCGAGTCCTCGGGCAAGGATGGGTGCTCGGCTCGCCATCCATTGACGCACGGCAAGGCGATGACCGAGCGTTACTCCGCCGACTTGCCGTTGGGCACGGTTCGGGCGCCTGAATGACGACGACTCCGCCAAGCAAAAAGGCCCCGCGCGACGATTGTTTCGCGCGGGGCCTTGATTGAATTCGACACCCGGTCGGTTGGCCGGGATTTCGCGACAGGTTAGCGGATCACGGGACGCCGTAGGCTCGTGCGTTCCGCTCGCGATTTAGTTGCCACCGTCCGTCGTTTCAGGAGCTTCGGCGGCGCCACCGGTTTCGGGCGCTTCCGCGGCACCACCGGTCTCGGGAGCTTCAGCCGCTCCGCCGGTTTCGCCTTCGGTCGACTCACCTTCGGTCGACTCACCTTCGGTCGAGTCGCCGTCACCCGGAGGGGTGATCGGTTCGCCGTCTTGGACGTTCACGTTGGAAGCCGGCGTTTCGTTTTCAGGGGTCTCAGTGTTATTGCAGCCCACGAAACCAATCAGGGCGACGATCATGGCAAGCCAGTGCAGACGCTTCATGGCTCCAACCTCCTCACTCGTTCACTTCGAAATCTGACGGAAAAAAGAGGAGCCCCCGAACCTACGCAGGGGAGGTCGTGGGGGCTCTTCCGATACTCGCTCGCAAACGCTTCATTCGTGCGGATGAAGCAAAGCAAAC
>JAGQPS010000575.1 GCA_020426595.1 Planctomycetales bacterium
CAGGGTCCACCCACGATAGTCGGTCGAGATCGGTTCGACCCATTCCGAGTGATGAGCCGCCAAATCCTCGTAGGTGAGGAAACCTTCGTTCTCGCGCATGAACTTGTCGATTCGCCGGGCGATCTCACCGCGATAGAAGACATCTCGCCCTTCGCGGCCAATCAGCTCGAGCGTGTCGGCAAGCGCCGGATTGCGAAACAGTTCACCATCGGCCGGAGCTTCTCCGTTGGGCAAGTAGATCTCGGCGAAACCCGGCTGCCTCCGTAGGCGAGGAGCCGAGCGGCGCCAAGCGTCGCCAATGACCGGAGTCATCGGGAAGCCGTCTCGCGCATAGCCGATCGCCGGCGCCAACACTTCATCCATCGGCAACCGCCCAAACCGTTCGTGCAACTCAAACCAACCATCGACGCATCCCGGCACGGTCACCGGTAAGGGACCGAGCGCGGGAATCGAGTCGAGTTCACGCCGTTGAAACTCAGCCAGCTCGAGACTTTTCGGAGAACGACCGCTCGCGTTGAGTCCGTGGAGCTGTTGGGTTTCGGCATCCCAAACGATCGCGAACAAATCGCCGCCGATACCACTACCGGTCGGCTCCATCAGTCCCAACGCCGCGTTGGCCGCGATCGCCGCATCGACCGCCGATCCGCCCCTTCGCATCACATCGAGCGCGATTTGGGTCGCTAATGGTTGACTGGTCGCCGCCATGGCTCGGGGTGCCATCGCCGGACTGCGTGTCGCGAACGCTCGCCCCGTCAGCCGGTCCTCGCCGCGCGTGACTCGATCCCAACCACTTACAAGCGACAGACAACAAGCCGCGACACCGAGACATCGGACAACGATTGAGGGTCGCATTGCGCGGAGCTCCGGAAGGACCAGG
The DNA here is from genome assembly GCA_020426595.1 of Planctomycetales bacterium. Taxonomy (GTDB): domain Bacteria; phylum Planctomycetota; class Planctomycetia; order Pirellulales; family Pirellulaceae; genus UBA11682. The sequence goes on from JAGQPS010000575.1 coordinate 878, forward strand.
TTGATGCAGGTTGCTTCGTGGGAGCTCAGTATATCGAATCGGCTCAGTGACCCGAGAAGAGAAAGAGTGGTTGATTTAGCGCATGAGTACGGCTTGTTGGTACTTTGGATTTATCCACACGTCTCTTTAAAGCGTTCTCATCCTCTCCGCTAGTGAACAGCCCGACAACCACAACCCAATTCTCTCCCTTATTCCGTGGTCCGAAGACTGCGGTCCACTTCAGATGACGCCGGTAAACCGCTTGAGCCGACAAGCGCGGTACCCCGTATGGTTCACTGGAAACAGATCGGGGTCATGCTTGATGCGTTCAAGTGCGTTAAAGAACTCGGTTTCAAACTGGCTTCCGAGTCCAACCGCGATTCGCTCGAACCAATCAATTCCCCGTAGCAAATCAGATTCAGTTGCGGGCGTCAGTTTTGCTTTCACTGACCACGCGCTGCGCGAATGCGATTGCGAAACTCGTCCTCGGTGAGGCAGATATCTGGATTCGCTTGATACTCCGCCCAGCGGCGGTCGAGTTCCAACTTCTGCTCCAAGGAAAGTTCTATGCCAATTTCACTGGGCAATTGATCCCAGATCGCTTGAACAACGCGAAGCTGATCGTGCGCTGGCAGCGTCACAATTAAGTTGATAACGTCATCGACCGACATGGTTGAGCCTCCCAGCTTCCCAAGATGACAGGGCGCCATGCGAAGATGAAGACTCAAGCGACTTCGGTGAGGCCGCGAGGACCATTGATCACACCAGCATTCCCCAATCAAACAAGCTCGGGCCACGCTTTGTTGAGCAATCGATCGAGGATCACGCTGTTGTCGTATGCGATCCGCCGTTCAAACTTCGATCTCTCGTTCGGGCCGGCCACGAGAATGTCGACGGTGGGGAAATGCTCTCGATGGGTGAATGAACTCGAATCGGGCTCGTAGCGGAAATAAGGTTCCGAGTCATCGACCCGAAAGCGTCCCGCTTCCCGAAGGAACTCGTGGACCTCCTCGAAGTAGAGCGGCGCCGTGCGAGTTTCTTGATGAGTCCGCGCGGATTGATCCAGAGCGAGTTGTTCCATGGGCCAGTACAACGTCGCGGCGACTTCGCGCACGCGCTGTTCGTAGGCCCCATCGTTGAAGCGCAGAGAGACTTGGGCGGCGGTGGGGAAGTACGAAGCCTCGAACCGAGTCACGTTGGGATTCGGTTGAGTGACACTCTCGCCTCTTGCGTTGCGAGCCAATTCCAGTGAGCGGCTCGTCACCGGCCGATGATAACTGGCCTCGACCCGATCGAATGTGAAACCCGACCAATGCTCCTCGAACAGCCAGCGATCGGG
>JAGQPS010000576.1 GCA_020426595.1 Planctomycetales bacterium
ACTCGTTACGCCACCAACACGACCGTCCAGCCGCATGCCTGAAACCGCGACATCCGAGCGCGGGGGCGGTGCTCTCTTCGCATGAGCGAACGAGGCAACAGCTCGTTAAACACTCGACATTCCGCGCGCTCAACCGCGTCTCACCTTCATGGTTGCCGCTTCGATGCCAAGTGGCTAGCGCCAATTCACGCGACACTCACGAATCCCACGCGATCAAGAAAGAAACCAGGACCGAACCACGTCGTGCTGCCGACGTGTTCCGGTCCTGGTTCGTGGATCGAACGTGTTGGTTGGAAGCCGGGACGTGCGGGTCAACGCGAGGCGACTTCCTGAAACCTAATGGTTCAGCGAGGCACGCTCGATCCAGGACGTGGCATGAGGCCCGCTCGGAAACTACCGCCGGTCGGCAGTGACGGGAGCGGGGCGTTGGCGGGAGGTTGCAGTTGGCCGCCCGACGGAGCCGGCTCGGTGGGAGCTGGACTCGGCGTGGTCGGCGATCCGTTGGCGGGACCGAACGAGGAGGGCGGTTGAGTCGACGAGGTCGGAGCCGCCGCGGTCGTGCCGCGAGGACTCGGTACCGAGGTCGTCGAGCTCGGGCGGCTCGAGCCAAAGAAGCGAGTCGTGGCTTCGAACAGGCGTCGAGTTTCCGGAGTGTCGCAAGTCAGCTCGGCTCGGAAGGTGATGTTTCCTTCCTTGCTCGATCGAGCCGTCACTTCGATCACGACTTCCTGACCCGCGTCGATGCGAGCGATCGGTTGGAAGAGGACCTGACCGGGAGCGAGCTCGGCTTGAGCACCGCGGACCCGAGTTGGCTCGATACCTTCCGAGAACTGGCAGAGCAAGTTCACGTTCGTCGCTTGCTTGGAACCACGGTTGGTGATTCGGAGCGTGTAGGTCACTTCCTCGCCAACCGGTTTGGGTCCCTTCGGATCCTCGACATGCAGGGCGAGATCAGCCACCGCCTCCACGGTCGTGGCGACCGCGTTGGCTCCCGCCAATTCACCCGCGCCTCGGGCACCCGCCTCGAATTGCAAGGCACCCGCTTGATTCAAGATGCAGCGGATCGCGTAGACGCGTTGCTCGTTCGGAGCCAGCTGACCGATGGTCCAGCGAACGCCTCCCTCGACCTGCTCGCCACCCTCGACTCCGTCGATGTAGTCGGCTCCCTCGGGAAGAGCGGCGGCCGCGATCACTTCGGTGGCGATGGCGTCACCCGTATTGCGAATGACCAAGTCGTAGGTCGCGACGGTTCCGGCGAACTTGAACTCGGGGCCCGTGATCGCGACGTCGAGGTTGGCGCGACGAGTCACGAACTTGGCGGAGGCCTGTTGGCTCAATCCACCGTCCGCCAAGGCGGTCGCCGAGATTTCCATCTCGCCCGCCTCGACCGGAGTCACCTCGAGCACGAAGGAACGGCTCTCGCCAGCCGGGATGTTACCCAGTGGCTTCGAGTCGCCACCGAGCTCCTCGGGCAGACGCACCATCACGTTTTCCGCGAGACCCGAGCCGCTGTTGGTCACATCGAACTTGAAGGTCGCGGTCTGGCCGAATTGGACTTCCTGGGGTCCGGTGACCTCCATCGCCAAGGCCGGTTGCGTGACTTGGATTTGAGCGACGCCGTTGAGTGGCATCAGGGTCCACTCGGTGGCGAGATTGAACGGAGCGTTTTGGGTGGGAGTCAATTGCAGGGTGAGCTTCTGCTGTCCGCCCGAGGCGACTTGCTCGACCGTCCAGATGATTCGCGCGGCTTGGGTACCGTCGGTCTGCTCGATCTCACCATTGGTCCCCTGCACGGCATCGACATTGACCATGGCGGGGAAATCGATCGCGACGAGCACTCCCTCGGCGGGAATCTGACCCGGATTGCTCACGAGAACCTCGAACGGCGAAGCCTTGCCGACTCCAATCGAGCTGGGGCCACGAACATCGACTCGCAGCGTGGGGCCGCGCATGATCATCGCGACTCCCTCCGCTCCGGCGTTGGCTTCCGGAGTAGCTGGGAGCGACAAGCCAGGAGCGGGATTCGTCGGCGCCGGTGTTTGGCCGGGCAAGGACGCGACATCGGTTCGAGTGGGCGAGGGAACTCCGCCCGGACTCGCCGTGGGAAGAGTTTGAGTGACTCCCGGCTGTTGCAGCGGAGCGGCCGCGGGGCCACCTGGCAATGTGCGAGGAGCGGTCGCGGCC
>JAGQPS010000577.1 GCA_020426595.1 Planctomycetales bacterium
CAACCGAGTTTGGAACGGCGTAGGGGTTGTTCCTGCTTCGCTGATCAAGCCAGACCGCTGGCCGGCTCGGTATTCCACTTTGATGATGAGGCCGGAAGGAATCGAACCTTCTCGAAGCGGATTAAAAGTCCGCCGTGCAGCCACTACACCACGACCTCGATCGTTAGGTGGATGCGACGTTTCAATCGCTGACACATCGTGAAGTCCTTTATCCAGGGGCTCGGCACTCCGCTCACTTCCTTGAGTGGATGACGAGCCTCGGTGTTCCTTGGGATGTCGACGTTGTCGGTCAAAAGTGGGCCAGGAGGCGCTCGAATCCTCGTCCGCGGTGCTTCAAACCGCCGCTATACCATCTCAGCTACCGGCCCCGATTCGCGAGGTTCGCGGTCCGTATCGACCATCCAACGCTCGGGCATGTCGACAAAAAAAGCCTGGTGCCGTGACGACACCAGGCTTTGTGGGAACAAAGCTCGTGCGGTGAGTCACAACTTAAATCGCGTTCGACGTCCACCATGGGTGCGACGCGAACAGGCTTGGGTTAGTCGTCGATCGGTACGAAGGTCTGACATATCAACTAGCTTCCGAAGTGGGACGATCGACGGATGAGGCTCTCGTCGAGGTCGCGGCTCTTTGTTGTTATCACTGAGTCTGTTTCACTTGCCTTGTTCGCTCTTCGTCCGACGACCATCGTTGGCGGTCGAGCAACCAAGGTGACATTCGATAGGACGGATTCAATTCGTTTGGGTTCGCCGAAATTCACCGAGCCCATCGGAATCGGACGCCTCCTCGTGGTGGAGTCCATGGCGACATCGCGAGAGCGAATCGCGACGCCGGCCCGTCCTTCATGGCTCTTAAGTTCGCTCAAGTCGCCAAGTCTTGGCGGGCAAATTGAGATTCTCAAGAAAGCTCCGACGCCAATGTTCCGGCGGCGGTTCCATGAGTTGCCGCGTGTTGCTTTCAAGCCGTGAACCGACCGCTTCCGTTCATTCCACGAAAACCGTTTCGCGGGGCTTGCTTTCACTGCTGCCTGATGAAGAAACTAGGAACCCCAGCCGAGGGGCACTACGGCTCCAACACCTCCGAGGTAAGGAGATCGGCATTTGCGATGTGCGGCGGTCCCGAGTGACCGTCTCTTCGCGGTGGTGTTGGTGCGAAGTCGCCCGATATAGCACCTTCGGCGGTTCGGTCCGCGCATGGAAACAACCGAGCCTTCCGCGAGACCGTTTCCACGAACTCGAAAGAAAGCCTCGCCACTCATGTCGTTCACTCCATCTGGCTACCCGCCATACGGTCGAGGACCTGGTCAAGCTCCGGCCGGGCCAGGCTTTAACCCGCCCCAGGGACAAAACGGGGGCGGCTCGAAAACGCCATGGTTCATGATTCTGTCCTTCGCGATTGGCATTCCGGCGCTCATGGTGCTTTGCATCTGCGGAGGTTTCGTCGCCTTGCTCATGACGACCGCCGACACGGAGTTCCGAACGCCGCCGAATGTCAGCACTACTCCGACCAGCGAAGTCGTCGTCGTCAGCGCGGACAAGCTGTTTGGAGACTTCGAGACATCAAGGACGCGGGCTCGACGTGACTACTACAATCGTGTCGTCGAGGTATCTGGAATCGTCCGCGACATTGAAACCTATATCGGTGTGAGCTTCGTGTCATTCGAGAACGGCATCGACGAGGATTTTTCGGTCGACTGCCAATTCGCTCCCGAATTCGAGTACCAGATTCAGTCGATCCAACCGGGTGACTTCATCACCATACGAGGTCGCTGCACGGGCAAGTTATTCGACGTGGACCTGGAAGATTGCCGGCTTGTCCAATAGCGGCAAGGCGAGGTCCTCGCTGGAGACCCTATCGCCTTTCGCACGCCACGAGAGCGAGAGTCCCCGACGAAGTCGCTCGCCGATGAACGAGGGTCGGGCAACGAAATACCCCCGGTCCGATTTCTCGGACCGGAGGTACTCGGGCGTGTCCTACGCCAAGACCTTGCTAACGACGCCTGAACCAACGGTCTTGCCACCTTCGCGAATCGCGAAATGGTCTCCATGGGTCAGCGCGACGGGACTCTGAAGCGTGACGTGCAGTGTCACACCGTCACCCGGCATGGCCATTTCCGACTCGCCGACGACGCTCGTCGAACCGGAAACATCGGAGGTGCGGAAAAAGAACTGCGGCGTA
>JAGQPS010000578.1 GCA_020426595.1 Planctomycetales bacterium
GATGAATCGGATCATCGCGCCGTTCGCGAACATTGGCAACGTGCGTGAATCGGACTTGGTCATCAAGCCAGGCGACATCGTCGTCGCGGCGGGCGATCCTTTGCGAATCGAATTAACCGTCCTCGATCAGCGAGTCTCCGCGGCTTCGATTCGTCGCGTCGGTCTCGATGGCAAGGAGCGCGCCGAGCGACTCAAGGCTATCTCGGACGACGCGGATGGCTACCCACGGTTTCAACTCAGCCTGCCCAAGGTCACCGAGGGTTTTCGCTACCGAATTCACGCCGGCGGCGCGGTGAGTCAGTATTTCGATGTCGACGTGGTACCGCGCCCCGAGATCACCGGTTACGAAATCACGTTCGACGGGCCCGAGTACCTTGGCTATTCGGAGACCGTACGGCGCGACGCCGACGACGCGGATCTTGAAGGTCCGCTGGGCTGCCGTGTGACGATCTCCGCGACATTCGCCAACGCCGTGGAATCCGCGGAACTCAAGATCGCTGGCCAAGACACGTTGGCGGGCTCGCCGGTCGCCGATTCTGGTAGTCGTACTTTCTCGTGGACCGTCGAACTCGATGACGAGCTCGTCGCCGGTCGCACCTGGTCGATCGCGGCGGAGGATCAATTCGGTTTCAAGAATTGGCCGCGGGAGTTCCTGATGCGAGCGATTCGCGATCGGGGTCCCACGGTGACGCTGATCGATCCGACCGAGGATCAATTTCGGTTGAAGCGAACCGACACGCTGCCGATCACGTTTCGCGCGGAAGACGACCACGCCATCGAGACCGTCACGGTGCGGGCATTGGTCGACGGCCAACCGAGGCCTCCGATTCGCGTCCCCTTGTTCGAACGCCAGGGGCGCCCGGTCTTCAATGAAGTGACTCACGTGGCATTGGCCACGATCACCGATCGAACGAGCCGAACGGTAACGCTTCAGATCGCCGCGGAGGACAACTACCCGGTCGATTGGGAAGGCCCGCATTTGGGACTGAGCCCGATCATCACGATTGTCTTGGACGAAACCGCGGAATCTTATTTCGAGCGACAAGGCGGTCGGGATTACGCGAGCCTGAAAGAGGCTTTGCAACAGACGCTCGAACGACTCCAAGCCGCCGAACAAGCCGCGGAGCCGCTTGAGGCGTTGGTCGATACGGACGAGCGACTTTCGGACGAGCTGCGTGATCGGATCGACTCGGTTCGCGACGAGGCTCAAACCGCGCGCGACATCTTGCTCGAGGTCGCCGAGACGCTGCCGGAAACATCGTTCGCCGCATTGTTGCCAGAGGTCCAAGCGTTGGCGGATACCGATGTCGCTCGTATCAACGAGTCGGCCGCGGATATCAAGCTCCATGACGATGCCCGCTCCCGCGCGGAATCGGCGAGCCAGGCCAATCGGTCGATCGACGACAGCATCGAGCGTACCGAGGCGCTCCTCGGACAACTCGACCAGCTGTGGGAGAATCTGCAACGAGTCGCCGATATTCAGGACTTGGCCAATCGTCAGGCCGAGTTGGCTCGGCAACTGGAACCGCAAGATCCAACCCAAGTTCAAACCCAGCCCATCAACGAGCTCGTGGAACCGCAACGTCAGCTGCTCCGCGAAGTGGCCGATCAACTTCAGCAATCGCCCGACGCATTGGATGAGCTGATCGAGGCGATGCAGCAAGAGTTCAATGACTTGGCGGCGGAAGCCCGGGATCTCGCCGAACAGCAACAAGCGGTCGCCGACTTGACCGAGCAATCCAACTCGCCGGAAACCGACTTGGAGCAATTGGCCGAGCAAATCGCGGATGCGATCGAACAACAACAACAGCGCATCACGGCCGACACTCAGCAGTTGGACGAGGCCATCGAACAAGAGGAACGGGCTGGAGATGACCAGACCAGCGACTTGGCCTCGGCTCCCGAGCAAGTACTCGACGAGTTGAATCAGAACGATACCGAGAACGCGATCGAAGCCGCGGAGCAGGCCGCCGATTTGCTCGCCGAGGCCGCGGAAGCGCTCGCCGACGGTCGAGAAGCGCCCGACGCTCCTCCCGAGACCAACCAGCAAGGTCAGAACCAGCAGGGACAGAACGAACAAGGACAGAACGAACAAGGACAGAACGAACAAGGACAGAACGAACAAGGACAGAACGAACAAGGACAGAACGAACAAGG
>JAGQPS010000579.1 GCA_020426595.1 Planctomycetales bacterium
TCAGTTTTTGTAGCGCGACCAAACCCACGTCCTCGTTCCCGTGCAGCAACACGCTCACGAAGAGCGGCTCGGGACGACGACCCTTGAGATGAATGAGGGTCGGACCGGTCAAGCATTCATGGAGGCGATGAGCGGGGAGAGTCTGAAGTTCCTGCGGCCAATGTTCAAGAGTTGCGAGAGCCTGCATAGTTGCCTTTCCGACGCCGCGCCCCATAAACCCCAAACCGATAAGCCCCGTTCCGCCCCATACCCAGTTTTCAAAGTCTCGGCGGCGGAGTGCCGCTCTCAACTCACACGTCCCAAGTATGCACAGGTTGGCCCGAGACTTGCCGAGTCAGGTATTCCTGAGTCAACAATCGCATGTCTCGACCATGAGCCTCGGCGAACCTGCGCTGCCAAGTCGCCCCTTGCTGTCCGGCGTTCACGCGCGCTTCCACGATCCCCAACAATCGAGCGGCGAGATCACCGTCGACCGCGAGTCGTTCGAGTCCCGCATAGGCGTCGGGAATCCACTGCTCGCGAAGCAACTGTTGGACTGGCACGTCTGGCCGACCTTCCCAGGTCAGCTTCGCCTCGAGGCCTCGCCGAGCCGCTTCATAAAAATTGGCTTTGGCCGTGGGGCCATCAATCGGCGGAGCCGCCTCGGCGCCACGATGCGCGACAAGCCCACGCTGTGCCAGTGTCTCGACCAAGCCAAAATAGAACGCGATATTCGCCGCCATATCGATCACCGTCGGTCCCGACGACGGAACCCGTTGTTCGATACGCAAATGAGGCGTTCCATCGGGATCAAATCCAAGCAGCGGACGATTCCACCGCCAGATCGTTCCATTGTGAAGCCTGACATGATCTAGTTTCGGCGTGATGTCCTCATGAGCCAAGGGGAGCATCGGGGGAAACTCGATTAAGTTTTCCCGAAAGCACTCCATCAACGATTCGTTAGCGAAGCCCGTGCCAAACGAAACGCGTCTCAGTTCACTTCCACCCACATCCACGGCCTGTTCGAACACGGGTATCCGCGTTTCCTCCCAGAGCACCTTGCCAAACAGAAAGGGAGAGTTCGCGGCCACCGCGACGAGGGGCGCCGAGGCGATTTGTGACGCGTTGTAATAGGCCGTCGCTTCATCCGCCGCTACTTGGAGGTGAATCTGTAACGACGTAGCTGCGGCTTCCAACAACACGTTGTCGTGCTCCGTACGCAGCTGCTCGCGCCCATCGATCGTCAATCGAAATGGCTTGCCGTGCCGTAAACGCATCGCCTGCTCATTAAGCGCCCGGTAACGCTCACCGGCCGAAATGTTGTCGAGCGACAATTGCGCCTCTTCCACCGTCGGCAACGTGCCAATGGCGATCACCGACGCATCGAGTACTTCCGCGGCCGCGCGGCACCTCGCCCAAGTTTCGGTGAGTTCCTGCTCGAGCTTCTCAAGGCCCCGACCTCCAATCGGCTGGGGATCGACGTTGAACTCGACATTGAAACGAGACAGCTCGGCCACGATGTCGGGAGAAGCGGCTTGCGCGATCAATCGTTCGTTGAGAGGCAGTGGAGTCCCGTTGCGATCGATGATCCACATCTCAAGCTCGAGTCCACCAACGGACCGTTGCCGCGAGAGGCGACCTTCGCGAGACCATGATTCGAGGACTTCCGTCTCTTGCTTCAAGAGTCGCGCGAATCTCTGGAAGTCGTGATGCTTGAAATGCGAGCAGCTGATTTCCTCGCCCATATACGGCTCTCACGTCAAAAAGGCAGAGTGTGAGGGGGCTCACGCCAGCGTGAATCTAACAAACCGTACAGGAACAAGCAGGCAATTTTCGAGCCAAGTCCAACTCCGGGCCGAGGAATCGACTCGCCGGGCCGCCAAACTCGCGAGTCATGGATCATTGCCATTTGAGGAGCGTGCGCAGTATCCAGGCGGCCAGTGGCGTGAGTCGCGTGCGCTGATAGGCATCGCCCAGACGACGCACGGCTTCGGCTCGTGTTGGATAGCTGTGAATACTCCCGCCAAGTTGGCCGAGTCCGATGCGACGGTGCATGGCGAGTACCAGTTCAGCGATCAACTCGCCGGCTTGCGAGCCGACGATCGTGGCGCCGAGAATCCGATCGGAGCCTCGACGGCACCAGACGCGCACGAAACCGTCGGTGTCGCCT
>JAGQPS010000057.1 GCA_020426595.1 Planctomycetales bacterium
TGGGACGGCGTGCGACAGAGTCGGCTTTTGCTCCGCAAAAGCAGGTCCTCGGTTTGGTCAGGCGAAGAACACGCTTTTGCGGAGCAAAAGCCGACACTCTTGCCGCGTTTCTCCCGTTGTGACGTCGTCCGTGACTGCTAGGTCGGTGAGGGAGAAGAATCCCTCGCTCACGCTTCGGGTTTCCTCTGTTATTGCCACGCTTTTGACATCGTCGCTTGGGGCGAAGCGTGGACAGCGCGCGCTGACAGTTCTTGTTCAGGGAACTTCCACGCGCCGGTCGGAGTGAATCTCCATGCCGGTCTCGAATTCGATCGGGTCGCCGCGATAGCGAAAGAGCGCGGCCTCGAAGTTGTCGAGCACGGGATCGTTGCGCAGGTTCGAGAGATATAGGTACTCGTTAGGCAATTGCCACAGCGTCCTACCTCGGCGTGAGTGCCTCAGCGGATCGACCGGCACCCAGCCCAACTCGTCGAAGTAGACTTCGACCCATCGGTGTCGTGTGGTGTCGTCGGGTTGACTCGGCACGATGAGCAGCCCGCTACTCGTCCGAGCCGGAATGCCTTGAGCTCGGCAGAGAGTGACGAAGAGATCCGAGAACTCGGAGCAGTCCCCTTCGCCAAACTGCAGGGCTCGCAGCGCGCCGAGTGGATCGGGCTGGTAGCCAGAGTAGCGTAGACGATCCGAGACGAATTCCGCGGTGTTGCGGACTCTCTCTTCCCGAGTCTCCCCTTCGATCGATTCCGCCGCCTCGCGAATCTCATCGGCTCGCACCTCGAGATGGTTCTCGGCGCGAAGCCATGTCCGCTCGTGAATCGACTCGACCTCCAGACGCTCTTCTCGTTTTGCCGTGCGGAGCGATGAGTAGTCGCGTCGGATCAGGTCGGCGGTAATGCGAATTTGAATGTCGATCGGTCGCGAGAGGTCCTCGAATTCGTAGACCGCGTAAGTGTTGCCGTTGCGTCTTAGGAGCCGCGTTGGTTCTCGCGAATACTCCAAATCGTGAATGACCTGGCGGCCCTCGATCGACGTGGGCACGAGGTTGGTCCAGGTCAATGCCTCGGTCCCCCGCCCTGGTATCAGTCGGTACCACAAGGTGAACGTCACGCGTCGTCGCTCTTCCGCCTGAACGGACGCGACGAAAAGCATGCCGATGATGGCGATGGTGAACCAGATCGCAGGCCGCATTCGATTCATGCACCAGCCCAGTTTGCAACAAACTTATCACGAGTCTTGTCAACCGATACCGGATCGTTCAGCCGCGATGATACGACGATCGGTCGAGGTTCGCCAAACAATTTCGGCTCGGCTAAGATGCGTGGGGCCGAGATTTCGAAGTTCGCCCAGTCTCGTTTCGGCCGCCCCCCTTTTTGAAAGCAACCGATGATGAAGCGAGTCGTCCCTCGCGTGATCTTGGGGATCGCCGTTCTCGTGGTGTTTGGCTTCAGCAATCCACTCACGGCACAAGACGAACGGTCGGCCGCGGTGCTACGCGGCTCGGTCACGCCCGAACGAGCTTGGTGGGATCTCCAGCACTACCGTTTGGCTGTCTCGGTGGATGTCGAGGCGAAGTCGATCGAGGGGACCAACGAAGTTCGCTTCCGCGTGCTACGTCCATCCACGCGCATGCAGATCGACTTGCAGACTCCGCTCGAGATCCGGAGCGTGACCTGGGCCGAGGAGTCGCTGCCATTCGAGCGCCAGGGAAATGTTTACTGGATCGATTTTCCCCGTGAGCTCATGGAGGGAAACGAGGAGTCCATCGTGATCGCCTACGGTGGCCATCCGACGGAAAGCGAGAACCCGCCCTGGAGTGGCGGACTGACTTGGACAAAGGACGAGCAAGGCAAGCCATTCATCGCGACGACTTGCCAGGGGATCGGCGCCAGCATTTGGTGGCCTTGTAAGGACCATGGCTACGACGAACCTGACGCCGGCATGGACATCCTCGTAACGGTCCCCGAGTCCCTGATCGCCGTGAGCAACGGGCGGTTGGTGGAGACGCTCGAGGACGACGACTCGGCGACGCGGACTTTTCACTGGCGAGTCACGCAGCCGATCAACAACTACTGCATCAACATGAACATTGGCGACTACGCGCGCTTCTCGGATACGTTCGAGGGCGAGGCGGGCGAGCTAACCATGGATTACTGGGTGCTGAGCTACCAGTTGGAACGCGCGCGAATGCATTTCAAGGAAGCTCCACGAGTCATCGCGGCCTTCGAGCATTGGTTTGGACCCTACCCGTTCTACGAGGACAGCTACAAGCTGGTGGAGGTTCCGTACAACGGCATGGAGCACCAGAGTTCGGTCACCTACGGCAATGGTTACGAGAACGGCTATCGTGGCCGCGACTTGAGTGGCACGGGAGTCGGATTCCTGTTCGACTTCATCATCGTGCACGAGTCCGGGCACGAGTGGTTCGGCAACAACATCTCGATGCAAGACGCCGCCGACATGTGGATCCACGAAGGATTCACCAACTACTCGGAAAACCTGTTCGTCGAGTATCACTTCTCCGAGAAGGAGGCCCAGGACTATGTGATCGGTTGTCGTCGGTTGATCCGCAACGACCGACCGATCATCGGAACCTACGGCGAGAATCAATCGGGTTCCGGAGACATGTACTACAAGGGAGGCAACCTGCTCCACACCTTGCGTCATATCGTGAACGACGACGAGAAGTGGCGAGACATTCTGCGAGGGCTCAACGAGACGTTCCGACACCAAACGGTGACGACCCAGCAGGTGGAATCGTACATCAGTCGACAGGCGGGAATCGACTTGAGCAAGTATTTCGATCAGTACCTGCGGACCACCGATATTCCCAAGTTGGTCTACTCGATCGATGGCGACCTACTCGAGTTTCATTTCGAGAATGTCGTCGACGGATTCACGATGCCGGTTCTGGTGCGAGTCAATGGAGCCGAGCAATGGCTGCATCCGACGGCGGAGCCTCAATCGAGTGAGTTCGCCGGAGCGATCCGGTCATTCGAAGTGGATCGCAACTTCTACATTGAATCCGAGGAAGCTCGCGAGCGTCGGTAAATGGACGTCGCGCGCGAAGGGACGACGGTGAATCTCGTCTCTTCCGCGCGGCTCCGCGTGTCTCAACCGAACAAGTTGAAGATGCCGCCGATCGCGGCTGAGATCAGGCTTTCATCCTTGTTGGGATGCTGCGACGAATCATCGTCGTCCTTCTCCTTCTCTTGAACCATGCGCAGTCGCGGACCGAACTTGCGCAGATCGTCGGGCAAGGCGTCTTCCCAGCCTTCCACCACCATCTGGATCTTGTCGAGCTCGCCCGCATCCAGCCAGATGCCGCGGCACCCGGTGCACCGGTCGATGATGATGCCGGTGTCGCCACCGTAATTCACCGGAGTGGTCGCTCCGCCGCACTTGGGACACTTGAGATCGCGGATCAGATTCTCGATTCGGCGACCGTCGATCGTGACCGACTCGGCGATCGCGCGTCGCTCCTCGGGATTGAAGTAGCGCTCGCGCACGCTGACGATCTTGCCGAGTTCGCCGTTGTCGAGCCACTGTCCGTGGCAACCGCCGCAGGTTTCGATGCTGACGCCTTCGTACTGAATGACGTGCATGGTCGATTGGCAACTTGGGCACTGCATGGAACGAGACTCCGCGGACGTGATTCAGAAGAGCCAACTCGATGATCGAATTTCGCTGTTTCCGACTCGCAAGAGGCTAACCGCGAGTCGTCGAAATTGCAAAGGTTGGGCGGCGACGCGCCATTGTCGTCCGCGAATGGGCGATCAATGTGCGACAAAGGAGTGGCTTCGTTCGCACAAGAAACGGAAAACGAGCGAAGCCTCGTGCGTCGCTCGTTCCGAGTGAAACTCTCGAAGGAGAGCCGTCATTTCCGTTGCTCACTGCCCGAGTGATCCTTGGCCGTACCCAGGAGTCTCGAGCGACCCGTTGTAGGTGCCGCTCGATGGAGTGCGGTAGACGTCGGGGTCGAAAACGTCCGGCCTTCGCGGTCCGTACATCAGCACTCCGTTCTGTAAGTACAGGTAGATCGTGCCTCCAGGGAGGCCACCTTGAGCCTGCCACATTTCGAGCAGTGGGCGCGCATCCGACGTAACCGCCGCGCCGATGATCTTCACATCGGTCGCAGGGTAGCGACGCATGAGATCGGGACAGGTCTGGTCGAGCGCGGCCCGAGCCGACCAATCACCGGCCTCCGCCGCGGCGTTCCATCTCAGCAGCTCTTGGAACTGGTCGGGTTGCACGTGACAGAAGTAGATGCGGTAGGTCGGGTCGTTGCCATGGATGGAGATCAGCTCGCCAGGCGCCCATTGGGCATGGGCCGCGGACGTGGCGAATCCGATCAGGGTGAAAGCAAACAAGGCCACCATGCGAGCGATACCGTTTGTCGTCTTCATCTTCGTTTCTCCGTGTCGAGAAGGGGTTTGTTTCGGCGGACAACCTGAGATTGCCAACCGGTTCTCGATCTGGACAACAAACACGGAGAAAAACAAAAAGAGTTTCGGGGCCCGATCCGACGCCCGCTCTCTTCATGGGCGTTTCGCGAGTCAGAGAGCTGGGCGCTACCGAGTCACGGCCTCGTACGCTAACGCGAGGTCGGTGTGGGAGGAGATTCCCTCGCTGACGCTTCGGGTTTCCTTTGGCTTTCCACGCTTTTGACTGGGGCGGCTGGGGCAAAGCGTGAGAACGCGAAATCAAAACGGGCGCTTCGGGTTTTCGTTGCCGAGCTTTGTCGTGGGACGGCGTGCGACAGAGTCGGCTTTTGCTCCGCAAAAGCAGGTCCGTTGTTTGCCCGAGCGAAGAACACGCTTTTGCGGAGCAAAAGCCGACACTCTTGCCGCGTTTCTCCCGTGGTGACCTCTTATGTGACTGCTGGGTCGGTGAGGGGGAAGAGTCCCTCGCTGACGCTTCGGGTTTCCTTTGGCTTTCCATGCTTTTGACTGGGGCGACGGGACTGGAGCATGGGAATCCCGACTCCGATGAGTTCGCCCTCAGGACAATTGCGTGCGAGTTTTTTGAATTGTTGTCCAAGGGGGGACCGAGTTGGCAATCTCCTGGTGTCCCCGCTGGGGAATCTCAGTTCATCGCCAACCGAAAACGTCCGAGGTGTCACCATGTTGACTCGTATCGCCTTCGCCATGCTGGGTGCTTTTATCCTGTTGTCCGCGGCCTCATCAACCGCGAACGCTCATCAACCGTCGGAGGAGTTCCTTGCCGAGCGCTACAACAACTTGATGGACACCGCCGATCGAGCACTGGAGTTGGCTAACTCCAAGGCCGAGGCCTTCGATCGAGAGTTCGCGGAGTTCAAAGTGGCCATGGAATCCGACAACGCCCTAGTTCGGCTCATCGCCAAGCGAGCCATGCTCAAGTACGTCTCGGACATGAAACAGCAGTACCACACCGCGAAGACGCACTACATCGAGGCGGCACACGCACTCAAGCGATGGTCGGATACCTACGGGCCTCCCGAGAGTCCAGCCCGCATGGCGATCATTCATCGAGAGCTACAGGCGGCCATCGAACTTAGCGGCGACAACTTCGCGGCGGCATCGCAGGTGCGATTGGAGATTCTCGCGGATTACTTTTAGACTCGGGTAGGTAAGCCCGGCGAGAGTGCCGCCTGACGCTGGTGTCCAAGACGGGACTTCAGGCCCAGCAGGTATGAAACTCGGCGAGTTGGATTGTCATGGATCGCTGGTTCCCTCCGTTGCCATGTGAGCAGAGTTCGTCATGTCAGATCAACGGAAGCCACGTGTGGACGAACGATGTCGCCAGCGATTCGAGGCGGCATGGATGGCGGGCGAGCGGCCCGATATCGCCGCATTCCTACCTCCGAACGATGATCCAAACTTCTTGCCGACTCTCGTGGAGTTGGTCTTCATTGACCTTGAATTCGGTTGGAAGCAAGGTGGAGCCGAGTCGCGGGAATCACGCGTCTTGAGCGTCTACATCGACCGGTTCCCGGCGCTGCGAGAGGCCGCCGACCTGCCGGAGCTCGTCGAACATGAGATCACCTGTCGACATGCCGCCGGGGAAGAAGTCGACATCGCCGAGTACTCCGAGCAATTTCCAGCGGCGCGCGAGCGACTCGCGCAGCTCGTGCTGACCCGGCGTCCCAAGGGGCGCCTCGGGCAGGTGCTCGCTCCGGGAGTGATGATCGGCGACTATCGGTTGCTCGAGTTGCTGGGCGAAGGCGGCTTCGGAGTGGTTTATCTGGCCGAGCAAGTCAAGGGAGTGCGGCGACGAGTGGCGGTCAAGATCATCAAGCCCGGGATGGATAGTCACGCCATCCTGCAACGGTTTGAAGCGGAGCGACAGACTCTGGCCCTCATGCATCATGAAAACATCTGCCGAGTCTACGACGGGGGTGTCACGGATTCAGGGTACTCGTACTTTGTAATGGAGTACGTCGAGGGCCCGACGATCGTCGAATTCAGCCGCTCCCACTCGCTCTCGATTTCGCAAGTCCTGAAGCTGTTTCAGGCGGTTTGTCGAGCGATCCAACACGCGCATCAGCGGGGCGTCATTCATCGCGATATCAAACCATCCAACGTCCTCGTCGCCGACCAGGACGGTACACCCATACCCAAGGTGATCGACTTTGGCATCTCAAAAGCCCTGGATCCGAGTCTGACACAGAACTCACTGCGTACCGAACAGGGACAGATTATCGGGACGCCTCAGTACATGAGTCCCGAGCAAGCTCGTGCGATGGGAGCTGATGTCGACACGCGCTCCGACGTCTATTCGTTGGGGATCCTGCTGTACGAATTGTTGGTCGGACGCCCTCCCCTCGAGACCGATAGACTAAGCACGGTGGGCTTCGACGAAATCCTCCGGCTCATCCGCGAGCACGAGCCACTGGTTCCGAGTCGCCAAATCTTGATCGACTCCGCGATTGTCGACACCTCTGGCGAACTTCCGCCCACGCATCGGTGGGCAGCGCGACGGGTGAAGGGTGAGCTTGATTGGATCGTGATGCGAGCGATCGAGAAGGAGCCCAATCGTCGATATCAATCGCCGCTCGATCTCGCCGACGACATCGAACGCTATCTCGGCAACGATCCGGTCGTGGCATCGCCCCCATCCTTGGTCTACCGTCTGCGCAAGTTCGCGCGAAAGCGACGCGGAGTTCTGGTCGCCGTTACCGGCGTCGTCGTGGCTCTGGTCGCGGGAACAATCACGAGCGTGGCGTGGGCGATCTACGCGAACGGCCAAAAGGAGCTCGCGGATCAAGCTCGACAAGATGAATCACTTTCACGCCGACATGCGGAAGCCAATGCTGACTATCTCGCGGGTATCCTGCGACGGTCGGGGCGATTCTCTAGCAGTACGAGGAGTGTGCACTCCGTAATCCTCGCCGCGAGCGCGGACCTGGATGAGAAACTTGGCGACGACCCTAGAACGCTCACCGCGATGCTGTATGAAGTGGGTCGAACTCACTACGACCTGGGCGATTTGTTGACCGCCCTGCCCCACTTTCGCGACTCTCTTGCTCTCAGTGAGTCGCAGTTTGGAGACTCTCATCGACGAACCTTGCTGGCTCGTTGGTGGCTGGCAAGGACGCATCGCGACATCAGCGATTATCCACGCGCGATCGAGTTGCTCGATGCCGTGGTCGACAAGCCGGATTGGGACAAGACCCTGTCGCCGCTCGAGCGGATGGAGTGTGGGTTGCTACTTTCCGAGTGCTATTCGCTTTCGGGTCGGCCGGAGCATGGTCGAGAGCTTCTCGAGAGTTTTCAATTGAATAACCAAATCTCGCTTCGGCCTCTCAATCTCGATGTGATCCAAGTAAGAATCGCTCATGCACGAGCAAGTCGAGCAGCCGGAGAGATCGACGGTGCGAAACGTGAATTAAGTGATCTTCGCGACGAGTTGACTGACGACACGACCCTGCCCGGCTTCGCGCTGGGAGAGGTTTTGGCCGAGCTGGGCTCGACCCACCGCGCGATCAAGGAATACGCCGAGGCGGAGAGTTGCTTCCAAGCCGCGATTCAACAGTCGCACGAGTCAAATACTTGGACGCACGACCGCGTGCAGCTTTGGAGGAACGAGTTAGCGGAAACGTTTCTGGAGCACGGACGTTGGCAACAGGCACTCTCGCAAAGCGTGTCCGGCCTGCTGGCCCTACAGGTTCGACTAGGTCCTAACAACGTTCAGGTTCAACAGCTCAATCGTCAGTCCCCAAATCCGTGGGCGAATCCGGAAGTTGGAGTCTTGGGGAGCGACGCGCCGTTGGATCTCATGGAGCGAGCTCATGCGGAGCTACAGCGGCTTGCCGGAAGTGACTCTACCATCGCCGTGCTCACAGGCCTCGATTTGGCCTATCACTATGAGTCGCATGGGAGCTTCGCTACCGAGAGTGAGGTGCGCGGAGACTCATTCCAGAAGGCGCTTTCCTTCTACTCTTCCGCGCTTGAATCATCGATCGTCGCTGACAATTCAACGCTGGCCGTGGCCGTGGCGAATCGAGTGGCACGCTGTTTAATTGAAATCGACGAGACCGACGTTGCTCGCGAAGTCGTGGCCGAGCTGATGCGCGGAGCTGATGACGAAGAGAGTTACCTCACGTACGAAACACGTTCGCTGTTGGCGGAACTGGACCTGAAGCAAAAACGTATCGCCGAGGCGGTCGCCTTGATGGACGATGCTCACGCGGGCCTCTTTCGCACGCAACAACAGGTGCCCCAACTCTGGATCGGACCAGTCCTTGGTGGGTTCGTACAGCGAAAGATCGCGCTTCTAGAGACAACGGCTCCTAATCGAGCCGATGAATGGAGAATCGTTCAGCCCTGGTTCACGGGGCAGCTTCCGCCGCCCGATCAGCAAACGGCACGACCTTAGCAATCGCTCAGCATCGTGCCGAGACGTTCCTCGAGTCGGTTGAGCAATCTGCGGACGGTACGCTCCGAGCATTTCATTCGCTCGGCGACTTGACCGTTATCAAGCCCTTGTAGCTTGAAGTCGATCACTTGCCGTTCTTCCTCGTCGAACTGACCGACGAGATGGGCGAAGTGTTCCGAGAACTCAAGTTCTTCTTGAGCGGACGGAGCGTTCGCGACCGGCTCGGGCAACGCATCTCCATGGGCCTCGGCGCCCAGATCACGTTTCCGAGTCGAGTGGTACCGGACCTTCATTCGCACCTTGTTGACGGTGATGGCACACAGCAACCGCCAGAGAGCCGCGCTGTCAGGTAGATCGTATTCATCCTGCCGTGCGTGTTCAAAGAAGGTGCGGCAGGCGGACAGCATGATGCTCTCGGGGCCGATTCGTCGCTGCATGGCCGGGCTGATGTGACGCGCGGCGACTCGCTCGAGCAACGGACTCACCGCCTCCCAGAACCGGCGGCATGCCTCGGGTTCTCCTTGCCGGACTCCCGCCAGCAGGTCATCCCAGTCGTCGATTTCAAATCCCATGGTGGCTCCCTTGTCACGGCCTTTGCGTGAACGATTTCCGGCTTGCTCCATCCTTCGAATCGCGACATCTCAATACACGAGCGAGATTCCAATGGCGTGCCTCGCGTCGGTTTCCGTTCGGCGATGCTCGTTACTTCAAACGGAGCGTCGTGAGCACTGGGCGGTGATCGGATGTGACGGGTTCATCAACGACTCGGGACGGACCAACCTCCCATTGTTCGCTGGGGCCCGCAAAGATGAAGTCGATTTCGATTTCCGGCTTGTTGGCGGGATAGGTGCCCGAGGCGGTCATCGGCTTGTCCGCCTCGGTGGCTAGATCGCGAAACAGCTCGATCGTTCTGGAACCGGGCTGGTCATTGAAATCCCCGGTTAGCACGAATGGCCGATTCCATTGACTGAGCGCATCGTGCAAGCGCTCGGCTTGTTGGAAGCGAAAGCCATCGTCCCTCACCCAATCAAAATGGATGTTCACGGCGGTGATGACCGTGTCGTCGGGCAACAACAGGTCGATCGCCAACGCGGTGCGCGGTTCATTGCCCTCGGGCAATTCGATGCGTTCGATTCGCTGAATGGGATAGCGCGAGAGTATGGCGAGTCCGTACTGTCCTCCTTGGAAATCGAGAAACTTGGCGAACGCGGAATGCATGCCAAGTTCCTGCCCCAATCGCCACGCTTGGTTCTGGACTCCACTTCGCTCGGCGTTTACATCGATCTCTTGGAGGCCGATGAGATCGGCATCGAATCCGCGCAGCGTATCGGCCGTTCTCGTCAAGTTGGTTCGATTGTCCATGCCGAAGCCACGCCGGACGTTGTAGCTCGCCACGCGCGGGCTTCTGCCGCGTTCGCGTTGTTCGTCGCTCAGCGCTTGGAACGTCGCGACGACGGCTCCATGGTCGGAGGGAAACCGTTCGGCATGATCTCGAATCACCTGGGACTCGACCGACCGCCACTTCGCGGATCGGTAATAGACAAAGTCGATGCGGTCTTGTTCCTGTTCTGGAAAACGGGGCGACCAAGTCGCATCAGCCGCGCGATCGATGGTGGGCCGAGCCTCGCGGTAGGCGTCTCGAAAGCCCGCGTCGATCAGCACGTGGCTCGTGTGCCAGTCGATCGGCGTACCGTACTGATCCAGCGTCAGGGGTCGGTAATCGAGATGAGACATGGAATTGAAGTCGCCAGCGATCACGATCGAGACATCGCGGTACTTGTCGTCGGCTAGACGATCCTGAATCGCCTGGTGAATCGAGGCGAGATCGTCCGCGGACGGTTGGCAGGCGGCTTGCAGCTCGTCCGTCGTCAATGATTCGCGGCTACTGGGCAGCCAGATGTCGGCGGCGTAGGGAAGCCAAATGCTGTAGAAGGCGATCCGATCACCCGTCGGGAGTTCAATCAAGCCACCGACGCACTTGAACTCGTCGAACACCGAGATGTCCTCGATGATCGGATAACGACTTAGGATCGAGACATTGGTGCCCCGCGGTTGAAAGTGGAAGGACAGCTCCTCGGCGATCCGTTCGCCTGACCCGTACGTCTCTTGCATCGCCACGACATCGGCCTGGGAATCACGAATCACCTCGGCGACTCGGAGGGGGCCGACTTCCTCACCGTCCTCGCGTCCCCCATGCCAGATGTTCCAGGTCATGACGCGAAACTCGGCCGTTGCCGGCGCATCGGTGTGGACGGAATCTTGGGCGAACAATGAGTGAATTGGAGAGGAACTAATCAGGCCGGCGATCAACATCAGCCTAGCCACCAGCGTTGCGATTCGTTTCATCGAGGCGGCCCTTGTCGGATTCGATGGAGTGAGGCGAGTGAGCCAATGGGCACATCGTCGCGGTGCCGCATCGCGCTGGCATTGGCATGCGGCGACTCGCGGTTGATTGCGCGGCAACGGACGTATCGTCGCGACGTGACGAGAACCATAATACACGTTCGTCGCGACTCGATTGGCGGGCCGAGGCATCGACTGCTAGGTGGCTCGAAGTCGATCGAAGCGGAGACGCTCAAGGCGTTGCTAAACCGAGTCGACGCCACGGCGTGCCGTTGGCCCAATCGTTCAGGGAGCCGGGAATCATGGAGAGCCTAGTTGCGTTACTCGCACTGCTCGTACTGATCGGTGGTCCGATTGGCGTCGCCTTCATCGCGTCGCAGTTCGCTCAACAAAGACGTCTTGCTCGGCAGCAGCATGAGTCGTTGATGAACGCGCTCAAGTTTCTCTATGAGCAAATTGAGAAGCTGCAATCGACTTCCGCGGAGACGCGCGGTCTTGGCACGATGAGTGAGCCGGTTCCCGCGCGTTCGCCTGACTCGAGCGACCTCACGGTCGAATCTCCCCAGGCACCCGAGTCGATCGCCGCCGCAGCTCCGATCGAGATCGAGTCAGCGCAAGAGTCCCGCGTGCCCGCGACGGCGGAAGTGGTCGGCACGGCGGCATCCTCCGTCGAGATCAACGGGGACGTGGATAAGGCGGGTTGGGTGGATGAGGCGTCTGACTCCGAGCCCGTCGCGCTCGAGGCTGACTTTTCACCAAGCGATGTTCAAGACGGCCAAGAGCCAGAGTCCGACATCGACGCAACTGCGGGCGCTCGGCGGCGCAATGTGCCGCTCCCTCTCGAGTCGCCTCCGGCGACGGCCCACCTGCCTCCCGTCGTGCGGCGCGAACCTTCCGCCTTTGAATCCGCGGCTCGCGATGTTCTGCATCGCATTTGGAACTGGATCATCGTCGGTGAGGAGCAGGTCCCACGGGGCGTTTCGATGGAATACGCCATCGCCAGCCAATGGTTGCTGCGCATTGGCGTGTTGTTGGTCGTGTTGGGGATTGGCTTCTTTCTCAAGTACTCCATCGAACGGGATCTCATCTCACCGGTCGGGCGAGTCGGCATCGCGGTGATCGTGGGATGCGGTCTGTTGATCGCCGGAGTTCGAATGCTCGGCGGTATCTACGCGCTGATCGGGCAGGGTTTGATCGGTGCCGGCCTCACCGCCTTGTACTTCTCGGCGTTCGCCAGTTACGGCCTGTATCATCTCGTTTCACTGCCGGTGGCGTTTGCCGCGATGGGAGTGGTGACACTGTTGGCCGGTGGTCTGGCGCTGCGATTCAACTCACGACTCATGGCGGTGATTGGCATTCTGGGCGGGTACCTGACGCCCGTCGTCCTGAACACGGAAGTCGTCAACTTCGTCGGGCTCTACGGCTATCTGCTCGTACTTGGCATCGGCGTGTTGTGGATCTGTGCGTACAAGAGTTGGCCGTTACTGAACTATCTCAGTCTCGCCTGCCATTGGGCGCTCGTGATCGCGAGTCTCACGAACTATGAAGCGACCTTGTTTCCACGCGTCATGCCGTTTTTCGCGGCTCACTTCGTGCTCTTCTCGACCATGGTGTTTCTCTACAACCTCCGCACCGGCAAGACCTCGAACCTGCTCGACACGCTCGTGTTGTTCTTCAATGCATTCGTGTTTCTCGGAGTCGCCGCGTACGTGATTCACGTTGCCTACTCGCGGCAAGCCATCGCGCTCGCGACGCTCTCGCTCGCCGCGTTCTACACGGTTCACGTCTATTACTGTTTGGCCCTCAAGAAGCTCGACCGAGCCTTAGTGTTGAGTTTCGTTGGACTCGCTTCCTTCTTTCTCAGTCTGACGATTCCGCTGTGGCTGTCGGCCGCATGGATCACCGTGGCATGGTCGATCCAGGCCGTCGTGATGTTGTGGATCGGTTGTCGTTTGCGGAGTCGAGTGCTGGAGCACATCGCGTACATCGTCTTTGCGTGCGCCATCACGCGGTTCTTCGTGCTCGATTTGAGCGCGGCGTACTTCCAAGAGTCCGGAGTGACCGTGCCATTGCGGGAGTACTGGGCGATCCTACTCCGTCGATGTTTGACGTTCGGCATTCCGGTCCTCTCGCTGGGGGCGGGCTATTGGATACTGCAGCGCGAGCGAGGCGGGACGGGAGCTTGGGGCGCATCGCTCGATGCGAATCTCGTTATCGAGACCTCTCGCACGACATCGGCGCGGCTGATGTTGTCGTTGGCTTGCGCGTTGTTCTTTTCGTATTTCAGCTTCGAGCTCTATCGATCGCTTGGTACCTACCAGCCTGATTGGATGCTCACGAGCCTGACCCTTGCTTGGCTGACCCTCGTGATCCTGGCGATGGTCGGTAGCGAGGTTTGGAAAAGTCCGGCGTTGGCCAATGTTTCCAAGGGGTTGGCGGCACTGCTGATCCTCAAGGTCGCCGTCGTTGACGTGCTCAGTTGGCGGATCGTGGCGCCTGGCATCTACCAAGGCAACTACGAGGTATCCCTGGCCGCGATTCGCTTGGTCGATTTCGGAGCCGCGATCGCCTTTCTGTTGTTGGGCTCTCGGTGGCTCGTCGGAAAATCACAACTCGTCGACTTGCGTCTCGGATTCCTCCTGTCAGGGCTCGGGTTGCTGTTCTTGTGGACGAGTCTCGAGTTGAATTCGTTTCTGTATCAGTTCATTCCCGGACTCCGGTCGGGTGGGATTTCGATTTTGTGGAGCTTGTTCGCTTTGTCCTTTATTTCATGGGGCATTCACCGCAACTTCGCGTCGTATCGCTATACCGGTCTTGGGTTGATGGGGGTGGTGACGGTCAAGATCTTCTTGCTCGACCTCAGTCAACTCGATCAGATCTATCGAATCGCGGCCTTCATCGTCTTGGGTGTCGTGGGACTGTTCGGTTCGTTCGTGTATCTCAGCTATCGAGGTTCGTTCGCCACTGCCGCCAACGACGACGCCGACGACGAAGCGGAGCCGGCCAAGCCGCGATCCGCGTCGATCGCGCCGTCGCCCTCGGATTCCGTGGACGCAACCCAGGAAGAGAGACAACCATGATCACTCGCTGTCTTTCGGTGCTGGTTCTTCTTGGATTGGGCGGTTCGGCCGCGACTGGAGACGAACCGCTGACTCAACGGCTGCAGCGCACGATATCGGCGAGTGAATCAGAGGAAAGAGAACTATCCAGCTTGTCGATCGACGAGCTGACCTATGCAGGCGCGCAACTCGGCTTGGGCGATCTTCGCATCATCGACGAGCAGGGAGCGACCGTGCCGTTCCTGATTCACTCGTCTTCTCGGACGCGTCGGCAGCGTGAGTCGCGTTGGTCGATCGAGCCTGAATCGGTGGAGATGACCGATGAGGGACTGGTTCGGATCGAAATCCTTCTCGAGCCCGAAATGCGTGAGGCGACGGTGCTAAGGCTCGTTACTCCCATGCAGGACTTCGAGAACCGCGTTGATGTCGCGGAGCTCGATCCAAGTGGAGCGACGATCGGGGAGCTCGTGAGCGGCGGCCTGATTTTTGACTATTCGTCGGTCATCGACGCCCGTTCCGACCAGCTTGAACTACCGCCCCACGATGCGGCGCGTCTGCGGATTGAATTGCGTGCCAAGACGGATGACCTGGAGTCTCCCTTCGTGCAACTCACGCGGTCCCTGGATGATCGCGAGGCGATTCGCGAGCAAGAACAACTCATGGTCTCGCGCCGTCCGTTTCGCATTGATCGCATCGAGTTGATTCGGCCCGCGACGGAGGTCGCGGCGGACGAGAATCAGATGAGTCACTGGGAAACGCGGCCGGTGCGAATGGAGACGAGCGCGGGCGAGACCACGTTTGAGTTGGAGATCGACAACCGACCGGTTTCGCGTCTGTCGTTGAACGTGACTGACGAGAACTTCAGCCGGCGAGTTCTGATCGAGGCGACGAATGATGCGACCGTCACCGCTCTTTGGCGCGACGTCCGCGAGGGAGTGGTGCACCGATTCAAGTACCGACAGATCGATGATCGGCGATTGTCCATCGAGATCCCCGAGACTCGCGCGGCTCGTTTGCGGCTGCGCGTCGTGAATCGCGACAGCCCGTCTCTCGACGTTACTTCGGTGGACCTTGCGGGGCCGATCGAGGAAGTGGTGTTCTTTCAAGAGCCCGGTCACGCATACAGCCTTGTCTATGGCGCGGTGGTGGAGCCGCCCGATTACGATCTCGCCGCCATCGAACGCGCCCTCGACGAGGGAGAACGTCCCACGCCCAGGATGCTTGGCGCGGAGCAGGCGCGGCTTGACGCGGCCTCGCCAGAGCCGGTGAATTGGTGGAATGATCCCACGATACTCGGCGCCGTGGTCTTGGTTCTCGTCTTGGTATTGGCGTTGAGCCTGTTCTGGGCGACCCGTCGAGTCGGCCCAATCGATGTCGACTGATGCGATCCGTGAGACGACCTCGATGGGCGTCGCACGGCCGCACGATGCGGCGTGTCTAATAGGATCACCAGCCGCTCACGCTCTTAGATGTCGCGCTTTCTTGGATGGCGCGAAACGGCAGTGTTCGTGGCGCAACGAGTTAGCGGCTTGTTTGAGAGGTCGAAGAATCCCTCGCTCACGCTCTTAGATGTTGCGTTTTCAGGCATGCCGCTCGACGGAAGTGTTGGTGGTGTAACGGGTTGTTGGCTTGTTCGAGAAGTCGAAGAGTCCCTCGCTCACGCTTCGGGTTTCCTTTGGTTTTCCACGCTTTTGAATTGATAGGCCTGGGCGAAGCGTGAAGAACGCGACATCAAAACTGACGGCTCGGGTTTCCTTTGGTTTTCCCTGGCGTGGATTTTGGCTCGCGACGTGACCCGCGCCCTTGGTCCGGCTAAACTGCATGCCTGAGCCATTCGGTGTTGGCGGGAACTTCAAACCGCTGGATTGGCTTGTCTTTGAAAGCCCCGCCCAGAGTCGAAACCCACGTGCACCTCGGGAGCTATTTCCATGCTGAAACGTTCGATCGCCTGGTTGGCCATGCTGGCCTGTTTGTTGCCTTTCGCCGCCGTGGCTCAAGATGCCGCCGTTGAACACGATGCCATTCGACCCGTGCCTCGTGATGGCGGTTGGATGAACCGTCACAATTCGATGAACGAGCGAGTCGCGAAAGGCAACGTGGACCTCGTCTTCATCGGCGATTCGATCACGCAAGGTTGGGAGGGCGCGGGCCGCAAGGTTTGGCAAGAGTTCTATGGAGAGCGGAACGCGGTCAACCTGGGCATCGGTGGCGATCGGACTCAGCATGTCATCTGGCGATTGGACAACGGCAACTTCACCGACATCACGCCGAAGGTCGCGGTGATCATGATCGGTACGAACAACGCGGGAAGCAATTCGTCCGCCGAGATCGCCGAGGGAGTCAAGGTCATCGTTGGGCAGATTCGAGAGAAGAGCCCCGATACTCAGATCTTGTTGCTCGCCACTTTTCCCCGCGGCGCCTCGGCCGACGATCCACGTCGCCAGGTGAACAACGGAAGCAACGAGATCATTCAGGGCTACGCCGAGGATGATCACGTGACCTACCTCGACATCGGTCCGAAGTTCCTCAGCGAGGATGGTTCGCTGTCGACCGACATCATGCCCGATCGACTCCACCTGAGCGAAGCGGGATATCAAATCTGGGCCGAGTCGATCGAGCCGACGCTCAAGGAACTCATGGGCGAGTAGTCTTGAGCCCCGCGGCAAGTTACGAGAGTCGCGACACAAAATCGCGCTGACGAGATGGCGCACCGAGGAATGGCCTCTCGTCAGCGTTTTTTGAATTAGGCAATGGGTCTTGGGAGGTGGATCATGAACTGGTCTCGTACATGGAGCGGTCCGCTGCTCGTGTGGCTGTTCCTGGCTTCGCCTCTTCTGGCTTGTTGCTTGTGGGACTACGACACGTTGCAGCAAGAGCGACAGCGGTTCCCCACGGCACTTGAGCTAATCACGGGACAGTTTCTTCGCCATTCCCAGCCGTTCTATGAATGGCGCGTGGCCGACCGGCAACGCCGACTCGAGCAAACGCCCAACGACGTGGCGCTCCTTGACGACCTCGCCGTGGCCTATGAGAAACTCGGGCAACATGATCGCGCCATCGAGGTGATGAAGCGGAAGGAATCGATCGCCCCCGGGTTGTATGAGACGCGAGCGAATCTCGGAACGTTTCTGATCCATGCTGGGCATTATGACGAAGGACTCGCCGAGATACGGCGTGCGATCGAAATCAATCCCGACGCTCATTTCGGACGCGAGCTCTACCAGCAACTGCTTGTCGAGTACGCGATGTCACGGCGGGTCGACGATGTCCTGGCGATGCCCTTGGCGACGGTCGCGGCTCGTGAGTCGATATGGGGTCCGCAAGGCTTCGCGAGTTTCGTGTTGGACCAACGCCGGATCGATCGCGAGGACCAGGAAGCGGTGGAAGCGGAACTCGACGCGGCGCTGAAGGGCGTGTTGGGGATGCAGCGATTCGGTAATCATGACTCACCCGTGCTGTTGGAAGCCCTCGGCGACCTGTTGATGGCCAAGGGACCGAGTTCCGATGCCAAGCGACTCGCGGCCCGGGCATTCTTGCGGGCGAGCTACGAAACCGAAGGCGAAGCCGCGGCCGCATATCGCGCACTGGCTCAGGAATCGCTGAGCATGCAGACGATTCACCCGAGGACTCAAGATGAATTGCGGCTCCCGGAGCTTGAACGGGAGTTTCGCAAGGAGCTCCAGGCCGCCGAGCGGTGGTACCGAGAGCTCGAACAGAACGAGCGTCGCTGGATCGAGCGTGGGCTCGATCCGGAGGCCGAATATGACAAGCTCTACCGCGAGGATCCAACCGTTGGGTCGGCGCCCATCGAAGGTTCAACGCCAGGTCGGCGTCGCGGCTTAAGTCCGATCGTGACCAGTGTCTTGGGCGCGGCCTTTGTCTTCGCGTGGATCGGTTTTCGTTGGCGCCGTTCGCGCCGCGCCTCGGCCGTGAGCTGAGTTCGTTCGCCAGGACCAGGGCTCGCCATGAGCGGTCGTGGATCGTTCCGCGGGCGCGATCTCCTTTATTTCCGACGATTGTTCGCCACCGATAGGCCGGAGTCGTGCCTTGAGAGTTTTTCGAATCAGTCTGCTTGGTTGCTTGTTGGGACTCGTGGCCGCCAGCTCGGCGATGGCTCAAGTTCACTACTATCCCGAGACCCGCTTTCCTTGGACTCAGCGCGCCGATTCGGGCGAGGACGCCGAAGTGCCCGGTTGGTTCTACAACCTCGGGATCACCGGCCTACGAGCCGAGTTGGTCGAGGATGAACCACGGGCGCTGCTGGTCCGTTACGTGTTCGCGGACACGCCAGCCTCGGGACAAGTCGAGGTGGGAGATTGGATCGTTGGTGTCAACGAAGCGGACTTCGCGACCGAGCATCGCAACGGTTACGGCGAGGCAGTCTTCGGCGGCGACGGTCCGATCGCCGAGTTCGCGGCAGCGCTCGAGTCGGCTCAATCCGACACCGCCGACGGTCGACTCGTGCTGCGTCTTCGCCGCGATGGCGAGACGCGAGAAGTGACGATCGACGTGGGCCAGGATTACGGCGCGTACTCCGAGACCTTTCCCGAGAACTGCCCCAAGTCCCAGCGGGTACTCGGCGATTTGCTGGAGTACCTCGTCGCCCAGCAGCGTGAGGATGGCTCGTTCGGCGACGCGGTTCACAACACGTTCGCGCCGCTGGCGCTACTCGGCAGTGGCGAGGCCCGTTACCTCGAAGCGGTCGAACGAAACGTTCGATACCATTGCCGCGCGACGCGGGCCGATGATCGGCGACGGTTTGATCTCATCAACTGGGATTACATGGCGGCGGCCTTGGTGATGAGTGAGTACTACTTGGCTACCGAGGCGGAGTGGGTCTTGCCGGAATTGCAGCAGGTTTACGATCACCTGCATGGCGGTCAGTACGTGCGCATGTCGCAAATCAATCCTCGCGCACGGGAGACCCATCCCGATGACTTTCCAAGAGGTCCCCAAGATGCCTACGGGGGTTGGGGGCACAATCCGGGGTTCGAGGGCTACGGTCCAATCGCCATGCTCACCGGTCAGGGCGCCTTGGCTTATGCCCTGATGCAACGGTGTGGCATCGAGGTCGATGCCAAGCGACAAGACGCGGCGCTTGAGTTCCTGCATCGAGGCACCGGCGCCAACGGATATGTTTGGTACAAGGATCAGATCGGTGGCGGGCCGGAGGGTTGGGCCGACATGGGACGCACCGGAGCCGCCGGAATCGCCAATCGACTCGCTCGCTTCCCAGGCAACCGATATCAAGAACGAGCCTTGGCCCACGCGCGAGTCATTGGCGCGCACCCTCAGAGCTTCCCCGATACGCATGGTTCGCCGCCGATGGGGATGGCTTACACGGCGCTGGCGGCCAACATCGATCCCGAGAGTTTTCGGCTCTTGATGGATGCGAATCGGTGGTGGTTCACCCTGGCTCAATGTCACGACGGCACCTTCTACTATCAGCCGAATCGAGACAACGCGGGCTACGGTGGAGACTCACGTTTGACCGCGTCGTGTGTCGTCGCTTTCATCTACACCATTCCGCGGCACAGTCTGGTGATGACTGGAAAGTCCTGGGATGAAGAGCGCGAATGAGACGGTGGGTCCCTGTGACCGCTGGTGAACGCGAGTCGGAAGAATCGATCGGACAAGACGCCTCGTGCGAGGCGCGGCGGGACCAAACGCCGCGGAACTATTGAGAGACAGCCATGATGACGCGGTGGGGAGTTTCGGGCCTGTTGGTTTTGACCTTGACGGTATGCTGCGCCACGGGGTTAACACCGCGCGAGTGTGCCGCCTGGGAGCAATGGAATGTCCCCGTCGCGGGTAACGCCTATCCCGCGGGCGAACCGGCGAACGGCGAGGGACTGCAACGCGATGGCACGTTGTCTTGGAGCCAGCGGGACCGTGTCTTCTCGATCTACTTTCACGTGGATCGCGCCGCCAAACTAGATCTGTCGTTGGTGGGCAAGGTCGCGAGCGGCGAATCAGTGTTGCAGGTCGAAGTGGCGAGCGAGCAATGGGAAGTCACGCTTGATAATCAAGACTCCGACACCATTCCTCTCGGAACAGTGGAGATCGCGGAGCCGGGCTATGTTCGTGTCGACCTGCGAGGCGTTCGGGCGGAGGCCGAGCGATTCGCGGTGATCGAACGGCTGGTTGTTGAGTCGAACGAGCCGGGGCTAACGGTGACTCGCGTCGCGAGCAACGAGGGGAGCATGTTCTACTGGGGGCGCCGCGGACCGTCGGTCCACCTCAGCTACCGCGTCGCCGACCGAGATCCGATCGAGTACGCCTACAACGAACTCACGATCCCCGAGGGTTCGGATCCCATCGGTTCGTACTTCATGGCGAATGGGTTCGGCGAGGGCTACTTTGGCATTCAGGTGAATAGCCCTCGGGAACGTCGGGTGTTGTTTTCGATCTGGAGTCCATTTCAAACCGACAATCCGCGTGATATTCCCGAGCACCAGCGGATCGTGGTGTTGGCCAAAGGGCCCGATGTTCGCGTCGGCGAGTTTGGTAATGAAGGTTCAGGCGGACAGAGTTTCCTGGTCTATCCCTGGAAGGCGGGTCGGACTTATCGCTTTCTGACTCGCGTGCGACCCGATGGCGAAGGCAACACCGTCTACACCTCGTGGTTTGGTGATAAGGCGAATAATGAATGGCGGTTGATCGCCAGCTTTCGTCGCCCTGAAACCGACAAGCATCTCACCGGATTTCATTCGTTCCTCGAGAACTTCAATCCCGACTTCGGCAACCGCCAACGCCTTGTGAACTACAGCCAAGTGTGGGTAAGAGACGTGCAAGGCGATTGGCACGAGTGCACGCAGGCTCGCTTCTCGGTCGATGCGACGGGCGGGAATCGTCATCGACTCGATTTCGCAGGTGGCGCCGACGGAGCCAGTTTCTGGCTGCGGAACTGCGGCTTCTTCGAAGACATGGTCGAGGCGGGAGCGAGGTTCGATCGCCGCGGATCAGGTGAGCCACCGGCGATCGACTTGGAGAGTCTGCCGCTTGAGTAGACGTTGTTACCCCGGCGAAGCGAAGGGTCGCGTGGCTGCCACGCTTTCGGGTAGAGGGTCGGCTGGGAGCGTTGGCGGTGCAAAGAGCTTTTGGCGCGTTCGAGAGAATGAAGAGTTCCTCGCTCATCGGGCTATTAATTTAATTCCGACGGATGCGATTCGCGCCCAAGCAAAAGGCGATTGGGGTGCAAGAGAGTCGAACCACGGTTTGCTAAGCCCCCAACGGGGGCGCCGCATCACAGCCTAGGGTCAGGAGCCCAAGCGAAGCGCGAGGCGACGCAGCCCTAGGTCGACGAGTGCCCACCCCAAAACCGATCCGT
>JAGQPS010000580.1 GCA_020426595.1 Planctomycetales bacterium
TCGAAACCAAGACGCTCTGGTGGTCGCCCCATGGCGCCACGCACGCCCAAGTGTGGGTGGCAGCTCGTTCCGCCCCGTCATGCCCCAGCGTGATTCCCCTCACGCATTCAATTTAGATCAACCGCTTGGACTTCTTGTTTCAACCGCGGGCGACTTTTCGGGCCCTGTCGCGGCCGGCGGTCGCTTCAAGGCCCAGCGGTCGCGGCAAAACCCAGGGCTCGCGACAGAACCCAGCGGTCGCGACAGAACAAATCCACGGCGTGTCGTCGCCGCCCCCGGTTCGCATCGCCTCGCGGACCATCCCGACCGACGTCGAATCCATCGAGTCTATCGGATTGTCGGTGGTTGAACACCTTGGCGTGCCGAACGATGGCGCTCCATCGCGATCCCGCACGCGCGGCTCGTTTCCCAAGCGCAACCGTTACAGGGCCCCCGTTGCGAACAGTCGGGGCAAGTCACCTTTCGTATCGGCGATTCGAGCCCCGAGGCTCCAACGGTCGATCGATGGTTGAGCCGCTCACGAAGGGAGGACGGGTACGTTCGGTTCCGCCACCCGAGTTGGAGTCCCAGGTGGGAGCCAAGTCGCTCCACTCGATTCACGAGCGGCAGGAGACGGCCGCGGCCTTCCACCCACCGTCCCGTCACGCGCAAGCAAACCATCGAGACACACTGCTAGGACCTCGCGGTCGGAACGACTGTCCGCGACGTCGCCTAGCGTGCCAAGCAAGACACCACCAAGACTTCGCCACTTCGCTTCCCAGGATAAAAGGGGGCCTCCCTTGCCAAATTCAATCAGCATCATCTTGCCGGTCCGCGACGCGGAACTGACGATCATCGATCAGGTCGAGCGACTCCTCGAGATGCTCCCTGACTTCACCCAGGAATTCGACCTGCTGATCATCGATGATGGAAGCTCCGACCTAACGGGCGACCTGGCCAGTGAAATGGCTCGGTCGTTTCCGCAAATCCAAGTGATCAGCCATCGCCAAGCTCAAGGTTACGCGGCCGCGGTCGAAACCGGCATGGCTAGGACGCGTGGCGAATACGTGTTCGTGGCGGACATCAACGCGTCGATCTCGGCCACCGATCTGCGACGTTTGTGGGAGATGCGTCACGACTCGGAATTGGTCTTGGCCAAGGCACTGGTCGAGCCAAAGCCGATCGGCGACCACTTGATGAATCGCCTCATGGCTTGGGGAGATGCCCTGAAGCGAAACGACGCCCAACTCGAAATCTCGTCGCGGGAAGACGAGTCGGCGATCATCGCCGATGCCCTTGCCTCGATTCAGATGCTGCGACGATCGGCCATCGAATCGTTGGCTCAGGTCGCACAGCCGGAGGAGCGACTTCGCGTCGAGCGCGGCCAACGCACCTCGACCGTGAGACTCGCGACTCCTGCCGCTCCACCCACGCCGCGCCCGTTCGCGACTTTCGCGACTGGGATCCAGGAGCCGATCGAGCCGGAAGCGGTGGGC
Source organism: Planctomycetales bacterium (assembly GCA_020426595.1). Taxonomy (GTDB): domain Bacteria; phylum Planctomycetota; class Planctomycetia; order Pirellulales; family Pirellulaceae; genus UBA11682. Next base: position 1,476 of record JAGQPS010000580.1, read on the forward strand.
TAGTCGTCGTCCACCGCCCTCCATTCAAACACGACCACCTCCGTCGCGCGGCTTCCTCTCAATGCTGGGAGGGAGCCGTGCCGCGTTTTGGGTGTGGCCGATGCCATCGACTAGAATGCCGTGCGGCGGGTGATTCGAGCAATCGGTGCCTCGCCGCCGGAGTCAGGAGTCCGGTCGCCATGGCTTGTGACGCGATTGCGAATTCGCCGCGTCGCGGGGTCCTGGCTTGAGCCAACGGGAATCTGGAATGTCCGCACTCTTCTTCGCCTTGCTCGCCGTAGCGCTGATCGGTTTCCAGATTTGGCGGGGAGTCGTTTTCGCGGGAGGCAATGTACTGCGCAGGCGGGAAACGCCCGGCCCGTTCTGGTTCATCATCGCGGTGCAACTGTTCTGTATCGCGATCCTTGGAGCCGCGGTGCTGATGTACGCCGCATCCTGACGACCGCCTCGCCTCGACCGCGCCTCACGGTTTCCCTCCTCGATGACGCCCGTACTTGCTCCGCGTTTTCGTTAATCGCTCGCGGGCGGTCCCGAGCAAGATGAGGCGATCGAGCGGCAACCATTCGCCAACGGACAGGGCGTTCGCGGGAAACCGCACGTGGCGTAGGGGACGGTTTTCGCGTGTTTTAGACTGTTTTTGAATCACAGGCGTCTGCCGGG
>JAGQPS010000581.1 GCA_020426595.1 Planctomycetales bacterium
CTCGGTCTTCGTACTCTGCGGCTCTGGTTTCTCTGTTCTCTAAAATCTTATCTCTGTCAGGCCTCGCAGAGGCCGTCTCTGGGGGTCTGGGGGCGAAGCCCCCAGCGCAAAAGGCCCGCGCACTTTCGCTGGGACTCGGCGAATTTGACAATGCGCTGTTTGATTTGATCGAGGCGAGGATCGAAGTTCGCTTGAGCACTCCCGATACACATCGTCATGGCCGAGCTTGGGCAGATACGATCGCTCGACCTGAGACATCACCAAGTGAAGGACGGGCGCGGTTTTGGGAATGAGTCGAGCCACGAGGGACACAGCCTCGCAATCACCGATCGTTGGGAATGCGCCCGATTGATGAGTCTTGGTCAACTTCGGACCAGTCGTCCAGCGGCTGCAGAATCCAGACGCCCTTGCCTGAAAACGCAGTTTTGTCCCCGCTGGGCGAAAGCCGAATGGAATACGTTTGACCGGGGTCGATCTCTTCCGGCGCAAGGCATTTGCGGAACCAAGTTCCCTCGCCAAGCCGAAACATCTGAACAGTACCGTCGCGCCACAGGATCGCCACGTTCCGACCGTCGTCCGAAACACACCAATCCAACAGCCAACGATTGTTCGTTTGAAATTCAACCTCGATGGCATCCGCGCGAACAACGCTCGATAGTTTTCTTTGCCCATCCGAAGTTGAAAACACAACGAGCCTCCCGATTCCTCGTCGCTGATTCCAAAACTCGTCCAAGCAGACCAGCGTTCCTTGATCGGCGGACAACTTTAGACTGGGCGAGCCGGAAACTGGAAGTGTGGTCAACCACTTGGCTTTCCCGGTCCGGATATCGAAGGTCACCAGTTCAAGACTTTCGAGGTCATCCTGCCCCCGTCTCACGATCGCATCAAATTCCAGCCTCTCCTCAGTGCCTTCCGCGTTCGAGGAGCTACCGATCACACCGGTAAACGCCAGGTAGTCCTGATCGGCGAACTCTTTAACAACGATGCGCCGCGACTCCATTGGCGAGGGTCGCGCGGAACTCCTACCGCGTTTGGTGTCGATGAAGACCGAGGCCGTGATCGCTCCATTACGGTCAAGAACAAAAAGCTGGCGATCACCGATCTCCGTGACGATCGCGAAGTTTCGCCGCAGGCATGCGATTGAGGCGTGTTTTCGTGGGACGACAACACCGATCGCGTTTCCCGAAGAACTCCTTGCAAGAATGACCGAACCCATCGGCCTCACGAACTCGGAAGCGACTTCCGTCATGTCCGAAAACTCAATGAGTCCGCTCCGTTCGATAAGAGCCCCACGACTTGCATCCCAAATACTCATCCAGCAGTGCGAGTCGATTGAAACCAAGCAATCATCCGACAAGAACTCACACGAGCTTGGGACCCATTGACTCTCGACCTTGACTCCCCAGGTGCTCACCGCGACTTGCCTTCCATTCAAGTCCAACAGTGTGGTCGCTTGAATCTCGGGAAGGCGAAACCAAGTTCCGTTACCGCACATAGGAGATCTCGCCGGGATCATGAATCCATCAACGCCGAAAGCCGAACGAGGACCGGACCCTGGAGCGAATCCAGGGGCGTACTCGGTTAGGAGGACGTCCCCAACTCGCGTCGAGCCTCCGAGTCAGGCGACTTGGCCCCCAGCCCCCCAGAGACGGCCTCTACGAGACCTGACAGGCATTAGATTTCAGAGGACAGAGAAACCAGTTCCGCAGAGTACGAAGACCGAGGATGACTGGGGAACTAGCTCAACACCACTCGAAATCCGACGTTGAAGTAGCGGCACGAGCGACCACAGTAGCCACGGAGAGCGGAACGACAGGAGAAGGCACTGGAGTCCCAGGACCCACCGCGACAAACAATTGAAGAGCCTGACGCCGGGCCAGTCGGGTCGACCGCGGTCTTGTTGGCGAACTGCCGGTAGTATTCCGCTTCGTACCAGTCCTGACACCACTCCCACACGTTGCCATGTTGGTCGAACAGGCCAAACGGATTGGCTCCATACCGACCCACTTCAACCGTTCGCTCAAGATAAGGGCCCTTGCTCTCCGTTCCATGCCAATAGTTCACATCGCATTTCGCCTGCTCGCCATTCAGC
>JAGQPS010000582.1 GCA_020426595.1 Planctomycetales bacterium
CCCCCGCGATGCACTTCCCCTACTATGCCCTCTGCTGACTTCTGACCCGTGGTCACGGCTCCTTGCGGAGCCGTCAGTCCGAGTCGTTGCAGCAAGGCAATTACTCTCGGACACGGATCAGACCTCCCAGGGTAAGTTTGACCACTGTCTTCGCACGCCCGTCGGATTTACAGCGCCGGGTTTCGATGGATAGAGGACTTTGCTGTGCGTTGCCAGCTCGTCCCGCCGGAACTGCCTACGATCCGATTCCTGTTCGTCGAGTCGCGAATTTGCTCCACGCTTCCTTCAGACCCCGCCTCGCGACGACGCCCTTGCGCTTCGCTAATCCTTCGCCTCCATCAGGCTGGATAAGGGACTTGCACCCTCAAGTTGCCAAACATGCCTGGCACACAAACAAAACAAGGCCACTCGGAGTACCGAGTGGCCTTGTGGTTTTTCAACTTGGTCCGTGAGCGAGCGAGCGGCATCGTCGCTCGTCCGGCCGCGGTCGGACTACGCCTTATCGAGCATCCGGAGTTGCCCGCGAGCTTGAGCGGCGAGCCGGTCGCGAATCGCCATCATCTCGGGGTTGTTCGGGATCATCTTGTTGGCTTTCTCGAGCAATGCCTCGGCCTCGGCACGGTCGAGGCGTTCGCGCGTCAGGGCTCGGTTGGTGAGCACCGAGACGACGTTGTCCGAGACTTGCACGAAGCCACCGTCGAGGTAGTAGCTCTGCTCGCCCTTTTGCCCCTTGACTCGCATCTCGCCATGACCGATGCGACCGATCATGGGAGAGTGGCTCGGAGCGATTCCGATTTCACCGTCAAAGAGAGGCAGGGCGACGAACGACGCCTGCAAGTCGACAACGGTGGTTTCCGGTGTCACAACGACACAACGCATGTCAGCCATCAGGCTTATGCTCCTTTGGCGAGCTTCTTGGCTTGCTCTTCGGCTTGCTCGATCGAGCCGACGTACATGAAGGCATCCTCGGGCAAGTGGTCGTACTTGCCATCGCACAGATCCTCGAAGCTGCGGATCGTGTCCTCGAGCGGCGTGATCTCTCCCGCCTTGCCGGTGAAGACTTCCGCCACGAGGAACGGCTGCGACAGGAATCGCTCGATGCGGCGAGCGCGGTGCACGATCAGCTTGTCTTCCTCGCTCAACTCGTCGACGCCGAGAATCGCGATGATGTCTTGCAGTTCGCGGTAACGCTGCAGAGTGATTTGCACGCGGCGAGCGATCTTGTAGTGACGATCACCGACGTATTGCGGATCGAGAATACGGCTCGACGAAGCGAGCGGATCCACGGCCGGGTAGATACCCTTCTCGGCGATCGAACGCTCGAGGTAAATGAACGCGTCGAGCTGACCGAACGCCGTCGCCGGAGCTGGGTCGGTCGGGTCATCCGCCGGCACGTAAACGGCTTGCACCGACGTGATCGCACCCGACTTGGTCGAGGCGATACGTTCTTGCAAGGCACCCATTTCCGTGGCGAGGGTCGGCTGGTAACCCACGGCCGAAGGCATACGACCGAGCAACGCCGACACCTCGGAACCCGCTTGCGAGAAGCGGAAGATGTTGTCGACGAACAGCAGAGTGTCCTTACCGGTTTGATCGCGGAAGTACTCGGCCATCGTCAGGGCGGTCAGAGCGACTCGCAGACGAGCTCCGGGCGGCTCGTTCATCTGACCGAAGACCATGCAGGTTTGCTCGATGACCTTGCGGCCGGTTTGGCCGATCTCGGTCTCTTGCATTTCGAGCCAGAGGTCGGTGCCTTCCCGGGTTCGTTCACCGACGCCCGCGAACACCGAGTAACCACCGTGGGCACTGGCGATACGAGCGATGAGCTCGGTCAAGATAACCGTCTTACCCAGACCGGCACCACCGAAGAGACCCGCCTTACCACCGCGGACGAACGGGGTGAGCAGGTCGATCACCTTAATACCGGTCTCGAAGACTTCCGTCTTGGTCGAGAGCTCCTCGATGGCGGGAGCGGTGCGATGGATCGGGCGAATCTCGCTCGTGGCGACATCGCCACGACCGTCGATCGGCTTTCCGAGCAGATTAAAAACTCGTCCCAGGGTCGCTTCGCCGACGGGCACGGACACCGG
>JAGQPS010000583.1 GCA_020426595.1 Planctomycetales bacterium
GTGGCGTCGAGCTTGACTCGCATCTGATTCCGCAAGGTCGTCATCTCGTCATTCGTGGCGACGACATCGCCCATCTCCGCCGCGACGTGCGCGCTGCCTGGGCCGTGGCAGTTCTCGCAGCCATTGCCGAACAGCGCTTGCGACTTCTCGAGGTCCACGTAGCCGCCTTCGTAGGGAAAGTACTGCTGAGGATTCCAGCCCGTCGTGTGACAGCTCAGACACTCCGGATCGAAATGACGCTTGACCCAAGTCCGCTCGTTCGGCTCCACGAGCGAGCGAGTGGCATGGGCATGGGGGCCGCCTTGGCCATCGACTCCCTCCTCCCAAATCTCAAACGCGGTCGAATGACAGTCTCCACAGACTTGGGAACCCACGAATGTGTGTCCCGATGGATGGGACACCGGTCGAAGATCCAGTCCGTCGAGTCCCATCGTTTCGAGTTGGTCTTGATACTCGATGAACAGTCGCTTCATGCGCTCGCTGTCCTCGAATCGAGCGTCGAGTGGCACGCGTTGATATCGAATCGTCGTTTCCTCCCCCGGAAACCAACCAACGACCCCGACATACATCCCCTTGATTCCCGTTTGAACCACGGGAATCGATCGGCCGTTGGACTCGACCAAGGCGGGTGCGATGGTCGGTTCGCCATCGACTCCCGAGCAAACGACGAGATCGAACTCACCATGAGCCGCGACGATCGCATCGGTCTCCTCGACCGTACCGTAGATCATCAACACCTTGAGCTCGCAGCCCGCCTCGTCCATCAGCGCGGCGGCGATCGGCAAGGCTTCGGCTGGAGTCGACAGTTCGACATCCGCGTTGTTGACTTGCGCCATCGCTTTCGGACCCAGGACACTCGTCACTCCGATCTTGTGCCCTTGTCGCTCGAGTACTTGCACCTTGGGCAAATAGTCTCCGAAGAGTCCGACATTGGCCGACACGAAGATGTTTTGATTGGCGCCCGAATTCTCGATCGCCTGCACCAGATCGGTCGACGGGAGACGCAAATCATCGGGGCCGATTCCCACCGCCTGATAACCCATCAAGCCGCCCAGCGCTTCGACGGTCTTGGTGAACTTGATCGACGCCTGGGCTCCAAAGCGATGCTCTTGGTTGCCGAGATCGATCGGAATCACCTCCCAACCGCGCGCTCGGAGTTGGGCGAGCATGGTGTCTCGGCGAAGCAGACCACCTTTTTGATTCGCTAGTCCCGTGCAACCGCACGGTTCGATATAGCCGTTCTGTCGGCCGGTCACGAAAAAGACCACCGCCGGTTCTCCCCACCCCTCGTACTCCACGATCTCCTCGCCAGGCGCGACCGGGTCATCGCTCGGCGCGGCGGGTTCCTCGCCAGGCTCCGTCGGTTCCCCCGATGGCTCATTGCCTTCATTGGTGGAAGCGGGAGGATTGCTCGCGACCGTCGTCGGTTCACTCTCGGGCGACGAAACCGGTGCGGTCGACTCCGTCTCGGGAGCCTCGTTGCTCGGCACCTGGGGCGTGGTGCTGGCCGTCGTTTCCGGCGTCGATTCGGGCGGTTGAGAGTCGGTTCCAACCGTCGGTGGTGTGGAAGAGTCGTCGCTCGAAGACGTGTCGGCGGTCGCCGCATCGGGAGTCGGAGTTTCGGTGGCGTTGTCCTGTGAGGAGTTCACGTTCCGTCCTGGGTCGCTCTCGTCCATCGGCCCGCAGCCCACCACCAAGAGAGCCACGAACATCCCGATCAAGGCACTCCAACGAAGTACCGAGTCGCACTTGAGAACTTGGCAACACATCAACACGTGGTAACTCCCTTTACAAAGCGGAACGAACCATGGCGTCCGCGAAATTCAACGCCATTTAGAGTACCGGTTCCGCCTAAAGCCCCCAAGGTCGATTGTCACCTCGGCCGGCATGCGAGCGCCCCTCTAGCCCGACACCGAGGGGTGGACCCAATTCCAAGACAGCGCGACGGCCATGAAAAACAAAGGAAACCCGAAGCGTGACGGACTGTTGATTTAATCAGCGCGTTGACCTAGGGCTGCGTCGCCTCGCGCTTCGCTTGGGCTCCTGACCCTAGGCTGTGGTGCGGCGCCCCCGTT
>JAGQPS010000584.1 GCA_020426595.1 Planctomycetales bacterium
ATCATCGGCGTCTTCGCGATGAGATGCCAAGGCGGTCGCAAGCTCCAAGCGATTTTCACGGGGAAGACGTTGAAGCGCCGACGCGAGCGCGAGGCGCACGCGCGGCGAGGGATCCTTCGTGGCCATTTCAATCAGCGTTTCCGCGTCGGCGAGGAGCAACTCTTCCTCGGCTCGCACTTCCCCCAAAACCGTGTCGAGCGGCAGATGATCCAGGAACAGTCGGACCGCCATGACTCGGACCGCCGGCTCCTCCGCCCGCAAAGCCGCGCGGAGCGTGTCGTCGCGCCGAGTCGCGGCGCGCGAGTTCCCTTGCGCGGCCAAGGCGTCGTAGCAACTCCAAAGTGTCATCAACTGATCGATGTGTCGAGCTTCGGTGGTTGGCCGTAGGGAGTCCGACCAATCGTTGAGCTGAGTCAGCATCGCGTCGCCGTCGCTCGAGACTCGGCAGCGCGCGAGCAATTCTCGACGGGCACGGCGGACCCACCATTGATTGTCGTGGTCGAGCACCGAGAGCAATTGCGGCGCCGTCATGCCCGAGAGTCCTTCGGCGGCGGTCCAGCCTGCCGGAGCCTCGGAGGGAGCGGCTTCGTCGTACACGATGCGAAAGACGCGCCCCGAATTGCGATGCACCCCCGTATGCTCATGACATTCGCCCGTGTCGCTCCAGTCGATCAACACGACCTGACCATCGGGACCGTAGCGGAGATCCAGCCCACGGAACCAAGGATCAAGTGACCGAAAGGGGTCGGGCGTGTGTCGGCCCACATAGCCCGAACCATGCGGCTCGAGTCGATCACGATTGACGCGCCGACCGTGGAGGTTGAGCGTGAGTAGCTGATCATGAAACTCGCTCGGCCAAACTCCGCCGAGGTAGATCGACATGCCGCTGTGGGCGTGACCACCTCCCGTAGCGTCATGAATTCCCGTCCCTCCGCGCGACGCGGTCCATGGCTCGCTCGTATCCCAATGAAAATGATCGGCGTGGGTATCGATCGGTTCGTAGACGAGCGCGTTCGGCGACGCGCTGTGCGGTCGCGCGAAATGAGCCCCAGGAATCGCATGCCAGAGATGCCCGTTGACCGTGTTGATGAAGAAGGCCTCGCCAGTCGCGTTCCAATCGTGTCCCCAAGGATTCGTCGTCCCGTGACACAACACCTCGAACGTGCCGCGCGTTGGATGAAACCGCCACAATCCGCCGGCGATCGGCACGGCGTCCTCCAACGGTTGATCGGGTCGACGAATCGAACCTGGACTCGAAGCTCCACAACGGCCGTAGAGCCAGCCGTCGAGCCCGAAACGCAGACCGTTGGCGATCGTGTGGTAGCTCTCGGGCGGCACGGTGAAGCCATCGAGCTTGACCTCCGCGGGACCATCCGGCACGTCATCGCGATCACGGTCGGGAATGAAAAGCAATTGCGGTGGACAGAGCACCCACACGCCGTCGGTGTCGGTCGCGAAACTGGTCAGTCGTTTGAGACCGTCCGCGAACAACCGGGAATCGTCGGCTCGCCCATCGCCATCGCGATCCACCAAGATCCGAATTCGATCCGAGAGCAGCAAATCGAACCGAACACCATGCTCCGCGTAAGTGCCGTTCTCGGCGATCCATAGTCGTCCACGATCATCCCAGTCCATCGCAATGGGGTTCCGCACCAGAGGTTCGGCGGCGACGACTTCCGCATGGAACCCAGAAGGCAGGACCATGCTCGCCGCGGCTTCCTCCGCCGGCATCGGTCGCGATGCGTCGGGCTCCGAGTCGTACCACGGCTCTTGAGCGGGCACGCCACGAGAAAACGGTGTGAAGGCAAGCAGCAACAAGCTCAACCGCGCGAGACATATGTGCATGGCTACAACAACAGCAAGAAGATCGCGAAGGTCATGAGCGAGGCGCCGAACAACCGCGCTCGCATCACCAGTTTAGGCAGTTTCGCCTCGTCGTTGTTGAGTCGCCGACGCAGAGCCAACACCATGAGCACGCTAAAGAGCCCGCGCGACGCATAGACCACGTTGCACTCGGTCGCGTGTCCGAACAGAGCAATGGTCGATCCGAAGACAAGGGATTGAGTTCCAA
>JAGQPS010000585.1 GCA_020426595.1 Planctomycetales bacterium
CCTTATATCGGCCGCCGTGCCTATCCTTTTTTTGTCCATACTAGATCTGATCATCGGGCCATGGTGAGAACTCGAACTGATCCAAGCGTCGCAATCTGGCAATGCTTTACATCGTATGTCCGAGAAACCATCTCTGAGCATCAAACGGGGCCGAGCAGGGCCAGAATCAAACGTTGAGCGCCAGTCGCCGAGCTTTTCCAACTCGCTAGCAAAGTAAACTCGGCAACGAGGTGATCGCAGTCGCTACGTTATGGTGTGCTCTGCAATGTCACTGAAGCATCCCGAACATGCACCAATTGATGAATTGCCGGACGTATCGCTGCCCAGGCACAGCCAGAAAACGACAGGCCACCTGCCAATTCTTTTCGGCGTTTTGGCAGGCCTGTCTAGTTGGGTATTGCTTGCATCGATCGAAACTCCTTCGCTCTATTGGCTGAGCATACTGATTTTCGGCGAGACATCCCCCAAAGCATTGTTCGCAACTCCGGGATACTACTGCATTCATCGCACCGCCCTTCTCGTGATGTGTGCAATTGGTGGCGGAATTGGAGTTGGGGTGTCCAGCATGCGAAAACGGACTGCAGTGCTATTCCTGTTTGGGGTATTGGCAGTAGTCGCAGTTTTCGCAGCAATATTTCCTCGATAGCCGCTTGTCCGACGACACGAGACAACCAATAGAGGATTAGATGGTGCGTCGCTAACCGAGTGATACGTTTGGTCGGCGAATCATCGAGGGCCAGCGTGCAATGTCCATTTTCGCCAGGGTATAATGAACAGCGATTAAAAATTCTTGGCGATTTCACAAAGGATCAAGGTCGTGAACTCGAAATCTGAAGTGCTGAGAACCGGTACATCGCTAGATACGAAGCGTTTTCGTTTAGCATGGATACCGGCAACCATACTGTTTTTCGCAGCGTTCCTCACGGCTTCCTACGGCGCAATGATCGTTCCAAATATTTTGCGAGATGCATCAAACGGATACGACGGTCGCTACCTGATGATGGCCTTCTCCTTTCCCGCCAGCCTATTCGGCTTTGCGATTTGCTGTCTCTTTGCAGGTCGCTCTTTGGTGCTGGGAAGATGGCGGAATGCAGCCGTCGCCGCGATTCCGGCCGTTGCATGTGTCATGATCGTTGGGTTCTTCACTGCTATGCTACGCTGACTACCCTGAGAGAATGATCGCCGAAGAATGAAGGCAGTGAACGACAGTCGTGGTACTGCCGTCACTTTGCACTTCCAACTCAAACCCCACGACGCGGTTACCTCCACCGTTCTGGCTTTGATCGTACTCGTACTCAGGGCGCAGCCCGGTACTCGTACTCGAAAGGACCGTGATGACCGAACCAACTTTCGACCACGAGCGGCTGGACGTGTACCGCCTGTCAATCGAGTATGTCGCCCGCTCATATCGAATCGCCAAGACCCTGCGTGGGATCCATCGACCGGCCCGAGACCAATGGCTCCGTGCCGCCCAATCCATTCCGCTGAACATTGCCGAGGGCAACGGCAAACAGAGCTTGAAAGACAAGAGTCGATTCTTTGAAATCGCCCGTGGTTCCACGTTAGAATGTGCTTCGATCCAGGATGTCCTGCGAGTTTGCGATGGAATCGATGACGAATCCAACCGGCGCGGTAAATTAGACCTGAAACGGATCGTCTCGATGCTGACTCGACTGATCCAGCGAAGTCAATCGGTTGCCGAAGACGCATTCGAGTACGAGTACGAGTACCGCGATGCTGAGTACGAGTACGAGGAGCAGCCGGAAAAACGAAACAGCCAGAACCATGCGTTGAACGGAAGCCGCCGAGCCTGACCAACTTGCTAACAAATCCAACCCGGCGGCTCCGTTAACGCCATTGTTCTCCACACTTCTATGATTTTACGAGGATAGAAAATGCGATTCTGTGCAACCCTACTCGCACTACTATTTTGTTTGTCTTTCCCTCAGCTACCTGTACGAGCCGAGGAAAGTGCCTCGACCGAAAAAGCTCAGCAAGTGGTTGTTCATCTTTCGCACTTTACCGACGACTTGCACCGCTGCTTCATGGCCCTGAAGGTAGCGAATCTGAT
>JAGQPS010000586.1 GCA_020426595.1 Planctomycetales bacterium
CCCTCGATGCTGGTTTCCCTCGATGCTGGTTTCCCACGATGCTGATTTCCCACGATGCCGACTTCCCACGATGCTGGTTTCCCATCAAGCCGACTTCCTACCAGTCGGCTTGATGGCGACAGACGGCGTGCTCGGGATAGCCGGCGGGCCGAGGACAGGTTGGGACCACGGGTTCCGACAGGGCCGGCGGTTTCGAGTCGGATCGTAGGGCACGATCACAACGCGCTGTCCCCACGACTGCACTGTCCCCACGACCGCACTGTCCCCACGACCGCACTGTCCCCACGACCGAACTGTCGCCACAACCCGATGCAAAAGAGCACGATCGCGCTACAACGCGAGCGGGCCGAATTCGTCTGATTACCAATTCACCTCTCTAGCCCTTTCGATAAATTCCAGTTCCGACGCTTCACTCCGGTCGCTTGGCACGAACTCCCAAGGTAGGCTCGCATGCCATGACCGAGCCTCAAACCAACAATCCGAAGTCTCCCGTCTCAACGCGACACGAGCGGTCTCGCCGGCCCGCGAGCTGGCGGGCCAAACTCGCTTTGCTCATCGCGTCCGTGGTCTTTTGTCTGGGCGCGTTGGAACTGGGGCTCCGTTTGGTGGGGCGCGGACCATTGGGAGACGGCCTTGAATCGCGCTCGATCGAAGCAACGAGCTCCGTTCCCAGATTCGCCGAGGCTCAGCGAGCGGGCTGGATTCCAGCAGGCTCGACCGGAGAACGGTTGGCTCCGTTCCCCGAGCATCCCCTGGGGTATTTGGAGTTTCACCGAGACGAAAACGGACTCCGAGGCGCCGCGGGAGTTTCGCTGACCCGACCGAATGATGTGGCGCGGATTCTCGTGCTAGGCGATAGTCACGCCGAGGGCATGGTCGCCGATCAGGAAACGTTCGCGGCGAGACTCGAGCACCATCTGAATTCACGGCTTGATCTGGCGGGGGAAACCGAAACGCAAGAGTCGCTCCGGTGGCAAGTGCTCAATGGCGCGTTTCGCCGAGCGAGCCCGTTGCAGGAGTATTGGGCTTACGAGCAAGCCTACAAGGAATTGGATCCGCGGGTCGTCGTGTGCGTATTCTTCGTTGGCAACGATTTGATGGACCTACTGCGTTCGTCCGATCGCATCCACCTCGAGCGCGAATCCACGGGCGATTGGACAATCGTCAACCCGACCAGCGCGACGAACGCGACGGAAGACCGTGTGACATGGACGGAGGTCATCAAACGCCCATTCCGGCGACACTCCGCGATCTATCGCAACCTAACGGACATCCCGTGGCTGCGCCGCGCGGTGGTTGATTCAACGGCATCGGATTATCGAGTCCGCCTGGAACAAGCCGCCGCCCAAGAGCCGGGCTGGGTCTGGCAAGCCGCCAATCAACTCGTTTACTTCGCGAAACACCCCGAGGACGAAGCGACTGCCTGGGAGCAAGTCCGCTGGATTTGGCGACGATGGCATGCGGAAACCGAGCAAGACCAGCGGCGGCTCGTGATCGCGTTGCTTCCCACGGGCATCCAAATTCACGGCGAACAATGGAGCGACCGCCGGGCCAAACTGGGAGAGCTGCTCGACCTACCAACCACGAGCTGGAACGAACTCGACCGTCAATACGACCAAGCGCTGGCCGAAGCCCAAGGCCTCGGCGTCTCGGTCGTCGACCTCCGCCGCGCGATGCGGGAACACATCGATCAAGAGCGCGCGGCGGGACATGAACCTCCGTTGCTCTACTACGAGATCGATCAGCACCTCAACGCCGCGGGCCATGAATTCGTCGCGGAGGAGCTCGAACGTTGGCTAAGGGCGGAGGACACACCGTGACATCGTGAATGTGGAATCAGACTCCGCGACCATCAGGTGTGAAGAACCCAAAACGGAATCCGAAGCGCATCGGTCTGTTGATTAGATCACACGCCGCAACGTGCAGTAGTCCCACCGATGAATCGGTGGGCTATTTTCGGATCGTCCCTTGCGGGACTTCACGGAGGGGTTGTGGGGGGCGCTCGGTTACCCACCGATGAATCGGTGGGCTATGGTCGGGGCGTCCCTTGCGGGACTCGCCG
>JAGQPS010000587.1 GCA_020426595.1 Planctomycetales bacterium
GATCGGGATCTCTTCAAGCAGGCCATGTCCGCCATGGGGCTGGAGTCGCCGCGCAGCGGGATCGCCCATAGCCTGGAGGAGGCGCGTACGATCGCGCACGAACTCATCGGCCGCTATCCCATCTTCATTCGCCCCAGCTTCACCCTGGGCGGCAGCGGCGCGGGCACGGTCTTCACGCCCCCGGAGTTCGACGAAAAGGTGGCCTGGGGTCTCAAGGAAAGCCCCGTGCACACGGTGCTCATCGAAGAGTCGCTCATCGGCTGGAAGGAGTACGAGCTGGAGGTGATGCGCGACGCCGACGACAACGTCGTGATCATCTGCTCGATCGAAAACTTCGATCCGATGGGCGTGCACACGGGCGACTCGATTACGATTGCACCGGCTCAAACCCTCTCGGATAAAGAATACCAGCGGATGCGCGACGCCAGCCTGGCGGTCATCCGCGAGATCGGCGTCGAGACCGGCGGTTCGAATATCCAGTTTGCCACCCATCCCGATACCGGCCGACTGATCGTCATCGAGATGAACCCCCGCGTTAGTCGCTCCAGTGCACTGGCCTCGAAGGCGACCGGTTTTCCGATCGCCAAGATTGCCGCCAAGCTGGCCGTCGGCTATCGGTTGCACGAACTGCCCAACGACATTACCCGCGAAACGACCGCCTGCTTCGAACCATCTATCGACTACGTCGTCACCAAGATTCCGCGCTTTGCCTTCGAAAAATTTCCCGAAGCCGACGACACGCTCACTACCCAAATGAAGAGCGTCGGCGAGACGATGGCCATCGGCAGCACCTTCAAGGAGTCGTTCCAAAAAGCACTGCGCGGACTCGAAGTAGGTAGCTTCGGTTTTGGCTGCGATGGCAACGACCTCTGGGGCACCGACGAGCAGCCCGACGAGAGCGAGATTAAAGAAAAACTCTCGCGACCAGGACCCCAACGGGCCTGGTATTTGCGCTATGCGATCAAGAGCGGCATGAGCGTCGAGCAGATTTACGAAATCACGCGCATCGACCCCTGGTTCTTGGACAACTTGCTCGAAATCGTCGAAACCGAAGAGCGAATCCGCCAGTGCGATAGCTTGAGCCAGATCTCGCCTGCGCTCGTACGAACTGCCAAGCGGTTTGGCTTCTCCGACCGTCAACTGGCCACGATGCTTGGCTCGACCGAAAGCGAAATCCGCGCCCATCGTTTGCAGCTCGGCATCCGCAGCGTTTTCAAATCGGTCGACACGTGCGCTGCCGAGTTCGAAGCCTACACGCCTTACTTCTATTCGACTTATGAAACCGAAGACGAAGTGCCTGAAAAGGTCGAGGGTCGAAAGCGGGTCATGATTCTTGGCGGCGGTCCCAACCGCATCGGCCAAGGCATCGAATTCGACTATTGTTGCTGTCATGCCAGTTTTGCCTTGCGCGAGCTCGGTATCGAGTCGATCATGGTCAACTCGAACCCCGAGACGGTGAGCACCGACTACGACACGAGTGATCTGCTGTTCTTCGAGCCCCTAACGGTCGAAGACGTGCTCAACATCTGCGACCGCGTCCAGCCAGACGGCGTGATTGTGCAATTCGGCGGCCAGACGCCGCTCAATCTGGCCCGAGCGTTGAAAAACGCAGGCGTGCCGATCATCGGCACCAGTGTCGATGCGATCGAGGGCGCTGAAGATCGCGAGAAATTTCAGCAATTACTCCATCGGCTCGATTTGAAACAGCCTGCCAACGGCATCGCTCGCACGATGGATCAGGCGCGCCGCATCGCCGACCAAATTGGCTACCCACTCCTGGTACGCCCCAGCTTTGTGCTCGGCGGCCGTGCGATGGAGATTTGCTACGACAACAAGCAATTCGATCGCTATGTTGCGGAAGCCTTTGTCGCCGCTGAAGGGCAACCCGTGCTGATCGACAGGTTCTTGGAGGACGCCATCGAGGTCGATGTCGACGCGCTGTCCGATGGCAAGGACTGCGTCATCATGGGAATTATGGAGCACATCGAAGAAGCCGGCGTCCACAGTGGCGATT
>JAGQPS010000588.1 GCA_020426595.1 Planctomycetales bacterium
CAAATTCGACTCCGTCCGTGCTACAGGTGCGACTTTTCTGGAGATTGACCACCAGTTTCAGTTTCCCAGTCAGGTACCTACTCACGCTACGGAACACACGTTCGGCGGCGATTGCCGTCTTAGCAAACACTAGGAAATCGTCCGCGTAGCGTACGAATTTCAACCCGCGAGCTTCCAGTACTTTGTCAAAGTCATCCAATAGGATGTTGGCTAGTAATGGCGACAAGGGGCTGCCTTGCGCGGTGCCCTCGTGAGAGGCTTGGATCAAACCCTCGACCATCACGCCCGCACGCAGATAGCGACCGATCAGTCGCAGCAGTCGTTTGTCATGGACCTTCCGCGCGACGCGAGCCAGAAGAACATCGTGTTGCGCGCGATCGAAAAATTTCGAAAGATCCATATCGACACAATGACGATAGCCTTGGCGGATCGTGCGTTGTATCTGCTTGATGGCTCCGTGTGCTGAGCGATTGGGTCGATAGCCGAAACTCGATTCTGAAAAGTCAGGATCGAATATCGGTGTCAGGACTTGTGAGATAGCTTGCTGAATGAGCCTTTCAATCACGTTTGGAATTGCGAGATTGCGCTCACCGCCATCTTGCTTAGGAATGGTCTTACGTCGGGCCGGACCCGGATCGTAAGTCCCTTCCAGAAGTTGTCGTCGAATATTGGGCCAGTGTTGATAAAAGTAGTCTGGGAGCTCGTTGATCGTGACGCCGTCGGGCCCAGGGGCGCCGCCATTGGCACGTACTTTCTTCCAGGCTGTCAACATGTTGTCCCAAGCGACAATGCGTTCCATCAGATTCTGTGAAATCGAGCCCAAGGCTGGCTTGTCCGTGTCCGCCACATTCGATTGGCCTCGCTGAGGTTCTTCTGCAAAGCAACTGGCCAACGCTTCATGGCTGAAGTCGATGTTCGGTCGCTTGGCTTTCGGACGACGTGAGGTCACGGATAGTTCTTCCTTGTTCTCTAAGACGTTTGGTCCTTCCCGTCTCGATTGGATTTCGAGAATCGGTACTACGACCGCTGCTGACTTCTGTGAGCACGATTCGAGTTACCCCGGTTCGTCCCGCCTTTCAGCCGCAGTTGCTTACTCACGGGTACGCCCACAGCTCTCCCCAGATAAGAACGTGAACTGTCCCTGCCCAAGCTCCCCATCTACCTACACTCCGTCTTCCAGTTCGGTTTCGTGTTGCACGGCACACTCACCTGGAGCTGTCGGCCTCAGATGTGGTTTCTGTTCGTAGCCTGGCAGGTCTTGGCGTGAATGTGTCCGGGTGGCGATGATCAGACCCGGCGCTTACGCACACATTCGCAGGCTTCCTCCCCACGGTTCGTCACCTCCCCGCAGTTGCCCTCGCCTCGTACTAATTTCTTATGAGCTATTCATCTGGTATGATGACTCCCAAAGAAATACTGGAACTAAGTACAGGGGACTGGTTCCCGAAGGAATGGCACCCCACAAGTTCACGCCCATGCTGGGCGTACATCGGGATAGGGGCCCGGTTGCCCGGGCGCCCTCCCACACCACCTAGCATGCGGATCCGCACTAGGCGGTTCGTCTCAGTGGAGCAAGCTGACTCCAAAGATCTGAAAGGCTAAGCAGTCCAAGTTCTGTCAGCCACTGTGTCGTCAAGGCCATCGAAAGGCCAATGGTCTTGGACATTCGCCAAGGACCTTTGCGACTAAAGCCGTGGCAGTAGGCTTCGTGTTCTCGAACGCCGAGTTGTTTGAGCTTTTGGATGCGTGTCCTTGGATTTCGCCACTGCTTCCAAATGCAGGCTCGTAGGCGGCGACGAAGCCACTTGTCGAGCTTACCAAACTCGCTCTGGCGTTGATCCAACGCGAAGTAACCTATCCAACCGCGAAGGTAGCGATTCAGTTCGAGCAATCGATGACGCGTTGATTTACCGTGGTTTCGGTTCAGCAATGCACGCGACCGCTGTTTGAACTTCTTCATGTTCTTCGGGCTGACTCGGATTTGGCCGCCGTAACCGTGGAATTGGAAGCCG
>JAGQPS010000589.1 GCA_020426595.1 Planctomycetales bacterium
GTCATCGGCACGAACAGAGTCGGCCGCAACGCCTCGCTTTCGAGCTGACCGTTGACCTTGCGGAACAAGTACAGACTCTGCTGATAGCGCTCGCCAACCGGAATGATCATGCGGCCCCCTTCGGCCAACTGATCGATCAGGGGTTGAGGCACGCGTTCGGGCGAGCAAGTGACGATGATCTTGTCGAACGGCGCATGTTCGGCCCACCCTTGAAAACCGTCGCCGACGCGGACATGCACGTTTTCGTAGTCGAGTCGATCGAGCGTCTCCGCGGCTTGCTCACCGAGCTCCTCGACGATCTCGATCGTGTAAACCTGGTCGACGATCGCCGCGAGCACCGCCGCTTGGTAGCCACTCCCCGTGCCGATCTCCAACACGCGATCGGTCGGGCGAGGATCGAGACTCTCGGTCATGTAAGCGACGATGAACGGAGACGAAATCGTCTGCGACTCGCCAATCGGAATCGCCGAATCGGTGTAGGCTTGGTCGCGATAACGCACCGGCACGAATTCATGCCGAGGCGTTTTCTGCATCGCCTCCACGACTCGATCGTCTCGCACGCCGCAATCGAGTACGAACTCCTGCACCATGCGCTGACGAAGTTGCTCGAAGCTGGCGCGGGGCTGAGCCGACGCGCTGGCCGAGAACGATGTCATCGCGAGCAAGCCGCCCGCCATCAGAATGGCCGCGCGAAGAGCTTTCCGTACCGAGGCTCGGCCGGTTCGCCGACGGCACCAGCCGTCAAGAGCCAAGGAGATCCGTTCAACCACGGGGCGCTGCCGACTTCCACGCATCATGAAGTCTCCGAGAGGATTGCGAGGCGAGAGTCTGGGGCGGTGGAGCGGCGGGACGTGGGTTCGCTGGCGACTCTCCCGCCATCGACGAACCGAGAACGAAGCCGTCTAATGACCGCTTCGTCACCTGTACCGCCACGAATCTCCATTATAGGCGCGCCGAGGTTTGATCCGAGCGTTTCGTGCCGCGGATCGCGCTGGGTGGACGACCTTTTGAATTGACGCGGGAGCCTCGAACATGCGGACCAATCCGGTCAAAGCGAAATTGCGGCGTGGGGAGCCAACGTATGGCACTTGGCTCTCGCTCGGAGACCTGTTCGCCGCTCGCGTCATGGCTCGGATCGGTTTCGACTGGTTGACGGTCGACCTGGAGCATGGCGCGATCGATTGGGCTCAAGCCGCCGCGCTGTTCGGTGCGATCTCGGACGCTGGCTGCGTCCCCCTCGCTCGTGTTCCCGAAGGAAATCACTTCTTCATCAAACGGACGCTCGACGCCGGAGCCTGGGGGATCGTCGTCCCGATGGTCGATACGGTCGAACAAGCCCAGATCGCCATCGCCGCCGCCAAGTATCCCCCCACGGGCAACCGGAGCATCGGGGGTGGCGCGTCGAATCTCAACTTCGCTGCGTCGGCCGGTGAGTACTTCGCCAAGGCCAACGACGAGATCCTGGTGATCCTACAAACGGAGAGCCCGGAGGGAGTCGCCGCGGCGGCGGATATCTACGCGCTGCCAGGCTGCGATGCGATCTTCATCGGTCCCAATGATCTGCGGTACCGCATGAGACAACCCGACGGCACGTTTCCGACCGACGAGGAACACGAGGCGGCGGTGCAAGAAGTGATCCGAGTCGGCAAGCAAGTTGGCACGCCGACCGGCATCCACACGTTCTCGCCCGAGGATGCCCAGCGCCGAGCCGCTCAAGGGATGCAGTTCCTCGCCATCGGAAGCGAACTGAGGTTCATGACGGTCGAAGCCGAACGCATCGTCCAATCCCTCTACCCCGACCGAGACTCGCAAGACCTCGCCCGCTATTAATCCAAGGCGGTCACGCGGTTGCCGCCAAGACTCGCGCAACGAACCGCCACGGCCAACGATTATGAGGCCCCGACCGGGCGACTCCGCCAAGACTCGCTTTCACGGAGTGAAAGCCGACACTGTCGTCACGCCGCCAAAAGGCAACGTGCGGTAACAAAATCAAGAGCCGTCAA
>JAGQPS010000058.1:0-9219 GCA_020426595.1 Planctomycetales bacterium
TGGGCCACGGGCCACACTGGGCCAAGGGTGTCTGGTGCATAAGTCGATCGGTTAAGGCGATCGGTTAAGGCGATCGGTTAAGGCGATCGGTTAAGGCTGTCTGGTCCGAGCCCAGTCTGTGCATCAGTCGATCGGTTAAGGCTGTCTGGACCGAGCCCGAGCACCTCAGGCTAAGAGCACCTTGCGCTAAGGGTGTCTGGTATGAGCTCGATGTGCCTTGGCGAAAACGACCCAAGACTCGCAATCTACTCATCCAACGAAAACAACCCAGGGCCTCAGCGGGTTAAGGCTGTCTGGTTTCAGTTTGCAGGACAGGCGCGCATGGAATGGGGTTGACTGTGCGTTGCTTGGGTTGGCGGGCAAAGAAGAGAAGCCCGGCCAAACAAGAATCTTCACGGCAACAAGGTAGACCGGGAGCAATGAGAAGCTCGCACACGATCGCCTCGGAGCGCGAGCCATGGGTGTCCGCGCGGTTGGGATGACCTATCGGACGACCGGCAAGTGGAGTCGAGTCCCTTTCGGGAGAGGCTCCAGTGGATCGCGACGCGCAAGGTCGGATTGAGGATTGAGCTCAATCAGCTCGACATATCGTCCCGCCTGCCCATAAACGCGGGCGGCGATATCAAACAGACTCTCATCACCAGTCGCGACGTAGGACGCTCCATCGTTGTTCGGAGGTGTCTCGGCGGTAACGCTATGACTCCGAGGCACCAGCTCCGGGGCGACTCGAGCCAACTCATCAACGGCCGGCGGCGCGAACGGCTGCCCGTCCGGAAGCCCGTCAAACGAACCGCCTCGCTGTTCCAACCAGGCCTCCAGAGCCCTAAACCACTGCGGATCCCCATATACCCTGCCACAATAGCTGAAGCTGGAATCCTCCAGCCGAACCGTCCACTTGGGATCGGGCTGCGACTCGCGAGTCCGAATGGGAAACGTGCCCGCCGCCTGGTTCGCCCCGCGACGAGCCTCAAGGTCAGTCGTGCTCACCGCTCGAAAAGGGCTCGACGGCGCCTCTTCCGCTCCGCTTGGCGAACCGTGAGTCACCACCCGTTCCGCAGGCAGTTCGACGGAACCTCTTCCCGAACCACCCTCTGGAACTCGAGCAGCTTCGGGAGATCCCACCGAGCGGACCAATGGCCAGGGCCGGGCAGCTCCCGCCCCTGAATCGGGAGCCTCTGGCCCCCGGTTTTCTTGCGCTGGATTCGGGTGCCCAACCTCGCGTCCAATCGTCTCGGTCGGTCGGAATGGCGAGGGAATGGGAGCCGAGTTGCCGCCAGCCCCGGAACGAGTCGCCGCGGCCGACGGTTGTGCACTCGAGCCACTCGCGCTCGCCAATTCACCGGTCGATTGGCCGCCTCCGGCCCCGGCTGACTCACTCGCTTCGCGGCCCGCCGTCGGAGCAGGCACTCGAACTCCCCGCGTTTGAGCCACGGCGGTTGCTTGAGGATTCGCCTCTGTCGAAGCGTTCGCATTGGCGGCCGTGGGAATGCGTGTGTAAACCCGAGCCGCCACGACCTCCTTGGGATGAGCCGACGGCTGCCAGACTCCAAACCGCCGGAACAGCGCGTGAACCATCAATGCCAACAGCGCTCCCACCACCAGTAGGCCAACCGTGGCTTCCTTGACGAATTGATTGGCGGTCGCCTTGGGGACGCGCGACATGATTCCCATCCTTGGTTCCCCGCGGGGAATATCGCTGAACCAAGCGAACCCCGGTCCGCCAAGCCTCCATTGGCCCAGCCCACCAGCAATTCCCCCAGTCCACCACCGCTATCCTCGCGGCGGTCTCCACACGCACTCAATGCGCGAAATGCCGAACTCGATCAGCTCCTAGGCGCCCCAAAATCGTTTGGGCGCCATGGGCGTCGACTCGATTTGCTCATCCGGTACTCGCTCGGCGACACGCAGCTTCGCACTCCGACTACGAGGGTTGCGTGCCACCTCCTCGGCCGACGGAAGAATCGGCTTGCGATTGACCGGCGACCATCGAGGATCACCACGAAATGCCTCCTTCACTCGACGATCCTCGAGCGAATGAAACGAAATGATGGCGATTCTCGCACCGGGTTTAAGCAGAGACGGCGATTCCCGCAAGATCAATTCGAGGCTCTCGAGCTCTCCATTCACGGCGATTCGCAGAGCCTGGAAGGTGCGAGTCGCCGGGTGAATCGGATGCACTTGGCTGCGAGGCACACACCGAGCCACCAATGCGGCAAGACGATCGGCGGTCCAATCCAGCCCCGCACGACGCTGAGCCACGATCTCTCGAGCAATCCGCCGACTGGCTCGCTCCTCGCCAAATTGAAAAATCCAGTCCGCGATCTCCCGCTCACTCGATGCGTTGAGCAAGTCACTCGCCGAAGCCCCTCGCGCCGTATCGAAACGCAAATCGAGCGGGCCATCGCTACCGAAACTGAACCCTCGCTCGCGATCCGCCAGTTGATCGCTCGATAGCCCAAGGTCCAACAACAAGCCATCCACCGCCGCGATCCCACGCTCCGCAAGCACCCGCGGGAGCTCCCGAAAATTCGCATGCACTGGCTCGATCGGCGAGCCGGGCCAACGCTGACGAGTTCGCTCAACCGCCAGCAAATCGGCATCCAGGGACAAAACCTTGCCCCCCGCGCCAACACGCTCCGCGATCAACCGCGTATGACCAGCTCCTCCCAACGTCCCATCCACGATCGTCATGCCGGAGCGAATACGAAGCGCGTCCACCGATTCGTTCAGCAATACCGTCTCATGGACCGAATCCGCGACCGAAGGTGGCGAGGAATCATTCGAGACCGAATCGGGTTGATTCATTCCACCTTCACCTAAGCTATCGGGCGTCATCGAGCTCGAGAAATCCGCGTCATCCATGGGTTGATTCTACCCGAGCCCCACGCGGCTCAACCCACCTGACTCAACAGCGACGCTGTCAACTTCGAGAATCGAACCCCGGCAGGCATGAGACTCGATGACGGATGTGCCCCAACCAAGCCGGTTCGTTCGAGACACTCGCGGCGGCCAGCACCACGGCAATCAAACCAGAGTCGGCTTTCATTTCGTGGAAGCGACGGGAATCGAGCGGCTACGTCGCCCCCGCACGAGCATCACCCAACGACTCGATCCGAGTCATCAAACTTCGCATCGGTCCATAAAAAAACCGTCTGCCGGTACGAATCCATGCACCGGCAGACGGTAAAGCGCGATGAGTAACGACAAGCGATACTCGACACGCCGTGATCGCAATTCGGGCGAATCCGTGCCCAAATCCATGAGCCGCTGTCGGCTACCTGTGGCGGGTAACCGAGAGTGGCCATGCGAGGCGATCGGTCGGACGGACGTTTCCAATCGGGAGCCAACCGTGCCAACAAGCCCAAAACCGACTCGTTGCCGATCGCCAAGCCACTCCTCATCGAATCTCGCCGCGAAAACCCAAGTCCGAGCCCCAATTCTCGAGGCCCGAGGGATCGTCGGCGAAGTAGCTCAAGTCACGTCGAGCCAATCGATGGAGCCACTTGATCTCCCGTTTCATGCGAAGCTCAAACCAGTCACGGCACGTAACGCCCGAGCCGCGGTTCAGCCGCTTCGAGCGTTTTCCGGAACACCCGCTCGCCGGCAGAGCGACAAGCTATCGTCCCGAAAATCGCAACCTCGTCGCGGTCGGACCCGCCACGGTTGAACCCGCCGCGATCGCTCCTCCAGATCCGCTCGATCCGAGGTCGCGGTGGTTCGCTCGGTCACCCGTGCCGGTGACGTGATGGGCCAGCATACCCATGCCGACCCTTGCGTCAACAGAGCCGATTCCCGGAGTTCGGTAACTCAATGGACCGCCAGTTTTCGCCAAGGGTGCGTGGCGTCTGGACTTGTGACGATCCCGGGCCGCCGAGAGAAATCCACTCAATTCTCGTGGACTGCTATCAGTCACGCGGAAGCAGCAGAGCGGCAAACCGCTCCCGGCATTGCTCCCAGCGATAATCCGACTCAATACGCCCCCGATTCGCCGCCGCCAGCCTCATCGCAAGCTGTTGATCAGCAACGACTTGAGTCGCTCGCTCCCACATTTCAACCAGGTTATCCGGCGGTACGACTTGCCATCGAGTCCCGGGGGTCGAGTCACCGATCGGTTCATTCGGGGGAGCGTTTCCGCCCGCGTTTCCGAGGACCTCCGCCACCCCTTGGACCTCGGTCGCGAACACAACCTTGCGAGCCGCCATCGCCTCCAACATCACGTTGGCCATTCCCTCAAAACGCGACGGCAACAACACGACAGGAACACGCTTCAGCACATCCCACGGGCGACTCCGCCATCCGACCCATTCGATTCGGTCATCGAGCCCCAGCTCCACGGCCAATCGTTCGAGCGATTCACGACTCGGGCCTTCGCCCACCACCGCGAGTCGCAAACGGCGAGCGGCTTCCGATGCTTGCGCCCAAGCCCGAAGCAACGGTTCAATTCCCTTTTGCGGATGGAGTCGTCCGACCACGGCGACGTCGGCGGTCGCCTCGGTCGTCCCGGCGTCCAAGACGTCACCCGTTCCGACCGAGTCAAACCGCTGCAAGTCGACTCCGTTCGGAATCTCCCTGAGCTTTTCCGGGGTGACTCCGCAAGCACGGTAATGGCGAGCCACGTCCTCGCTCACGGCGACGACGTGCGAAGCTTGACGAAACGCCTGTCGTTCCAGCCACGTGCGCCACCGCCGCGGATCGGCGACGCGGACGTTGGCGATCCAGCGATCGGCGCTGCCCGCCATGCGCCGAGCTCGCCAAAGAGTCACATTCGCGTGAAACAAGAAGCTCAGCGTATGAGTCGGACGGAATTCACGAAGCTGGCGAGCGAGGCGACGCGCGACGAGCGGAAACTGCCAAAGCTGCTTCGCGTCGAGCGACTCGGTCGGCACGCCCGCCTCGCGCAGACGATCGACCAACTCGGTACGCCGATCCGGCAGCGGAGCGAGCGAAACAACGCGGCTCGGCCAGCCGCGCTGATGGAAGTCGAGAGCCAATTGAGTCATGCAGCGTTCGGCACCGCCCGTCCTGAGCTCGGTCGACACCCACAACAAGCGAGGCAATTCGCGAGCTGCTTCTAGCTCGGAGCGAGCCGACTCGACGCGGTTTTGCAAGTCCCCCGACGGCTCGGAGGAAGCAGACGGAAGCGATTGCTGTCGTTCGTCGGATCGTGGCGTCTCGCCCATCGACAGGCCTCGGGGGTTTTGGTCTATTCGCTCGGCGGAAGGGAAAAAACCCAAGCCAGGACACCAGCGGCGGCTCACGCCGAGTGCGACCAAGCTACTGGAAACATCGGCCGGGTCGCTCCGATGCCGCAAGGTGATCGCACGGTTACCAAGTCGTCCCATCTCGCCTCTCCCCAACGAACGGGCAGGGCGAGCGACGCGCGTGGGGAACCGCCGTGATTCGTCGCTAGGTTCGCGGGCCCAGGTCACAGACTACCGGCAATCCCGAGCAAGGTGGAATATGGCTCTCGCCGGCCATCGGCGTCACGCCGATTCACCGGAGGGCTTTTCGTTTGGTACCGCTGGTCGCTGGGGTCGACTGGTCGCTGGAGTCGACTGGTCACTGGGGTCGACTGGGGAATCATGGCTTGGCGAGTCACGCGGCTCGGTGACCGTGGCTTTCCCTGGCCGGGGGCTATCGAGCCTGAGGGCACGAGACAACAGCGCCGCGACTCGGAGAGTCGCCGCGCGAAGCGGGCCAGTGGTCGTCGGGAAGAAGTTGCCGAGCGAAGAACCTCCTCAACCTAGCCGCCAAAGCCGATCACGGCCGCGCGCTTCACCATCGACTCGCATTATGGAGATCAGGGTCAGTGAATCGAGAGTCAGCGACGGGACAAGGCATGCGAACCGACGACCTGGATTATGAGTTGCCCAAGGAGCTCATCGCTCAGCAGCCGCTCGCGAACCGAAGTGACTCACGCTTGATGGTGGTGCGGCGTGAAGCCGGAACGATCGAGCACCTCCATATTCGCGACTTGCCGGATCTGCTTAGCGCCAACGACGCGCTCGTGTTGAACAACTCCCGAGTCATCCGCGCCAAGCTCGTGGGTTATCGCACCACGACCAAAGGTCGTTGGTACGGGTTGTTTCTGGAAGCGGACGAGCGAGGCATCGCGCGGTTGCTTGGCAAGACTCGCGGTTCGATTCAGCCGGGCGAGATGATCACGCTGCAGAATCGCAATGGACTCGACGATTGCCACATCACCTTGCTGACTCGACTCAGCGGAGGTTCTTGGGCGGTGAAGCTCGAGAGTGACGAGTCCTGGTTCGACGTGCTCGATCGCGTGGGACGCGTGCCGCTCCCTCATTACATCCATAGCGATCGCGACGACGACGACGAACGCGACCTCTATCAAACGGTCTTCGCCAAGCACCCGGGCAGTGTCGCGGCACCGACCGCGGGGCTCCATTTCACCAAGGACCTGTTGATCTACTTGAACGACATGGGAGTCGAGTTGTGCAGCGTCACGCTGCACGTCGGCATCGGCACGTTTCGACCGATCGCGACCGATACGATCGAAGAGCATCAAATGCATTCGGAGCGAGGATCGATCTCGTCGGAAACCGCGGCTCGCTTGGCTTCGGTGCGCGAGCGAGGCGGGCGAGTCATCGCGGTAGGCACGACCAGCGTCCGTTTGCTCGAGTCGGCCGCGGCAGCTCAAGAAGGCTCGCTCACGTCCGGGTGGTCGGGTGAGACCGATTTGTTCATCCATCCGCCGTACGACTTCAAGGTCATCGATGGCTTGCTCACGAACTTCCACTTGCCGCGCAGCACGCTGTTGGTCTTGGTGCGGACATTCGGTGGCGAGGCCCTGATCAAGGAAGCGTACCGCCAAGCGGTCGCCGAGCGTTACCGCTTCTTTAGCTACGGCGACGCGATGTTGATCCTCCCCTAGCCCCGAGCGCTGCCGGTCACGCTCCCGCGGTCTTGCTAGAAAGCCTCCCCGACGCGCCACGGCGGCGACACTTCACAGTGGTGACATTCCACGGCGGTGACACAGCGCATAAAAAGGGCCGCCCAAGATGGGCGGCCCGATGATTGCGATCGTCAGTGGCGGGTTGGACTAGCCGCCGAATTCGACTCGGCGACGGCCCAGTTGGCCTTGGAGGCGAGCGACGATGCTGCTGTGCATCTGGCTCACACGGCTCTCGCTCAGATCGAGCGTCATGCCGATTTCCTTCATCGTCAGTTCCTCGTAGTAGTAGAGGATGATGATGAGTCGCTCGTTGCGGTTGAGTCCCTTGCAAACGAGCCGCATGAGGTCGGCCTTTTGGATCCGCTTCGTCGGATCCTCGCCCTTTTTATCCTCGAGGATGTCGATCTCGCGCACATCCTTGTAGCTATCGGTTTCGTAGTACTTCTTGTCGAGGCTGATGAAGTTGGCCGCGTTGGCGTCCGTTTGCATCCGCTCGAGCTCTTGCACGCTGATCTGAAGATCCTCGCTCAGCTCTTCCGCGGTCGGCGTACGGCCGAACTTCGCCTCGAGCCGCTTGGTGGCTTCACCGAGTCGACTCGCCTTGGCTCGCACCAATCGAGGCACCCAGTCCATCGTGCGGAGCTCATCGAGCATCGCGCCTCGAATTCGAGGCACGCAATACGTCTCGAACTTGACGCCGCGCGACAAGTCAAAGGCGTCGATGGCGTCCATCAACCCGAAGGTTCCAGCCGAAATGAGATCGTCGAGTTCGACGCCCTCGGGAAGACGTTGCCAAATCCGTTCGCCGTTGTAGCGAACCAATGGCAGGTAGCGTTCCACCAAGCGATTCCGCAGTTCCTTATTGGACTGGTCCTGCTTGTAAACCTGCCAAACGTTTTGAATGTCTTCCGCAGGTGCGACGGTCGTGGCCATGCAATCCTCCGTGATTGATCTGCCGTGACGGGCGGAATGAGACATGCGTTCCGCCGACGGTTGACCTTCCTAGCCAATTCCAAGTTGTCTTCGACGTTTCGGCGAACCGATCAGCCGGCCTCGGAAAGAGGCTATATCCGGTCTGTCTCAGTCTTCCCGTTACGTTGCGCCAATCCGAACTCCTTGGCGAAGCGAGTCCGAATCGAATCTCGTACCGTGCTCTCCGCGATGCGGCCTATTCCATAGCCGATCATCGCGAAAACGCACAACGCCAAGATCGCGATCCTCACGGTTCCATCGAGTCCGTCGCCATGGAAGGCGCCCCGAAGGACGACGACCACGAAGGCGAGCGTTCCCAACATTCCTGCATACCGAGGTCCCATGCCAGGTTCCTTCGGTGATGGGATGGACCAGCCGAGTTTCCACGATCGCGGCAAAGTCAAAAGATGACTTCACGCGTTCGGTTCTATCGGTCGAGCGTTCTGTCGCGTATGAAGCCTTCTCAGTGGATTTTCTAGTTTCTTGTTGCTTGCTACTACTCAACGTTTGGTCCAAGCATCGCGCGTGCCGATCACGTTCTGTTACGCGCGGATACCGGGGCCGAGTTTGTCGAACAGGCGAACTTGTTCGAGCCAATTCTTGAGTCTTTTCCGGCGTTCGTTCGCGTTGTCACGCGCGCGACAGGCCGTCTCATCAGGTAGTTTTTTTTCTCGCGGAGTCCCCGGCCGAGGCGACGAGCTTCCTCGCCAAGCCGGTTCCTTTACCTGACCGGCAATGTCTCCCAAGTACGCCATCGACTGCCTGAGAAACTGTCGCGACACATGCTGGACTCGTTCGGCCCACACGCGTCCGTCGTCTCCAAGGGGCACGTCTTGCACGACGAGTCCGATCGGAGCACGACCTTTCTTCCGCATCCATTGCTTGGCGGCTCGGTACACCTCGAGCAACGCGGCCGGCTCTCGCTGAAAACCGAGCACCACCGCCTGGCAGTCGGCCAGTGGAATGCCGCTGGCGAGTTCCGCTACCGATACGTGCACCAGAGTCGCGAGGTCGACCGCCAATACCCGCCGTAATGATTCTTGCCTCAGTCGGTGTGACTCACACACACGATCGCCCGCCGCTACGTGGTCGCCGGCTCGCATTCTCGACTCGAAGGTCCAAGAGCCTGGCCCCGAAATCGAAACGACAGCCAAGCGAACCGTCCCCGACCTCGAGGCACGATCGCGACTCGCGTCCTCCACCGGAGCGACTAACTGCCGCAGGCGACTCGCTTGGTCCAGCGTCGCGCGGTCCAGCGACGGAACCGCGGCCGCGGTCGAGTCAACTATTTCCAGGGGGAGCGATCGAATCATGCCGCCTCCCCAACGCGT